>NZ_JBIMES010000009.1:0-256075 GCF_051262535.1 Massilia sp. CMS3.1 | reverse complement strand
GTTCGGTACTGCGTCTTGCTACTTGGCGACAAAGCGTTTTGTTTGTCAGCAGCAGAGAGATGAGATTATGCAGTGTTTCGCGATTCTCGTCAACCTCTTTCTTGCTACACCGCAGTGTTTCGCAGTGCCCTGTTGCAACTCCAACGACTTGATTTCGTGGTCGTTTTCAACAGGAGGCGAATTATAGCGAACCCCGGCCGCAGTGGGCAAGTGCTTTTTTGCGGCCGGGGTGTTGCCGGCAGAATCGCCCTATTCGCTCTTGAGCGTCATCGGCTGGTAGTTCGGATCGGCCTTGATCTTGTCCTCCGTAAAGGGCAAGGCCGGCCACTCCTTGCGCGAGAACACGCCGGTCTGGTCGGCGTAATACGGCGACTTCGGATCGGTCGACTGCCCGTAGGTCAGCATTGCCTGGGCGACCGGGCCCTGATCGTCGAAGCTCACTGCCTGGATATAGCTCTGGCCCCAGTGCACGCCGTTGTAACCGGTGTTCGTCAAGGCGCTGCGCATCGTCAGCGAGTTATACGAGCCGTCGACGTTACCGATACCGCCATGCAGCGCTATGCGCACGCCATTGCGCGTTTCGGTCTGGTAGTCGCCCAGCTTGCCGTCGAACGCGATGCCGAGCCCTTGCAGCTTGAGTGCGGCATTCTTGAGGGCCGCGAGCATGGCGGGAACGGCGCCTGGCGCGAGACCGTTCGGCGTATTCACCGGATCGGCCGGGTTGAACGGCACCGCCCACTTGTTGGGAATCGCGGCAGCGCTGTTCCAGTACTCGCGGAACAGCACGGCGCCGCGGCTGTCGATGTTCACCCGGCGGTCCCAGGCTGCCAGTGCGGTGCAGGCCTGGAGCAGGACGGCGTCGCCACTGGCCGTGCAGGCCGGCAGCAATTCCGGCAGCACCAGCTCGGCCGCATGCAGGCGATTCGCAAACGCCAGCGCCTGCATGTCAGGCAGGCCGATCTTCTTTGTCAGCGCCAGCTCTTCGAACTGGCGGAAGCCAATGCGCGTGCGCAGGCTCTGCTCGGCATTGACGCGGCCATACAGGGGGGAGAAGCCGAGCGGCGCCGGCCCGATCAGCAAGGCTTTCGGATTGTTCAGCCAGTAGCTGTCGTTCGAATTGCCTACGTAATCGGTGCGGATCGCCCACGGACTATTGGCTGGTGAATAGATCCCGGCCGGCGCATTCGCATCCTGGCCCCAGCCACAACTGCTGCGCGAACCGTCGAACAGCAGTGCCGCCTGCAGCAACAGGCAACCGTTGCCGAATTTCTGCGCGCCCATGTGCGGCACCACGCTGGCGTCGGCGAACAGCACATTGCCATCACGGTCGGCGGCCAGCGTATTCACCCAGGGCAGGCCGACGGTCTTGTCGAGCGACGCCTTGATCGCCTGCACATTATTCGCCTTGCCGATGCCCAGCCATTGCTCGAGCATGCGGGTGTTGTTGCGGTTCGGATCGGCCAGCACATAGGCCGCGCTCGCCGTCCAGGTCATGCCCGCCTCCGGCTTGACGATCACCGCGCCTTGCCGGCTGAACCAGAAGGTCTTGCTGCGCTTCGTCAGCGAGCCGTCGGCCTGCAGCAGGTCGACCGAGACCGTTTTCGAGCTCATCTTGTTCGGAGCGCCGTCAACCAGATAGGTGGTACCACTCGTATCGCTTGCGTCGAGCGACAGGCGGAAGGTGGTGAAGTGGATCGCCGTGGTGACCGTATGGCTCCAGGCAATGTCCTTATTAAAACCGATCACGATCGCCGGAATGCCGCCGATGATGACGCCCATCGCATCATAGGTGCCGGGCACCGTCAGGTGGGCCTGGTAGAAGCGGTCGGCCGAGGTCCACGGATAATGCGGATTCCCGAGCAGGAGACCGCGGCCGTTGGCGGACAGATCCTTGCCGACGGCCAGCGCATTGCTGCCGATCCCTTGCCGGTTGAGTTTATCGAGGCGCGCCAGCAGGAAGGCCGGATCGAACTTGCGCGCGCTCCTGGCAGCGACCGTCGCGCCCGCCACACGCCCGGCCGCCACGAATTCTTTCGCAAACACCTGGCCGGTCGCGTGCAAGGCCTTCTCGGCCATGATCAACATCATATCGTCGACCGTGATCGGGCGCACCCACCTGGCGTTGTTGCAGGCGGCCGGATACAGGCCGGCGAACGCCTTCACATAACGGTTGTAGCCTTCGACATAGCCCTCGATGAGTTCGCGCGGCTCGGGTGCGCCGGCGGCATAGTTGGCGCGCAGTTGTTCGAGGTCGAGATAGCCCTTGAAAAAGAAGTCGCTGTCTTCGTTCTTCAGGTCCATGAAGCCGCTGGCGGCGCCGTATTCGTCGCCGGTGCGTTGCGGCGCGCGCGCTTCTCCGCCAAAGAACTGCGCGCGTTCGCCACGTACCGTCAGCACGGTATCGGCAAACATGCAGACATTGTCCTGTGCATAGGCATAGGCCAGGCCATAGCCGAGGCTGCGGAAGTCCTTGGCGCGCACGTGCGGCACCCCGTAGGTGGTGCGGGCAACGTCGACGTCGATGCGGGAGGCGGTGGCGACCGGCGGCGGCGCTGCCGTTTCCGTGCTGTCGTCATCATTGCTGCTGCAGCCGGCCAGCGAGAGCAGCAGCATCGCGGCGACGCTGGCATATCGCAAGGGTGGGAATGGGTTCAATTGCACTTGCTGACGTTTCATGTGGACGCTTTCTGCGGGTATCCGCGTGGCGAAATGAAAGACGAATGGCTCCCGGATGGCACGGCGGCACATTCGGAGAACCAGTTTGAACGTCGGGAAGTAGCAGGCAAGCTGGCAAAGTTGATGGGTTCCGGCGATTGCCGATTATTTCGCCAGCGACAAGGGCAGCACGGGCCCGATCTTCATACCGGCTTGCCTGGCAGCGCCATGAATGGCATCGATACGCGCGCCCATTGCCGGGTGCGAGGTGACATAGTGGGAACCGGGAAGCGCATCGGCATCGCGCGCGCCGCCCGCATGGCCGTAGCGGCACCCCCGCACCTGCAAGGCCATCGCGTCCGCCGCCGACTCGCGTGCGCGCGAATAACTGGCATTACCCAGCTGCTGCGCCGGTGAGACAGGTGCGCCATCTCATGCGCGAGCACGAAGGCGAGACCGTTCTCCGACTACACATGCGCGAGCAGTGCTGAAAAAAAAGACGAAAAAAAAACCCCAGCACACGGGCTGGGGTTTTTCTTTATAACTAGCCTGACGATAACCTACTTTCACACTGGTTGCAGCACTATCATCGGCGCAAAGTCGTTTCACGGTCCTGTTCGGGATGGGAAGGGGTGGGACCGACTTGCTATGGTCATCAGGCATAACTTGCTGGGACGCTGTTCCACAACTGGGCAACAACTCCCTGAATTCCGGGGTGCATTCTAACAGGCAAGCTCAAGGAGCGCCAGCACGGATTGCGGCGACAACGCGTAAAATGCTTCCTTTGCTCGAAACGCTTGCCGCCATGACCATCCTGTTGTCCACCCTGAACGCCCGCTATGCCCACGCTTCGCTGGGCCTGCGTTATCTGCTGGCGAACATGGGCCCGCTCGGCCCCGACACGCGGATCCAGGAATTCGTCATCGGCGCCAAGACCACCGAGGTGGTCGAGCGCCTGCTGGCCCAGCACCCGCGCATCATCGGCTTCGGCGTGTATATATGGAACGTCGAAGAAACGACGCGCATCGTGGCGATGTTGAAACGCGTCGCGCCCGAGGTGACGATCGTGCTGGGCGGCCCGGAAGTGTCGTACGAGACGAACGAGCAGGCGATCGTCAAACTGGCCGATTACGTCGTCACCGGCTGGGGCGACCTCACCTTCGCACAATTGTGCACCGAGATCCTGCAGGGGCCCCAGCCGCTGATGAAGGTGCATGCCGGCGTGCAGCCGCCCATGGCGCAAGTCGCGCTGCCCTACTCCCTATATAGTGACGAGGACATCGCGCACCGCACTTTATATGTGGAAGCCTCGCGCGGCTGCCCGTTCAAATGCGAGTTCTGCCTGTCCTCGCTCGATAAAACCGCCTGGCCGTTCCCCTTGGAGGCCTTCCTCGCACAGATGGAAGCGCTGCATGCCAGAGGCGCGCGCCTGTTCAAATTCGTCGACCGCACGTTCAACCTGAACGTCAAGACGAGCATGAAGATCATGCAGTTTTTCTTCGATAAGCTGGAGGCGAACCCGGAAGATCCTGTGTATGCCCACTTCGAGCTGGTGCCGGATCATTTGCCGGAAGCGCTGAAGGAAATGATCGCGCGTTTTCCCGCCGGCGCCTTGCAGTTCGAGATCGGCATCCAGAGTTTCAATCCGGAGGTGCAGGCGCTGGTCAGCCGGCGCCAGGACAATGCCAAGGCTGCGGACAACATTCGCTGGCTGTGCGAGCACTCGCAGGCGCACCTGCACGTCGACCTGATCGCCGGCCTGCCCGGCGAGGACATCGCCAGTTTTGCGCGCGGTTTCGATCAACTGGTCGGTCTCGGCGCCCACGAGATCCAGTTCGGCATCTTGAAACGCCTGCGCGGCACGCCAATCATCCGCCACACCGAGCCCTATCACATGGTGTACGACCCATATCCGCCGTACACCGTGCTGGCGACGAGCCTGATCGACTTCCCGACCATGCAGCGCCTGGTGCGCTTCGCGCGCTATTGGGACCTGGTGGCCAACTCCGGGCGCTTCGCGTATACCACGCCCGAACTGCTGGGCGTGCGCCCGTTCGAAAACTTCATGGCCTTCTCGGACTGGATCTATACGAAGCTTGACGCCACCCACCGCATCGCCCTCGACCGGCTGGCGAAACTGGTGGCCGAGTGGTTGCAGGTGACCGGCATGGAGCGCGAACGTGCGCTGGGCCTGGTGGCGAGCGACTATGCGGGCGGCATCGACAGCCCGGCCAAAAAGGAGCGCGCGGCGGCCGTCGCGGCCCCGGCAAGGCAGGTCCGCCATCTCGCAGCTTGAGCACGCTAGATCGTCCTGAATGGCAGAGACAGCAAATTCCTTTTACACTGCAACAATGCAGATTGAAAATACGCCAACATTAACCATCGAACAGGCCGCCGGCGGCGCGGCGCAATCTGTCATCGTCAGCGGCGTCTGGCAGGTGCATGCGCTGAGCCAGAAGGGGATGCTCAAGGGGATCAACCGCACGCTGACCGGCCTGAAAAAGAAGGCCAACCTTGCGTGGGACCTGACCGGCGTGACCAGCATCGACCACATCGGCGCCCAGTTGTTGTGGAATGCCTGGGGCAAGAAGCGTCCTGCGAACTTGCAGCTCGACCCGCGCCAGGAAGAGCTGTTCGCGCGCATCGAGCAGGCCAGCCGCCATACCCTGGCGCGCCACAAGGTCAGCCCGCTGAACTGGATCATCGTGCTCGGCGCCGGCCTGCTGAACTTTTTCGAGCACCTGCACGGTTTTATTGAACTGATCGGCCGCCTGATCCAGGATCTGGGCCGCTTCATCCGCCGCCCGAACACGGGACCCTGGCGCGAAATCTCGGCGAACATCTATCATTCCGGCTTCCAGGCGCTGGGCATCACGGCGCTGGTCGGCTTCCTGATTGGCGTGGTGCTGTCTTTCCTGTCGGCCCAGCAGCTGCGCCAGTTCGGCGGCGACATCTACCTGGTCGACATCCTGGGCATGAGCGTGGTCCGCGAACTGGGCCCGCTGCTGGCGGCAATTCTGGTTGCCGGCCGCTCGGGTTCCTCGATCACGGCGCAATTGGGCGTGATGCGGGTGAACGAGGAACTCGACGCCATGCTGGTGATGGGCATCTCGCACGGCTACCGCCTGATCATGCCGAAGGTGGTCGCACTGGCGATCGCGATGCCGCTGCTGGTGGTCTGGACCGACGCCATGGCCCTGCTCGGCGGCGCGTCTTCGGCGAAACTGGAACTGGGCCTGTCGTTCCGCTACTTCCTGCAAAAGCTGCCGGACGCAGTCCCCTTGGTGAACTACACGATCGGCCTCCTGAAAGGCATGACCTTCGGCGTGCTGATCGCGCTGGTGTCCTGCCATTTCGGCCTGCGCATCAAGCCGAATACCGAAAGCCTGGGGCGCGGCACCACGACCTCGGTGGTGACGTCGATCACGGTCGTGATCCTGGCCGACGCGGTGTTTGCGATCGTCTTTTCCGGCGTGGGGTTCTGATGGCTGACACGAAGCAACAACGCGGGCCGCAACGCCTGAACCGCAAGCCCGAGGAAGACGTTGGCCCGCCGGTGGTCGAGATCCGCGGCCTGTGGACCAAGTTCGGCAAGACGGTCATTCACCAGGACCTCAATCTCGAGATCTATTCGGGCGAGATCCTGTCGATCGTCGGCGGCTCGGGCACGGGTAAAACCGTGCTGCTGCGCCAGATGCTGGGATTGGAAAGGCCGGCGCGCGGCTGCGTGCGCGTGTTCGGGGAAGACATCAGCGAAGCCAAGCCGGAACAACTGCAACGCATGCGCAACCACTGGGGCATGCTGTTCCAGCAGGGCGCGCTGTATTCGGCGCTGACGGTGTTCGACAACATCGCCCAGCCGATGCGCGAGCTGCGCGCCCTGCCCGAGGACGTGATCCGCGACGCCGTGCTGCTGAAAATGGACATGGTGGGCCTGGGCGCGGAACACGCGAACAAGATGCCGTCCGATCTGTCGGGCGGGATGACCAAGCGCGCGGCCCTGGCGCGCGCGCTGGCGCTGGAACCGAGATTGCTGTTCCTGGACGAACCGACGGCGGGACTCGATCCCGACGCGTCGGATGCATTTGTCACGCTGATCCAGGCGCTGCACCGCGAACTGAAACTGACTGTGGTGATGGTCACCCACGACCTCGATACGCTGTTTGCGCTGTCCTCGCGCATTGCGGTCCTGGCCGACAAACACGTGCTGGCGGTGGGACCGTCGCGCGACGTGCTGCGGGTGGACCATCCGTTCATTAAACACTTCTTCCTCGGCGGACGCGGGCAGCGGGCACTCGAAGTGCTCGACGAACGCGACGAAGCGGCGGACGAAGAACCGAAAGAGTGACATGGAAAACCGATCGTATGCATTAATGACGGGCATCTTCACGATTGCCCTGCTGGTGGCCACCATCCTGGTGGGCCTCTGGCTGAACCGCGACAAGACCGAACGCTCGCCCTACGAAATCGTCACCACCCAGTCGATCCCCGGCTTGAATCCCCAGGCGACGGTGCGTTACCGCGGCCTGGAAGTGGGACGCGTCGAGGAAATCGTGTTCGATCCGAAGGTGACGGGCCAGATCATGATCCGCCTGTCGGTCGAAGACGGCTCCCCGATCACCACCACGACCTTCGCGTCGCTCGGCTACCAGGGCGTGACCGGCATCGCCTTCATCCAGTTAGATGACGACCGCACCGGTTCGCCGCTCCTGAAAGCCAACCGCGACCAGGTAGGCCGCATTCCGCTGCGTCCGGGCCTGCTCGACCAGCTGGAAAAGCGCGGCGTCGCCATCCTCGACCGCACCGAGCAGATTACGACGCGCATCAACACCCTGATGAGCGACGAGAACCAGAAGACCATCATCGGGGCTTTTGACAATATCAGCAAGGCGGCCGCCGCTTACGGCGCGATCCCCGAAAAACTCGGGCCGACGATCGACCGCCTGCCCGCCCTGGTCGAGAAGGTCGACCGCAGCGCCGACGCTTTCGGCGCCTTCTCGAACAGCGCCAAGGCGACCGCCGACAATTACAATCGCCTGGCGACCGGCCTTCAGGCGCCGGACGGCCCGCTGAATCGCCTGAACGGCGCCATCGGCTCGCTGCAGGGCGTGACGTCCGACCTGGAATCGGAAACGCTGCCGCACCTGACCCGCATGACGGACGAAGCGCGCACGGCGCTGCGTTCAGTGCGCCGCACCGCCGACTCGCTGTCGGACCGTCCGCAAAGCATCCTGTTCGGCAATCCGAACATTCAACCCGGCCCCGGCGAGCCAGGCTTCGCCGCCCCGACCAAATGAGGATCACCTTGAACACCACCCTGCACCGCTTCCTCGGCGCTGCCGTCCTCGCCCTCGCCGTCGCCGGCTGCGCCTCGAACAAAGCCAAAGAAGGCGGCAATACCCAGTTCGACTTCGGGCCGCTCGGCGCACCAGGCACTCCCGCAGCGCAGGCACCGCTGGCCGCCATCATCGTGATGGACGCGACCGGCTCGCCGACCTTCGAGAACGAACGCATGGTCTACCGCCTGAACTACAACGACCCGCTGCAGGCGCGCACCTATGCCAACAGCCGCTGGAGCGCGAACCCGCTGCTGCTGCTCACGCAGCGTGTGAAATCGCGCCTGGCCCAGGCCGGCGTGAAGGTGCTGTCGGCCACCGACTCGAGCAACAACATCCCCATTTTACGCATCGAGATCGACGACTTTTCGCACGCATTTTCCAGCACCAGCGCCAGCGAAGGCCAGGTGATGCTGCGCGCTTCTCTGTTCAACGGCCACGCACTGCAGGACCAGAAGACGTTTACACGCGCCACGCCGGCGCCGAGTGCCGACGCCGCCGGCGGCGCGCGTGCGCTGACCGCCAGCACCGACGCCGTTGCCGCCGACATCATTGCCTGGCTCGCCTCCGCTAACCGCAAACGATGACCGCATCGGAAGCACACGGGGACGGGCAAGGCGCTGCAACTGACAACACCGCGCCGCGCCGCGGCTCGCCCGTCGCGCGCGCGGCGCTGCTGGCCTACCTGCTGCTGATCGTCTACGCCAGCTGGTTCCCGTTCACGGGCTGGCGCAGCAACGGCTTGCCGCTGCTGTCGTTCATGAACCTGGTCAAGCAGCGCTACTTCACCGGCTTCGACGTGATGGTGAATATCGTCGGCTACGTCCCCCTTGGCATCCTGCTGGCGCTGGCCCTGTATCCGCGGGTGCGCGGGGTGTGGGCGGCATTGCTGGCGACGCTGCTCGGCTTCCTGGTCACCGGCACCATGGAAACGGTGCAGAATTTCCTGCCCAGCCGTGTGCCCTCGAACCTGGATTTGCTGACGAATGCGGCCGGCTGCTTCATCGGCGCCTGCATCGGCCCGCTCATGGCCAGGAGTCTGCTCGACCAGGGCCGCCTGTACCGCGTGCGCAAACGCTGGTTCGCGCCGCACGCCAGCCAGGGGCTGGTGCTGCTTGCGCTGTGGCCGCTGGCCCAGATCTATCCGCAAAGTTTTTTATTTGGCCACGGCCAGGTGTTACCCATTATTTCGGGCTGGCTGTCGACCTGGTTCGAGACCGACATCGACTTGATCGCCATGCTGCGCCCGGGTCCGGCAATGAGCGTGGAGCAGTTCTGGCTGTCGGAAACGATCATCACCGCCTGCGGCATGACCGGCGCCGCGCTCACCCTGCTGTGCCTGCTGCGCAGGGGCGCGCCGCGATTCGCGTTGATGCTCCTGATGCTGGCCGCCGCCCTGGTGCTAAAAACCCTGGCCAGTTCGCTGCTGTTCCGGCCGGATAACGCCTTCGTGTGGGTGACGCCGGGCGCCGAGGGCGGCTTCCTGATCGGCTTGATCATGCTGGCGGGCCTGGCCTTTGCGCCGCAAATCGCGCAGCGGCGGCTGGCCGTTGTCACCCTCGTGCTGAGCCTGATCGTGTTGAACACGATTCCTGCGAACCCGTATTTCACGCTGACGCTGCAGGGCTGGGTACAGGGGAAATTCCTGAATTTTAATGGGGCCGCCCAGTTTTTATCCTTATTGTGGCCATTCTTTGCCCTGTGGTTCCTGCTCTTACCGTCCCATAAACTGAATCGCGGATAAGAACGCGTATCATTGCGGCTGGCTTAGTCACGTCAAGGATAGCGAGAACGACATGAGCGACAACAAACCGTATTACGAGCACCACGTATTCTTTTGCATGAACGTGCGCGAGGGCGAGAATTGCCGCGAGAGCTGTGGCAAGTCCGGCGCCGAGATCGCGCAAAAGCACGCCAAGAAGCGCATCAAGAAGCTCGGCCTGAGCGAACCGGGCAAGGTACGCATCAACCAGGCCGGCTGCCTCGAGCGCTGCGAAGAAGGCCCGGTGCTCGTCGTCTACCCGCAAGGCACCTGGTACACCTATGTCGACACCAGCGACATCGACGACATCATCGACACGCACATCCTCGGCGGTCAGATCGTCGAACGCCTGAAAATCTGATTATTTTTTAAGTACATGAACAAGTTTTCGAAACGTTTCACCCTCGACGGTCCGGTCGGCAAGATGGAATGCATGCTCGACCTGCCGGAAGGCACCCCGCGCGGGATCGCCCTGGTCGCCCACCCGCATCCGCTCTACGGCGGCACCATGGAAAACAAGGTCACGCAAACATTGGCGCGCACCTTTGTCACGCTCGGCTATGCCACGGCGCGTTTTAATTTCCGCGGCGTCGGCCAATCGGAAGGCGAGCATGACCGCGGCCACGGCGAAGTCGACGACATGGCCTGCATGATGGAACACATGCAGTCGCAGTACCCCGGCTTGCCGGTGGCATTGTCCGGCTTTTCCTTCGGTACCTTCGTGCAGGCCCAGCTGCACGCACGCCTGGTGAACGAGGGCAAACCGGATGCGATCGAGCGCCTGGTGCTGGTCGGCTGCGCCGCCGGTAAATGGCCGCTGCCGAACGTGCCGGAAGACACGATCCTGATCCATGGCGAGCTGGACGACACGATCACGCTGCAGATGGTGTTCGACTGGGCGCGGCCGCAGGAAATCCCGGTGATCGTGATCCCGGGCGCGGATCACTTCTTCCACAAGCGCCTCAACCCGATCAAAAATCTTGTCGTGCAGATGTGGCGGCGTGACAATTGAGCGCGGCACTGGCCTATAATTAGGCACTTCAATAAATCCATGCCGCTGGGAAATGCTCCACGCAGACCTGCGGCATCCGCACCACCTCTACTGACTCACATTTAGCTCCCATGAAAAAACTGATTGCGGCCCTGGCCGCCAGCCTGTTGACGCTGTCGGCCAGCGCGCAGACCGTGCCTGCTCCACAGATCGCGGCGAAATCGTGGCTGTTGCTCGACGCCACCAGCGGCCAGGTCATCGCGGCCCAGGACCCGAACGCGCGTATCGAACCGGCATCGCTCACCAAGATCATGACCGCCTATGTCACCTTCGGCGCCATCCGCGACAAGAAGCTGGCCCTGAACACGATGGTCACCGTCTCGACCCGTGCCTGGAAAGTCGATTCGAGCAGCTCGAAGATGTTCATCGACCCGGCCACCCCAGTCAGCGTGGACGACCTGCTGCATGGCCTGATGGTGCAGTCGGGTAACGACGCGGCCGTGGCGCTGGCCGAAGCCGTCGCCGGCGACGAAGGCACCTTCGTGGTGCTGATGAACCGCGAAGCCCAGCGCATGGGCCTGAAGAACACGCGGTTCGCCAACCCGCACGGCCTGCCGAGCCCGGACAACTTCTCGACCGCGCAAGACCTGGCGCAGCTGGCCACCAACGTGATCCGCGATTTCCCGGAGTTCTACAAGATCGACTCGGTCAAGCAGTTCACCTACAACAAGATCACCCAGCAGAACCGCAACCGCCTGCTGTGGCTGGACCCGACCGTCGACGGCATGAAGACCGGCCACACCGATTCCTCGGGCTACAGCATGATCGCCTCGGCGCGCCGCCCGAATGGTGCCTCCGGCCAGCGCCGCCTGATTTCGGTCGTCTCGGGCGCCAGCTCGGATGCGGTGCGTACCCAGGAAAGCCAGAAGCTGCTGAACTGGGGTTTCCAGAACTTCGACACCGTGAAACTGTATTCGAAGGGCCAGGCAATCGCCACGCCGGAAGTGTGGAAGGGTGCGCAATCGACGGTGAAGATCGGTTTCACGAATGACGTGCTGGTGACGGTACCGAAGGGCGTTGCCGGCAAACTCAAGCCTGTGCTCGAGCGCAAGGACCCGCTGGTCGCCCCGCTGGCGCGCAACGGCCGCGTCGGCACCCTGCGCATGATGGTCGACAACAAGCCGCTGCTGGTGCTCCCGGTGGTCGCGCTGGAAGAAGTGCCGGAAGCGAGCATGTTCGGCCGCGCCTGGGACTCGATGCGTTTGATGATCAAGTAAGCCTGCATACCGGCTGCTCGACAGGAATGCCCGCCCGGTTTGCGCCCGGCGGGCATTTTTTATGGCTGCCGTACCGCCCGTGCATGTCCGGCCGCCACCGCTATAATGCGCTTGTTACTTTTCAAGCAAGAAAGCCCCGCCATGTCCGAACCGTCCCTTCTCGCCTGCCCCCGCATCGCCACCCGCAAGGACGGCCTCGAACTGTCGCGCGTTATCGCCGGGATGTGGCGCCTGGGTGAATGGAACATGTCGGTCGAGCAGCGCATTGGCTTCATCGAAGACTGCATCGCGATGGGCGTGACCAGCTTCGATCATGCTGACATCTACGGCAACTACAGCGTCGAGGGCTTGTTCGGCGAAGCGCTGCGCGCCCAGCCTTCGCTGCGCGGCCGGATGGAAATCGTCAGCAAGTGCGGCATCAAGCTGGTCTCGCCCAGCCGTCCCGCGCACACGATCCAGCATTACGACACCAGTCTCGAACACATCGTCGCCTCCTGCGAGGAATCGCTGCGCCAGCTCGGCACCGACTACCTCGACCTGCTGCTGATCCACCGCCCCGATCCGCTGATGCACTTCGACGAAGTTGCCGAAGCGTTTACACGGCTGCAGGCAGCCGGCAAGGTGCGCCACGTCGGCGTGTCGAATTTCACGCGCCACCAGTTCGAGGCGCTGAATCGCCGCGTGCCGCTGGCCACCAACCAGGTCGAGTTCTCGCCGCTGCACACGGCGCCGATGTTCGACGCCACCTTCGACGGCCTGCAAGAGCTCGGTATCGCGCCAATGACCTGGTCGCCGTTCGGCGGCGGGCGCCTGTTCAGCGCGCCGGACGACGCCGGCGTCCACCTGCGCGCGGTGATCCAGCAAGTGGCCGACCGTATGGAGCAGTCGTTTGCCAGCGTCGTCTTTGCCTGGATCATGATGCTGCCGAGCCGGCCGATGCCGCTCACCGGCAGCGGCAAGATCGCCTCGGTGGCCGCAGCCGTTGCCGCCACCACCTTCACGCTCGAGCGCAGCGACTGGTTCGCGATCCTGCGCGCGGCGCGCGGCCACGAAGTCGCCTGAGGAATCGCATGGCCGAGCAACTCAAAGTCGTCGAGGGAACTGCGCTGACGGCGCAGCAAAAGAAGGATTTGTTGAACCGCCTGGCCCGCATCGAGGGCCAGCTGCGCGGGGTGCAGAAACTGATCGCGCTGGCGGCCGAGCCGGCAGACTGTGAAGCGGTGGCCCAGCAAATGGCGGCGGCGCGCAAGGCGCTCGACCGCTCGTTCGTTCAATTGCTCACGGCAACCGTCGTAACCCACAGCGAAGGCGCCGAAGACCTCGACGGCGCACGTGCCGTGGCCGCGCGGCTGGCGGCCCTGCTCGACAAGTTCGCCTAAGAGCGTCTAACAACACCCTCAGGGCAAGGCGCTGCAAGGCCGCCATGGGGGTGTTGTTAGACGCTCTAAATTAAACCTCTTCCTCGTCCGCGTAGATCACCGGCGGCGCCACGCCGCGCCAGCCGGAGCGCCATGCAATGTTCAGCAGCAGCGTGGCGCAAATGTAGAGCAGGAAGAACAACACGAAAAAACGCTCCCGCAATATGACGAGCAGCAGAATGGCCGCCGCAATCACGACTAATATCCCCTTGCTCAGGCGTTGCTTGCTGCTGGGAAAGCGTACGGTCGAGACCATCAGCGTGCCGACGGCCACCATCAGCGCCATCACGGCGAAGGCCTGGGTGATGTTCAGCACAGGATCAGGCCAGGCCACCACGACCGCCGCGACGCAGGCAGCACCGGCCGTAATCGGCATGCCGACGAAATAGCGCGGATCGGTGCGCCCTGCCGAGATATTGAAGCGGGCCAGGCGCAGGGCGCCGCAGGCGACAAAGATAAAGCAGGCCAAACCGCCCATGCGCACGATCGTTGGATGCGCAGCGCTCATCTGGGTGAAACCGTAGCAATACAGCAGCAAACCGGGGGCGCAGCCAAAATTCATGACGTCGGCAATCGAATCGAGCTGTAGGCCGAAGTCAGACTGGGTGTTCGTGGCGCGGGCAACGAAACCGTCGAGGGCATCGAAGACGCCGGCCAGCACCAGCAGGATGGCAGCAAGGCGGAAGTCTCCCGGAGCGCCAACCTGGGCATTGTCGACCGAGATGACGATGCTGCCAAAGCCACAGGCGATCGACAGCAGGGTGACGAAACTCGGCAGGGCGAATTTGGCACGTGCGAGACGTGCTTGGCGGGATTGGTTCAATTCGGGTCCGGGCAAGAAGATGGTGAGCCTATTCTACAGTGCGGGCGCGCCCGGTCGCGCACGGACCCCGCCATCGTACATATTCGATTTGCCCTAGAATGTGCGATTGGTGTTGATATGGATCGGGAGTAAACGGATGAGCGACTTGTTTCGCGTGAGGACGATCGTAGCGGGATGCGTCACCGCACTGGTTCTGGCAGGCTGCGGCGGAGGCGGAGGCGGCGGAGGTAGCGCCAGCGTCGCCGATCCAGTCCCGGTCGGCACCACGCCGCCCGCGCCCGCCAATCCGGCTCCGCTGCCGCTGCCGCCCTCGGCTCCGGAGTCGCCGGCCACGCCCGGGGCGCCGGCCGCCACCGGCAATATCGCGGTCGACGGCCGCGAATGGCTCAATTTCCGGCGCGGCCAGGTTGGGATGTCGACGCTCGTGCAGAGCACCACCATCGATATCGCCGCCCAGGGGCACTCCGATTACCAGCGCATCAACAACACCATCACGCACGACCAGATCGCGGGCCGCCAGGGCTTTACCGGCATCGACGTCAAGGCGCGCCTGGAAGCGGCGGGTTACCGGTTCAACACGAATGCATCGCGCGCATTTGGCGAAGTCATTTCCGCCGCCGGCAATAACTCGGGCCAGTACATGGCCGAAGAACTGATCACGGCGGTCTACCACCGCTTCGTCATCTTCGAACCGATATTCAAGGAAATCGGCACCGGCGCGGCCACGACGGGCGCCGGTTATAACTATTTCACCACCAATTTCACTGCCAACAACGGCTACGGTGCCGGCCTGCCCGGCGGCCAGGTGGCGGTCTGGCCCTTCAGTGACCAGACGACCGTGCCGCGCAATTTCTTCAGTAATACCGAACAACCTGATCCAGTGCCTGACCTCAACGAAGTCGGCTATCCGATCAGCGTGCACGCGAACATCGACTTGACCATTCGCGTCACGAGTTTTACGGTACGTCCGCGCGGCGGCGCCGAGCTGGCCGTACGGCTGTTGAGCAATGCGAACGACATCCACACCGGGAGCTCCTCGGCCGCCATCGTGCCGCTGGCGCCGCTGGCGGCGAACACGGTGTACGACGTCAGCTTCACGGGCTCCACCAACGTCATCAACGCTGCCGGCGTCGTCGTCAGTACCACGCCGGTCACGCGCGCCTGGTCGTTCACGACGCGCTGAGCGGATGACCGGAAACGACCCTGGCTTGAACCCGCCGTCGCCGGTCCTCGATAGGGAGGCCGGCATCGACCGCCTGATGGGCAACCGCGGCCTCTACCTGCGCGTTCTCGCACGTTTTCGCAGCGACTACCGCGACGCCGCCAAGGCGATCCGCAGCGCGCTCGATTCCCATGACACACCTCTGGCGCAGCGCCTGGCCCATACGCTCAAGGGCGCGGCAGGCATGATCGAAGCGCCCGCCTTGCATGGGGCGGCGCTGGCGCTGGACGATGCCCTGAGGGACGGCAAGCTTGACACCGGGACGCCCCTGCTGCGCCTCGAGGCCGCATTGGCCGATCTGCTGCGCACACTCGATGGGATGGACCTGATGGCGCAGGCAAGGCCGTCGCAGGCGGTGGCACCGGCACGGGGTCAGGCGCTGCCGAACCTGCGCGCCATGCTCGACAGCGGCGACGGCGCGGCGGTCGAGCTGGTTGCCGCGGCGCGCAGCGAACTGAGCGAGCTTCTTGGAGAACGGGAATATGCCGCTTTGAACGCGGCGGTGGCGGATGTCGACGACGAACGCGCTTTGAAATTGCTGGACCGGCCCGGACAGGGCCACAGCTAACTAATCGACACTGCGCTGTCAGCGCGTATATTCGGCTTCTTCGTCAAAGGCGTCGGTGCAATCCTTGCCGCAGAAACGGCGCACACTGTCGACTGGCTTATCGCAGTACCAGCATGAACCCTTCGGCGGCAGGCTGACGCGCGATGGCCTCGTCTGCGCTGCGGCAGGGGGCAGCGCGTCCGATGGCGCGCCGTCGTTCATCACACTGTCTTGTATCGTTTCCAAGGTCTCCCCCTACCGGCAGCACGTCAAGTCGTCAAGCAAGATTACTGTAGTGGAACATACCGGGCATGAGCAATCGCAATGGCGTGTTCCGATGCAGCATCGCTGCCACAGCCGTTCTGGCGATCCAGTGTGCGCCCAAGCCGGCGCTGCCGCAACGTCGCCATGAGCGCCTCCGAGCCATTGCGGCAAGCCTGCAACAGATCGTCAGAAAGACGTCCGGCAGCCGTGAAAGGCGACGTCATCTGCGGAAATCATAGCAGTCGCAGTACCGCATTCCGGCGGCATTCCAATTGTGCGGGGACGATGTGGGGGACTTTTTGTAACAGGATGCAAGGGCCTGTTCAGCGTTGCGGCGCCGGCTCGAGCGAGACGCGCAGGCCCGTCGCGGTGGTGGCGATCCGGGTCGGAACGTACTGCACGCCTGCATAGCGCAGCTCATCCATGCGGAAGCTGTAGACCGGAATATCAAGGATCGCCTTGTCGAGCAGGCCGTTCGCCGCGCGCGACAGCTGGCGGCTCACCGACTGGTCCAGCCCACTGATGGTGAAGCGCTCCAGGCGCGGCTCGGCCAGGTAGATGCCGGTCCTGGCCGGATCGACATACAGGCGCCCCGAGAAGGCCAGGCTGCCGGAGAGCGGATTGCGCAGGAAGGATTGGGCAACATTGGCGTCCACGGTCAGCGCGACGCGGTCGCCCGGCAGCACTGCCAGTTGCGGACGCGACAGGCGCACGTCGAACAGTTCGAGCAGGCGGTTATCGACCGGGAAGCGGCGGTCGAGGCCAGCCTGCAGCTTCGACAGGGGCAGGTCGACTTCGCGCGGGCCGAGGATGCTGGCGCAGGAGCTCAAGGCTGCGGCCGCAACCAGGCTTGATGCAATGATGAAAACGCGCCGCGCGCGGAAGGTTGTCTGGTCGGCCATGCTCGCTCCTTGGGTTCGGACTCAAGGGTAGCATGGACCGCGAAGACGCCTATTTCCCAATACAAAACCGGCTAAAAATCACCCCCAGCAAATCATCCGGCGTGAACGCACCCGTAATGCTCGACAGCTGATCCTGTGCCAACCTCAGCTCTTCGGCGAACAGGTCGAGCGACTGGTCGTCCTGCGCCGCATGCTGGGCCGCGACATCGAGGTGCTGGCGCGCCGCGCGCAGCGCAATCAGGTGACGTTCGCGCGCCAGGTACAGCGATTCGCCGGTCTGCTGCCAGCCGGCGATGCGGAGCAACTCCGCACGCAGCAAATCGATGCCGAGCATTTCGTTGGCCGACAGGTAGATGTGGGTCGCGTCCGCCGCCCCTTCGACGACCGGGCGGTGTCCCGACAAATCGATCTTGTTCCAGATGCGCACCACCGGCACCCCGATGGGAAAAGCGGCGACGATGGTCTCGTCGGCCGCGCTCGGGCCGAGATTGGCGTCGAGCAGGTGCAGGATCACGTCGGCCTTGCCGACCTCGCCCCAGGTGCGCTCGATGCCGATGCGCTCGACGACATCGATGCCTTCGTCGATCGCGCGAATACCGGCGGTGTCGATGATATTGAGCGGGATACCCTCGATCTGGATCGTCTCGCTGACTTTATCGCGCGTGGTGCCGGCGATCGGCGTGACGATCGCCACTTCCGCTCCCGCCAGCGCATTCAATAACGAGGACTTGCCGACGTTCGGCTGCCCGACCAGCACGACATTCAGGCCTTCGCGCAAGAGCGCGCCTTGCGCGGCCTGGCGAAACACGTGTTCGAGCGAGTCGATGATGCCGGCCAGCTGCCCGCGCGCATTCGACTTTTCAAGGAAATCGATTTCTTCTTCCGGAAAATCGAGGGTCGCCTCGACCAGCATGCGCAGATTGATCGTCTGCTCGACCAGCCGGTGCACGACTTGGGAGAATGCGCCAGACAAGGACTGCGATGCCGACTTCGCCGCCGCTTCGGTCGAGGCGTCGATCAGGTCGGCCACGGCTTCGGCCTGGGCCAGGTCGAGCTTGTCATTGAGGTAGGCGCGGCGCGTGAATTCGCCGGGCTCGGCCAGGCGCAGGCCGTGTTCGCGCCCCGCTTCCAGTACCCGCGCCAGCAGCATCTGCAGCACGACCGGGCCACCGTGGCCCTGCAGTTCGAGCACGTCTTCGCCGGTATAGGAATGCGGCGCCTTGAAGTACAGCGCGAGGCCCTGGTCGATGACGCTGCCGTCGTTCGATGCAAACGGAATATAGGTCGCGTGGCGCGGCGCCAGTGTGACGTCGGGGAACAGCGACTGGATCAGGGGAGCGAGCGACTTGCCGGAGGCGCGGACCACGCCGATGCCGCCGCGTCCAGGTGCGGTGGCAATTGCCGCGATGGGTGAGGTATCTAGCTTCATGCGCGAATTGTAGATGATTTACAGCAGGAACCTGCCGTGCATAAAAAAAGCCCGTGGAGTCCACGGGCTTCTCGTTCAGCCAAAACGCTTACTTTTTAACTTCGTACCGCTTCGTGATCACATACTGCTGCGCGATCGACACCAGGTTGTTCACGACCCAGTACAGGACCAGGCCCGACGGGAAGAAGATGAACATGACCGAGAACGCCAGCGGCATGAACAGCATCATCTTCGCCTGCATCGGATCGGCCGGCTGCGGGTTCAGTTTCGCCGTGATGTACATCGAGGCTGCGTACAGGACCGGCAGGATGAACCATGGGTCGGGCTGGGTCAGATCCTGGATCCAGCCAATCCACGGCGCGCCGCGCATCTCGACCGAGGCCTGCAGCACGTAGTACAGCGCCAGGAACACCGGCATCTGCACCAGGATCGGCAGGCAGCCGCCCAGCGGGTTGATCTTCTCGGACTTGTACAACTCCATCGTGGCCTGCTGCATCTTGACCGGGTCGGCTTTGTAGCGCTCGCGGATCGCCTGCATCTTCGGCGTCACCACACGCATCTTCGCCATGCTGCGGTAACCGGCGGCCGACAGTGGGAAGAAAGCCAGCTTGATCAGGATGGTGAAGGCGATGATGGTCCAGCCCCAGTTGCCGAGCAGCTGATGGATCTGGTCGATGATCCAGAACAGCGGTTTGGCGATGATCGCGAACATGCCGTAGTCCTTGACCAGTTCCAGGCCCGGGGTGATGGTTTCCAGACGCTTCTCGTCCTGCGGACCCGAATACAGGCGCGCGGAGTTCGAGACGGTCGCGCCCGGCGCCACGAGGCCCAGCGGCTGGACGGTACCGATCGCGTACAGGTTGGTCGCCAGCTTCTTCGTGAAGATCTCGCGCGCTGCGTTTTCAGCCGGAATGAAGGCCGAGACGAAGAAGTGCTGCGAAATCGCGACCCAGCCGCCGTTCGCCTTGGTGGCGTGCTCGGCCTTGCCTTTTTCGATGTTCTCGAAGGTCAGCTTCTGGTACTTCTCGCCCGGGGTCCACAGGGTCGGACCAGTGAAGCTCGGCGTGAACCACGAGTCGCCCGGCGGCGCATTGCCGTCGTGCTGCAGCTGCAGGTAAAGCGAGGGCTGGACCGGCGCCGCAGTCAGGTTCGTGACGTCGTGGCGCACGTCGATGACGTAATCGTTGCGTTTGAAAGTCAGCGTCTTGGTCAATTTAACGCCACCCTGCTCGGCATCGAGCACGACTTGCACGGTGTTGCCGCCATCTAGAGTGCGCAGGCCGGGACGCGCCACGAATGGCGTGTTGTGGTTCGGCAGGACGCCGGCGGCGGTCGAACCGATCAGGCCGGTCTGGCCCAGATAGGTATTGTTGCCGGAGATGTCGAACAGCACCTGGTTCTTCTTTTTATCGAAGTGGTCCGGGTATTTCAGCAGTTCGAGACGGCGGATCACGCCACCGGCGGTATCGATCTCGGCTTTTACGACGTCGGTCGTGACGGTGATGCGTTCGGCACGCACGGGCGCGGCTGGCTGGCCCGGCACCGTACCCGGTGCCGCAGCGCCTGGCAGTGCACCCGGCAGGGCGCCGGCGGCAGGAACACCGGTAGTGCTGGTGGTATTTGCTGGTGCTTGGGCAACTTTCGCTGGCGGTGTCGGCGAGAACATCGATTGCCTACCGTTCGTCACCATCCAGTTGTTCCACAGGATGACAAGCGAGACGGCGAAGACAATCCACAGAATGGTACGTTTGTTGATTTCCATTGAGGTATTGATCAGGAGTGGTTGCAACCGCAAGCGGCTGAGGGTGAATGCTTGTGCCGAGCCGGTGGCACCGGATCGACGCCGCCCTCGTTCCAGGGATGGCAGCGGCCGAGTCGGCGCGCGGCCAGCCAACTGCCGCGCAGCGCACCATGGGTCTGGAGCGCCTCGATGGCGTAGCTGGAACAGGACGGATAAAAGCGGCAATTTTGCCCGAGCATCGGCGACAGCACGAGCCGGTAGGCACGCACGATCCAGATGAGCAGGGTTTTCATGGCGTTGGCGGTGCCGCAGCAGGGCGGCGCGGACGCTGACTTGCAAGCAGGCGCGACAGTTCGGCGCGCAGCAGGCGCTTCAATGCGGCAGTCGTCGCCGGGCCGGCCTTGGTATTCACGGGACGCGCCAGGCGGACGATGCAGTCGACCGACTGGATCTCGTTCGTGCGGAACAGTTCGCGCGTGATGCGCTTGATGGTATTGCGGGTGACTGCACGCGGCGCGAAACGCTTGGCCGCGACGATGCCCAACCGCGCATGGGGCAGCGGGCTGGGACGTGTGTACAACACGAAATGCGCGGATTTTTGCGTTGGCCGCAAACGAAAAACGGATGAAAACTCATCCGTTTTTAAAATGCGCCGAGCGCGCGCGAAGTCGTGCGAACCTTCGCCTGTCATGGCCGACCGCAGTGGAGCAGGCGAACTGGCTTAGACAGCCAGACGCTTGCGGCCCTTGGCGCGGCGTGCGTTCAGGACTTGGCGGCCACCACGGGTAGCCATACGTGCGCGGAAGCCGTGCGTGCGCTTGCGACGAACGACGGAAGGTTGGTAAGTACGTTTCATGGTGGTCTCGCTTAAAGCAAAATAGGATGCAAAATCGGGTCTGACGTCTTTTTGTCAGGAATCGGCGCCAATGACAGTTCGCAGATGTTAAGCCAGCGTCACGCCACAGCATCGTCCGTGCATTTCTCAACCATAAAACTGTTGGCTGACAGGCATGCGGACGGGGAACCCTGAATTAGACTCGATTTCCGACCCGGCTGTCAAGGCGGCTGTTGTTTCCCGCCGAGGATAACTTCGTCTTTATCCCCAGCGCCACCCGAAAACCTTGGGCCAACCTGTGGATAACTTGCGCGCAAACGGGTAAAATAGCGTGTTACGCATTATCGAAGCCGCACACATGGAAAATTTTTGGCAGTCCGCCTCCGCACAACTGGAGCTCGAGCTGACGCCGCAACAATACAGCGCATGGATCAAATCGCTCGTCGTCCTCGATTACGAAGATGGCAAGCTGCGCATTGCAGCGCCCAACCGATTCAAGCTCGACTGGGTGAAGTCGCAGTTCGCCAACCGCATCACGGCGCTGGCCTGCCAGTACTGGGAAGCCCCGGTCGAGGTGCAGTTCGTGCTCGACCCGCGCCTGAACATGAAAAAACCGGACGCGGTGCGCCCTGCCCCGACCAATCAGGCCATGCCGGGCGAACTGCGCGCGTCGCCGCCGGAACCGCAGCAGAACCTGAACATCGCCAACTCGCCGAAGCGCGAGCAGAGCCGCATCAACCCGGACCTGACCTTCGACAGTTTCGTCACCGGTAAAGCCAACCAGCTGGCGCGCGCCGCCGCGATCCAGGTGGCGAACAACCCGGGCGTGTCGTACAACCCGCTGTTCTTCTACGGCGGCGTCGGCCTCGGTAAGACCCACTTGATCCATGCGATCGGCAACCAGGTGATGGTCGACAATCCGAACGCGCGCATCCGCTACATTCACGCCGAGCAGTACGTGCGCGACGTCGTCACCGCCTATCAACGCAAGGGCTTCGACGACTTCAAGCATTACTACCATTCGCTCGACATGCTGCTGATCGACGATATTCAATTTTTCGGCGGTAAAAGCCGCACGCAGGAAGAGTTCTTCTATGCGTTCGAGGCGCTGATCGCGGCAAAAAAGCAGATTATCATTACCAGTGATACTTATCCGAAAGAGATCACTGGCATGGATGACCGCCTGATCTCGCGCTTCGACTCCGGCCTGACGGTTGCGATCGAGCCGCCGGAACTGGAAATGCGCGTCGCGATTTTGCTGAAGAAAGCGCAATCCGAGGACGTAACCCTGTCGGACGACGTCGCCTTCTTCGTGGCCAAACACCTGCGCTCGAACGTGCGCGAGTTGGAGGGCGCGCTGCGCAAGATCCTGGCCTATTCGCGCTTCCACGGCAAGGACATCACGATCGACGTCGTCAAGGAAGCCCTGAAAGACTTGCTGTCGGTGCAGAACCGCCAGATCTCGGTTGAAAACATCCAGAAGACAGTCGCCGACTTTTTTAATATCAAGGTCGCCGACATGTATTCGAAGCGGCGCCCGGCGAACATCGCCCGCCCGCGCCAGATCGCCATGTACCTGGCCAAGGAACTGACGCAGAAAAGCTTGCCGGAAATCGGAGAGTTGTTCGGCGGCCGCGACCACACCACGGTGCTGCATGCGGTACGCAAGATCGCGGGAGATCGCCAGAAAAACCCCGAGTGCAATCATGAATTGCACGTGCTGGAACAGACCCTGAAGGGCTGATCCGGACGAACGCAGCCGGGGGTAGCAATTACCCCCGCCACACGGCAAAATAGTGCAGTAGCAACATCTTAGTAAACAACCCTTCTGAGGACAATCATGCAATTGGTCAAAACCACCCGAGACACGCTTCTCCGGCCACTGCAAATCGTGAGCGGTATTGTCGAGCGTCGGCACACCATGCCGATTCTGGCCAATATCCTCATCCGCAAGGACGGCGCAAACGTCTCTTTCCTGTCGACCGATACCGAAGTACAAATCACGACGCATGCGAACATCGGTTCCGGCGACGACATCACCGGCACCACGGTCGCCGCGCGTAAATTGCTCGACATCCTGCGCGCGCTGCCGGAATCGGGCGACGTCACGATGACGCTGGCAAACAAGCGCCTGGCCGTGCAGAGCGGTAAATCGCGCTTCGCGCTGCAGACGCTGGCCGCCGAGGAATTCCCGACCGTGTCGATCGCGGATACCTACAACGCCACCGTCACGCTGCCGCAAAAGACGCTGAAGCACCTGTTCAACATGGTGCACTTCTCGATGGCCCAGCAAGACATCCGCTACTACCTGAACGGTCTGCTGCTGGTTCTGGACGGTAACAAGGTGATTGCAGTCGCCACCGACGGCCACCGCCTCGCGTTTTGCCAGGTCGAAGCCGAGCAGGAATTCGTGCGCCAGGAAGTCATCATCCCGCGCAAGACGATCATCGAACTGCAGCGCCTGCTGGAAGAAAGCGACGAAACCGTCCAGCTCGACATCGCCGCGTCGCAGGTAAAACTGACCTTCGCCGACATCGAGCTGGTGTCGAAGCTGGTCGAGGGCAAGTTCCCTGACTACACGCGCGTGATCCCGAAAGGTTACAAGAACGACTTCACGATCAGCCGCGACGAGCTGCTGCGTTCGCTGCAGCGCGCCGCGATCATGACCAGTGACAAGTTCAAGGGCGTCCGCTGCGTCATCACCCCGGGCAGCCTGAAGATCAGTTCGACGAATGCCGACCAGGAAGAAGCGGTCGAGGACCTGGAAATCGACTACGGCGGCGACCAGATCGACATCGGCTTCAACGTCACTTACCTGCTCGACGTGCTGAACAACCTGAAGTGCGACCAGGTGAACATCGCCCTGGGCGACTCGAACTCGTCGGCCCTGATTTCGATTCCAGAGAATGGCGATTTCAAGTATGTCGTCATGCCGATGCGCATTTAAGCAAGGCGCGGTCAGTATCAGCAGTCTGAATACACAGTTTTTTGAGAAAGCAGTCCATGTCCGATAACACCAATCAAATGCCCCAGTCGCCGAAGAAGTCGGACGATTACGGCGCCGCCTCGATTCAAATTCTGGAAGGCCTGGAAGCGGTCCGCAAGCGGCCGGGCATGTACATTGGCGATACGTCGGACGGCACCGGCCTGCACCACCTCGTTTTTGAGGTGCTGGACAACTCGATCGACGAATCGCTGGCCGGCTACTGCACCGAAATCCATGTCACGATCCATTCGGACAATTCGATTTCGATCGCCGACAACGGCCGCGGCGTGCCGACCGGCCTGAAATTCGACGACAAGCACGAACCAAAACGCTCGGCCGCCGAAATCGTCATGACCGAACTCCACGCCGGCGGCAAGTTCGACCAGAACGCCTATAAAGTCTCCGGCGGCCTGCACGGCGTCGGCGTCTCGTGCGTGAACGCGCTGTCGAAACTGCTGAAACTGACCATCCGCCGCGACGGCAAAGTCCATTACATGGAATTCGTCCGCGGCGTGCCGCAAAACCGCGAACTCGAAGTCATCGACGGCGTCGAAGTCTCGCCGATCAAGGTCATCGGCGACACCGACAAGCGCGGCACCGAAGTGCACTTCTGGGCCGACGAGACGATTTTCAATCACGTCGAATTTCACTATGAAATCCTCTCAAAAAGGATTCGCGAACTGTCGTTCCTGAATAACGGCGTGAACATCCGCCTGTCCGACCAGCGCAACGGCAAGGAAGAGATCTTCGCTTTCGAAGGCGGCACGCGCGGCTTCGTCGAATACATCAACAAGGCAAAAACGGTGCTGCACCCGACCGTGTTCCAGGCCACCGGCGAGCGCCAGTCGGACCAGAACACGAATATCTCGGTGGACGTGTCGATGCAGTGGAACGACGCCTACAACGAGCAAGTCTTGTGCTTCACGAACAACATCCCGCAGCGCGACGGTGGTACCCACCTGACCGGCCTGCGTGCGGCGATGACGCGCGTGATCAACAAATACATCGACGAGCACGACTTCGCCAAAAAGGCAAAGGTCGAAATCTCGGGCGACGACATGCGCGAAGGCCTGACCTGCGTGCTGTCGGTCAAAGTGCCGGAGCCGAAATTCTCGTCGCAGACCAAAGATAAACTGGTGTCGTCGGAAGTGCGCGGCCCGGTCGAGGAAATCGTCGCCAAGACGCTCACAGACTTCCTGAACGAAAAGCCGAACGACGCGAAAATCATCTGCGGCAAGATCGTGGAAGCCGCCCGTGCCCGTGAAGCGGCTAGAAAAGCGCGCGACCTGACCCGCCGCAAGGGCATCATGGACGGCCTGGGTTTGTCCTCGAAACTGGCGGATTGCCAGGAACGCGACCCGGCGCTGGCCGAACTGTATATCGTCGAGGGTGACTCGGCAGGCGGTTCCGCCAAGCAGGGGCGCGATCGTAAATTCCAGGCGATCCTGCCGCTGCGCGGCAAGGTGCTGAACGTGGAAAAGGCGCGCTTCGAAAAGATGCTGTCGTCGGAGCAGATCACGACCCTGATCGCAACCCTCGGCACCTCGATCGGCCCGGACGAATTCAACGTGGATAAACTGCGCTACCACCGCATCATCATCATGACCGACGCCGACGTCGACGGCGCCCACATCCGCACCTTGCTGCTGACGCTGTTCTACCGCCAGATGCCGCAGCTGGTCGAGCGCGGCCACATCTATATCGCCCAGCCGCCGCTGTACAAAGTAAAAGCGGGCCGTGACGAACGCTACCTGAAGGACGACGTCGAAGAGGCGAGCTACATGATGATGGTGGCGCTGAACGGCGCCTCCCTGATCCCGCGCGAAGGCGTCGACCCGATCACCGGCGAAGCGCTGGGCGAACTGGTGCGCCAGTACAACCTGGCCAACGCCATCATGATGCGCCTGACCCGCATGATCGACCGCGCCGCGCTGACCGCCATCATGAGCGGCGTGACGCTCGACATGATGACGCTGGAGAACGCCGAGGTGTCCGCCAAGGCGATGGAAGCGGCGATCAACGATCCGGCCGTGCGCGTTGTCGTGCGCTCCGACGAGATCAGCGAAAAGCACGCCCTGCGCATCGAGCGCATGCGCCACGGTAACGTGTACGTCACGTCGATCGACGCCGACTTCGTGCTCAGCAACGACTACGCCGTACTGGCCAACGCCGCAGCCACCTTCCAGGGCCTGATGGGCGAAGGCGCCATCATGCGCCGCGGCGAAGGCGAGAAGATGAAGGAATTCGCCGTGCGCGAATTCCACGAAGCGATGATCTGGCTGCGCGAAGAAGCCGAGCGCGGCGTATCGAAGCAGCGCTATAAAGGTCTGGGCGAGATGAATCCGGAGCAGCTGTGGGAAACCACGATGGATCCGAAAGTGCGCCGTTTGCTGCGCGTGCAGATCGAGGACGCGATTGCGGCGGACCAGATTTTTACTACGCTGATGGGCGATGACGTGGAACCGCGCAGAAACTTTATTGAGGCGAATGCGCTGCGCGCCGGGAACATCGACGTCTGATCCCTGGACGTTGATTAACAAAGCCAACCTTTGAAGGTTGGCTTTTTTTTACTTGTCCTGTTCAGGAATCGACCGCACGACCAGGAACTGATACGACATCGCACCGAGGAAGGCGATGCCGGCGCCAGTGAGCAAGGCCGGCACGAAAGACCAGGTCTGCGCGATATAACCGGTAAGAATTGGCGCGAGCGCGCCGCCGATAAAGCCGCCGAAGTTCTGGATCGCGCCCAGCGACCCAATCCGGCTGCGCGGCGCCACCACGGTGACGAGCGACCAGGAGCACGCCGACGCGGCATTGGCGAGGAAGATCACCATCGAGATGCAGGCAATGGCGACGGTATTACTCTCGACCAGCGCCGCCGGAATCGTGAACGCCACCATGCCCAGCATGGCAACCACTACCGCGGTGCGCCGGCCGGTCAGCGGCGACACGGAATTTCGGGCGACGCGGTCCGACGCCCAGCCTGCGATCAGGGCGCCGGCAAAGCCGCAGGCGAAGGGAATCGAGGCCGCCATCCCGGCGTAGGCCACATCCATCTGGCGCTCGGTGCGCAGGTAGCCCGGCAGCCAGGTCAGATAGACCCAGTTCAAATACACCGATCCGGAAAAACCGAACAGCATGCCCCAGGTGGCGCGGTGCCGGAACAGCGCGCGCCAGGATGCGAAACTCGGCTTCGGCGCCGCCTCGGCTGTCTGTCCCGCATCAAGGTAGGCGATCTCGGCCGCGGACATCTGACTGCGAACCGGATCGCGATACAAGGCGACCCAGATCACCGCCGCCACCAGGCCCATCGCGCCGGTCACGAAGAAAGCCCAATGCCAGCTGGTTGCGGCGATCAAGGGCGACAGCAGCAAAGGCGCAAGTGCGACGCCCAAGGGCGAGGCCGAATTGTAGACACCGGTCGGCGTACCGCGCGCACGCAGCGGAAACCAGTTGCTCACGACGCGCGCGGCTGCCGGGAACTGCGGCGCCTCACCGATCCCGAGCACGATGCGCGCGATCACGAACCAGCCGAAGGTCGAGACGAGTCCGCCAGCCGCCTGCGCCAGCGACCACACCACCAGCCCCATGCCGAGCAGCCAGCGCGGCCCGATCTTGTCGACCAGCGCGCCGACCGGCAGCTGGCACAGCGCATAGCTCCAGGAAAAAGCCGACAGCAGCAGGCCCATCTGGCCAAGCGAGAGGCCGAGGTCTGCGCGGATGAACTCGTTGGCGACGGCGAGGGTGGCGCGGTCGAGGTAGTTGATGACGCCGGTGAGGACCAAGAGCACGAGGGCCAGGGTTTGACGGCGGCGGATGCGCGGAGGGGTGGGGTCGTAGGTAGGGGTAGCGTTCATTGCAGGATGCTACCAAATGAACGTTGCTAGGTCGAAAGATATTCTGGGCGCCACTTCGTCAAATTATTGAAAAGATATTGAACAAAAAGTAGACTCAAGTGCATTTACGCACTCGTCTACGACATGTCCACATTTCAAGAACTTCCCGCGGCAAGCTCCAACGCATGGAGCAACGAGGAATTGATGAGTGCAGTGCAAGCCTACCTCGGAATGTTGCGTTTCGAACTAAAGGGCGAGTATTACAACAAGGCCGAGATCAATCGCCAACTGCGCGACGGTCCACTTACATGTCGGACGAAGGCATCGGTCGAGTTCCGGATGCAGAACATTTCGGCGGCTCTGTATGAACTCAAGATGCCCTACATTGTCGGCTACCTCCCTGCTCGGAATATCGGCAGTGCCGTGAAGGAGAAAATGGTCGGGCTGTTACGGCAGAACGACATCGAATTTTTGATGCCATATGTGCCGACGGCCGATACGGATGCGCTGTCGGCGAAGGTTTCTTCGCTCCGCAAGCAGACATACTTGAAGATGCCGCCGGGCTCAAAGCATCCCCAGTTGGCAATCAAGACAATGTCCAGTTACCTGCGCGATCCAGCCGTCAAGGCATGGGTTCTCGAAGCCGCAAAAGGAGTTTGCGAAGGATGCGATAGACCGGCTCCCTTTATCGGCAACGACGGCTTGCCATATTTGGAAGTGCACCACGTGATGCCTCTCGCGAGCCACGGTTCCGATACCCCGACAAATGCGGTGGCCTTATGCCCGAATTGCCACCGTCGCTGCCATTACTCGAATGACAGCGACGAATTCAAACTTCGGTTGTACGAAAAAATTGAGCGACTGCGGCTCGAAGTTCCCGAGCCCATCGATGCCGGGACCTATGAATCGATCGATGCGAATCTAACCTAGCCGCTAGTGCGAAACTCAGCGCGTCACAACATCCTTGCGCGCCAGGCCATCGAACGACCGAACCGGCTGCCCCCTACCGCGCACCCCCACCAGCCCCCCCAGCGGCGCTTCCACCCAGCCGAAGAACGCCGCACCCGCTGTCAGGCTGGCGGCCCACGCAAGCACAGTCCCAATCAGCTGCCACTCCGCCTGCGCCGGCACAAACCGCGTGAATGCCGCATTCACCACCAGGCACGCGGGAAAGTGCACCAAAAACACCGAATACGAAATCTTCCCCAGCCAGTTCACCACCGACCATCCAGCGCCTGACCGAACGCGCACGCGCCCCACCAGCATCAGCACGCACGCCACACTGACCGCCACCGCAATCCGGCTCCTGAAATCGAGCGTCAATGCCGCCAACGCCGGCACCGCCATCATCAAGAACAGCAGCACCACCGCCCGCGGCCGACGCGCCGAATCACCCGCCCACCATGCCAGCATGCCCAGCCCGTAGCTGCCGAAGAAATACGGCGCCCACACATCCCATTCCGCGTCGCGGTTGAAGTAGAACAGAGACGAGACAAGAGCAACCATCACCACAACTGGTGCACGCCAGGGCCGATCATCCCCATCGGACAAACGCCTGCACAGCCACAGAAGCAGCACAGAACCCGCATACAGTTGAAAATCGATGGCCACATACCAGGCGCCGGCCGACAGGGATTCGTAACCGAGGACGCTGTGCAGCAGCAGCACATGCGCGGCCAGCTGGGACACGCTCGGTGCACCCGAAATCGAGTCGTGCGTCATCCACATCGACGCAATGGCAGAGGCACCGGCCGCAAGCAGGGTCGCCACCACAAAGGGCGGCGCCAGCTTGGCATAGCGCCGCCATATGGTACCGAGCGGATTGCTCAGCCTCGCAACGCCATCCGGCGCCAGAGATTTGGCGGCAAGGAAGCCGCCGATAACGAGGAAGATTTGCACGGCGATGCGCGCGTCACCCGCAAGCCAGTCGAACAGCTCGGGCATCAGGGGCCGGGCGTGGTCCGCCATCGGCCCATACAAGGCGAGGTGATGCAGCACGATCAGCTGCGCGGCACCCGCTTTCAACAGATTGATAAGACCGAATTGTGTTGCCTGCGCCCCGGCGACTGCGGGCAGTGCGTGCTTCCCTGCTTCCATCGACATCCCATATCGACAACAACATTGCTTCCGACCCTACCGAAGCAATCATTGCTGTGGATATTGCCGACCGGGCGCCATCATAGCCGAGCTTGCCGAACTGACACCATCCCTTACACAGTTTGAAACATGTGCATGCCCTGCGCGCGCCAAGGCCCGATGGGGATGAAAACGCGGCGTGGAAAAGCGGAAATCTGCACATCTTTACCTATGGTAACCTGCGTGTCCGACGCCTTTCCCGTTGCCAATGAAATTCGAAACCAAGATCAAGGTCGCCGCTGGTGCGATCATTCTCGTCATGTCGACCGTCGCAGCGCTGCCGATGATCGTCAACCGACAGGTGACGACGGTGATGTCGGAATTGCGCAGCGCCTCAAATGTCGAGCGCCTGCAATTGACGCTGCTCGACATGCTGCTCAATGCGGAGACCGCGCAGCGCGGGTTTGTCGTGACCGGGGACGAGCGTTTCCTCGATCCCTATCACTCGGCCGCGAACGGCATCCCGACGACCCAGGAAGCGCTGCGCCGCGAGATCGCCAGTCCCGAGGAAGCCGCGCGTGCCGCTGCCATCGGGCGCGCCAGCACCGTCAAAATGCAGACCGTGGCGCGTACCATCGAACTGCGCCGCACGCAGGGCATGGCGCAGGCGGCAAGCTTCATGGCGGCCGGCGCCGGCAAGCTGCAGATGGATCAGTTGCGCGAGCTGATCGGCAAGGAGCTCGCCATCTATGCGCAGCGCCGCAACGACCTCGGCGCCCAGCTGCTGGCCACCTCGAACTCGGCGGCCACGGTCAGCCTGGTGGCGACGCTGACGAATATCCTGTTCCTCGGCGGTATGCTGATCGCCGCCATGCGCGTGCTGCGCCAGCGCGACGCGGCCGAGCACAAGGCGAAGGAAGCCGCCGTCCAGACCCAGCTGACGAACGAACGCATCTCGCTGCAGAACGATTTACTGTTCCGTAGCGCCGAGCTGATGCACTCGCTGGAGCTGGCGGAGTCGAGCGACGAATCGGCCGGCGTGATCGCCAGCTACCTGCCGCGCCTGCTGCCGAACCTGGCGGGCAGCCTTTACCTGTACAACAATTCGCGCGACATTCTCGAGCGAAAAGCGGGCTGGGGCAGCGTCGAGGGCGAGCCGGACATCATCGAGGCGCTCGACTGCTGGGCGCTGCGGCGCGGCAGTCCGCATGCGTTTGCCGGCGGCGATGGCGGCCTGGCCTGCCGCCACGTGCAGAACCCCGACATGGACCGCCTGTGCCTGCCGCTGGTAACGCAGGGCGACGTGATCGGCTGCCTGACCGTCACCGGCACCGGCCTGGTGCACGGTGCCGAGGACCAGCGCGCCTGGATCGCGCAGCTTGCGGAACAGCTCGGGCTGGCGCTGAGCAATGTGAGACTACGTGTCTCGCTTCGCCAGCAGTCGATCGTCGATCCGCTGACCCAGCTGTATAACCGGCGCTACCTGGACGAGGTGCTCAAGCGCGAGCTGGCGCGTTCGAGCCGGAAAGGCGCGCCCCTTTGCGTGCTGGTGCTCGACCTCGACCACTTCAAGCGCATCAACGACAGCTTCGGCCACGAGGCGGGCGACGCCATCCTGCGCAAGGTGGCGCTCACGCTGCGCGAAAACATCCGCTCCTGCGACGTGGCCTGCCGCATGGGTGGCGAAGAGATGGTGGTGCTGCTGCCCGAATGCGGCATCGACAACGCCATCAAGCGCGCCGATGTGCTGCGCCAGGCGATTGCCGGCGGCGACGTGCTGCACCAGGGCCAGCGAATCGGCGCGACCGCGTCGATCGGCGTTGCCTCGTATCCGGAACACGGCACCAGCATGCAGGCGCTGCTGCACGCGGCCGACCTGGCGCTGTACGAGGCCAAGCACAGCGGGCGCAACTGTGTGCGGGTGGCCACATCCGATCCGCTCGCCCTGCCCTTGGCGAATGCGAACGAGGATGCGGGCGGTATCTGAACTGCGCGGCCGTCGTTTTACAGAACGAACCGGTCCAGCCCCACGATCGCCGTAACCGCCAGCGACGCCACCAGATAGCACAAGGCGTGGTCTTTCCAGGTCAGCCCGAGGCGTTTGGCGCCTTCCATCGCGAGGAAGATCAGACCTGCCGCCACCAGCACCGGCAAGGTCCACTTGCCCAGGCCAAGATATATGCTCAGGCGCGCCTCGTCGTTCGGATGCATCACGCTGACCAGGCCCGCGACCAGGCGCATGAAGGCTGCCGCGTACAGGAAGGCGAATGCCTTGAGCGATGCGCCGCGCCTGACGATGACCCAGGCAATGATCGCCTGCACGATCGTCACCAGCGGCCCCGCCCCGTCGGCGAGCGCCCGTTGCCAGGGCTCGGTGGGCGACAGATAAGTGACAGCGTTTAATCCGAAACGCATCTCCATGCCGAGGGCGGCGCCCATCAGCCAATGGCCGGATTCGTGCAGCAGGTTGGTAATGAGGAAAGCGAGAACGAGCCAGAGGTAGAACGGGGCATTGAGTTTCATTGGGCGGCAAGTGGGGACAGCGGTTCAGGAAAGCTGCGTTTGCGGTGCCGGGCCAATGTACTGTAATTTTGGAAAGTTTTCTAGCTCGCAATTTGCAACGGCCGATCCATCCAAGATCTCCGGAATGGCGACCAGCTTCCTGCGGCAACGGCCGCTCTCATTCCCGTGCTTGACTCGGCACAAGGAGCAAAATCCTTCGAACACGACAATCGCTTCTGGCCGCCGCGTGGCGTCCTGAAGTGCCACGCGGACTGACAGTTTTTAAACGACCTGACGCGGAGTGACGATGGCGATTGACGCATACCTGCAACTGGACGGGATCGAGGGTGAATCCCAGGACGACGGACACAACCTCGCAGCGCCACCGCATCGACAGGCGGCGGCCATACCGCAGAACGCGCCGAATTCGACGACATCCTGCTCTCCAAGATGACCGATCTGTCCACGCCACTGCCGCTGCAGCACTGCGCAATGGGCAAGACCATCCCGAAGGCGAAGTTCGAATTCATGCGGGCAGACGGGGACGGCAAGCCCATCTCGTGATCCAGCCCCATCCCGGGAGCAAATCCGGTCATATTGCCGCATTCGACGGAACACAATTGATCTCTGACTTCACCCAGCGTGACTTCTGGTCCGGCCCGCAATATCGAAAGCACAAGCCAAGCCATGCATTCTATCGACCTTAGCCGATTTCTTGCCGCCGCTGTCCTCGCTGTTACCTGTTACAGCGCGCTTGCAGCACCTCCATCACCCCGGATCTTGAGTGAGCCCGTGCTGGGTTTGCGTTACGAAGCCGCTCATGTCAAGTTCGATCCTCTACCAATCCAGGCAAGCGCGAACTGCGAAAATTTGGCTGATAACGAAAATCGGCAAAGTGTTGGTTTATCTACGGGCAGGCTCAGGATTCGACGGGCAGAACTTACTATGCCAGCGGCGGTTACGATATCTCCAAAAATCTGCCAGGCAAACCACAATTTACAACCGGTGACGCTGGCCTGGTGCGTCACACATTCGATGCCAGATTATTCGATGATGAAATAACGGAGCATATCCTCAAGCTACTGGCAGCCGATTATGCAAAAAGGCTCGTAAAAGCTTTCGGCGGTGCTGACAAACTCAGAACAGAGCTCAGGAAACAGCACATCGACAAAGATGCACTCCCACCTGAGTTGCTGGAAGCGTTAAAACCTTACTTCAGCAAGTAATCTCCGGTGCGCTCCTTCGCGGAGCGCACTGTCTCACATCCGATCCAGCAACTGCAACGACGCCCGATCGCTCATCACCAACACCAGTTTCAATCTCGCCCGCGTCATCCCGACAAACAGTTTGCGCAGCACCGTTTCCGTCATCTCCTCGAAATCGATCTCCGTAAAAATCAGCGCCGGCGCCGACTGACCTTTAAAACGGTAGACCGATTCCGCCAGCAGCCCGCCATCGCGAAACACGGGATTGCCGAACAAATCGTAGTCGCCCGTGAACGACTTCAACGTGTGCGCGTCGCTCAGCTTGTCTAGATTGAGGATGGCCGATCGTTCACGTCCACGGAACGAGCACAGGGCAATGTCAGTGCGCCCAAAGCCGGCGGCCAGACACGAGGTCACCGCGCGCCGGGTCTGCGCCAGCATGGCATCAAGATCGCCATCCGGATAAGTCAGCTCCTCGATGTCGCCGCCTTTGAACGGGCTGCCCGCTTCCACCGGGTCGCGCGCGGCGCCGATCGATTTCAACATCTGCACGATCTGGCGCGGGCTGCGGTAGTTGGTGTCGGAATGCAGCTTGACCCAGCCGGGCAAGGTGACCATCTGGCGGCCATATAAATTCTGGTCGGGGTCTTCCAGCCAGATCGCGCGCCCGTTCGGCTTGACCATGCCGAGCACGATGTCGCGCCAGGCAGTGGAAAAATCCTGGCCTTCGTCGACGATCAGCACGTCGTACTGCCAGGTCTCGGGTAAGTCGACTTCGGCCAGCGCGGTTTCGATCTCGTTCCAGACCTCGGGCGAGGAATAATCCGGGGTCACGTCCTGCGCGCGCATGTAGGCGTCGCACAGCATGTGGAAGGTCGAGACGCGCCCGCCCGGCGGCACCAGTTGCTCGATGTGGTCGGCCAGCGGCCGGTTGAAGCACACGTAGAGCGGGCGCAGCCCGGCGTCGATCGCGGCCGTGTATTCGGCCAGCGCCAATTGCGTCTTGCCGCTGCCGGCGGTGCCGACCACGCGCAGGCGAAACGGCGCAAACTCGAGCCGGCGCGCCCAGGTGGCGAGCCCCCCGGACAGGCGCGTCACCATCTTGGTGGCAGAACCGATCATCGAACTCGGGTCGGGCCGCAGGCTGAGGGTGTCGCCGAGAAAACGCGTGACCTTGTCGAAGTCGTCGGTTTTATCGGTGATCGGCAGCGCTTCACGGATGATTTTGCCGAGCCGCCCCTTGTTGGTGGCGTCGATGATGTGGCTCGGGTCGATCCCGGCCAGGTGCGGGTCGCGCACCGTGTAGTCGGGGCAGTACAGCAGGTAGTCGATCGACAGCTCGCCGTTGTAGCGTCTCGTCAGCCCCTCGATCGTGTGCAGGATGTGGGCGCGGATCTTGCGCGGCTTGCCCTGGAAGTTCTTCAGCAGGCCGTCCTGCGTTTCGTTGAGAAAGCCCGCGACCTGCTCGATCAGCAGCATGCGCCCGTTCGGCGCGACGACGATGAAATCGACGTCGCCGTAGACTGAATAGCCATTCTCGACATTGGTCCAGTGGACGCCGTGATAGATGCTGTAGGGCGCATCAAGCAGCCTCTGGTCGAGCAGGGACAGCGTTTCGATCTCGCGGACGGCAGTTCCGGTGACGGACATCTCGCGCCAGCCGGCAGGATGGATCTGGGCCATGGGTCGGGGCTTCGCTAGATAGTAAGGTAACAAGATTGTAAGGCCGTTCCTCCCAAGTAAACACACTATTGAATGCCGGGCCGCGCGAGAACGACATACAAGGTTTCGTCCACATCGATCTTTTTTGTACTATCATAAGTTACATGAGACGCGATTCCCGACTTTCCTCGATCCTGCACCTGCTGCTGCACATGGCCCACAGCGAGCGCCCCCTTACCTCGGAGGAACTGGCCGGCTTCCTGCAGACGAATGCCGTGCTGGTGCGGCGCACGCTGGCCGGCCTGCGCGAACGCGGCTATGTCGGCTCGGGCAAGGGCCATGGCGGCGGCTGGACCATCACGGCCGATCTGCACCAGGTGTCGCTGCGCGACATCTACGAGGCGGTCGGCTCGCCCACCGTCTTCGCCATGGGCAACCGGGTCGACCATCCGACCTGCCTGGTCGAGAAAGTCGTGAACCAGTCGCTGGCCAGCGCCTTCGACGAAGCCGAAGCGCTGCTGGTCGCGCGCCTGGGCGACGTCTCGCTGTTTGCACTATCCGAACGCTTCAATGCGCACTATGTGGAACATGCGCAGCACCTGGGAGAACACCATGCACACCGCCTTGACCCCGATGTTTGACGCCATCGTCATCGGCGGCAGCTATGCCGGCTTGTCCGCCGCCACCCAGCTGGCGCGTGCGCGGCGCCGGGTGCTGGTGATCGATGCCGGCCAGCGCCGCAACCGCTTCGCGCAGCACTCGCACGGCTTCCTGACCCAGGACGGCACGGACGCATCCGTCATTGCCGCCACCGGCCGCGCGCAATTGCTGCAGTATCCGAACGTGACCTGGGCCGAGGGAAGCGCTGCCGGCGCGGTGGCGCAGGACGAGGGCTTTGCGGTGACGCTCGCCGATGGCGCAATCTTCAAGGGCCACAGGCTGGTGCTGGCCACCGGCGTGACCGACGAATTGCCGCCGCTCGAAGGTCTGGCCGAGCGCTGGGGCCGCAGCGTCTTTCACTGCCCCTACTGCCATGGCTACGAGCTCGATGCGGGCCAGATCGGCGTGCTGGCCGTCGGCCCGCTGTCGATGCACCACGCCCTGATGCTGCCCGACTGGGGCACGGTGACCTTCTTCCTGAACGCTGCCTTTGCGCCGGACGCCGAGCAACTGGCGGCCTTGGCCGCGCGCCGGGTCACGCTCGAGCGCGTCGCTGTGGCGCGCATCGAGGGCGAGGCCGACGTCGTGCTGTTGGACGGACGCGTGCTGCCGATGGCGGGCCTGTTCGTGGCGAGCACGATGCATGCGGCCAGCCCGATCGCCGGCCAGCTCGGCTGCGCGGTCGACGATGGGCCAATGGGTGCGTACGTGCGCACCGATGCGATGAAGGCGAGCAGCGTGCCCGGCGTGTTCTGTTGCGGCGACATGGCGCGCCCCGCCGGGAATGTCGTTTTTGCGGTGGCCGATGGCGCGATGGCGGGGGTGGCGGCGCACCGCTCATTGATCGAGGCACTGCAGCAGGCTGCGTGACATCGAAAGGCAGGTCGTGCGCCGCTCCCTGCGCTAGAATCGGGCTCTTCGATACTGATGGCGCACACACGATGAAGTCCCAGCAAGCAGGCTTGAGTTTCGACGGGCTGAAGCACGTCCTGTCGGATGCAGTACGTGGCGCCTCCTACGACGTCATCCTGCAAAGCCTGCTCGACGAGGCGCGCCGCCTGATCAATGAGGCAAGCTGGGCCTCCGTCTACCTGATGGACGCGCCGGCACGCTGCCTGCGCCTGGCGGCTGCGAGCGGGATACCGGCAGCGCTGACGGAGGCGCTGGTGCAGCTGCCGGTTTGCCCGGCAGGGCCCCCGTGCGGACGCGCCGCCCATACGGGCCGGATCGTCATCGTCGAGGACCTGCGCGACGAACCGCTGATGGCTCCCTATCTTGCCGTGGCCGAGGCCCATGGCATCCGCTCGTGCTGGTCGTTCCCCCTGCATTCGCCGGGCGGCAGGGTGCTGGGTACGCTCGCATTCTTCCATGCGACCCAGCGCGCACCAACGGCCGACCTGGGCGGCGCGATCGCCTATTTTACGGACCTGCTGGCCCTGCTCACCGAGCGCCACCTGCGCGAACAGGAAAACCAGGGGCGCCACGATGCCGCCGCGCGCGAACTGGCTTCCATGGCCGACGAATCCGAACGCCAGCGCCGCCTGTACGAGACGGTGCTGTCGAATACGCCGGACCTGGTCTACGTGTTCGACCTCGAGCACCGTTTTACGTATGCGAACGCGGTGCTGTTGCAAATGTGGGGCAAGACGCTCGAGGAAGCGGTCGGCAAGACCTGCTGGGAACTGGGTTACGAGCCCTGGCACGCGGCCATGCACGACCGCGAGATCCAGGAGGTCAAGGCGACCAAGGCGCCGATCCGCGGCGAAGTGCCTTTCAATGGCACCTTCGGGCGGCGCGTCTACGACTACATTTTCGTGCCGATCCTCGGACCCGACGGCGAGGTCGAGGCCATTGCCGGCACCACGCGCGACATCACCGAGCGCCAGCGCTTCGAAGAAGAGCTCAAGGGCAGCGAGCTGCGTTTTCGCACGATCACGAATGCAATGCCGCAGATGGTGTGGACGGCGCTAGCCGACGGTACGATCGATTATCACAACGCGCAGTTTTATGAGTTTGTCGGCCGCGCGGCCGGGACCGCCGAAGGGAGCACCTGGGCCGAAGACATGCTGCATCCGGACGACCAGCAGCGCGGCCGCGAACGCTGGACGCACAGTGTCGCCAGCGGCGAGCCCTACGAAATGACCTACCGCCTGCGCCACCACAGCGGCGAGTACCGCTGGATCTTGGCGCGCGGGCTGGCGCTGCGTAGCGACGGTGGAGACATCGTCAAGTGGCTCGGCACCGATACCGACATCCACGAAGCGAAACTGAACGAGGAAGCGCTGCAGGAGGCAAACCACCGCAAGGACGAGTTCCTGGCGATGCTGGCGCACGAGCTGCGCAACCCGTTGGCGCCGATCAGCGCGGCGGCCCAGGTACTGCGCCTGGCGCCGAACAACCCCGACAAGGTGCGCCAGTACAGCGAGGTGATCTCGCGCCAGGTCAGCCACATGACGACGCTGGTGAACGATTTACTGGACGTCTCGCGCGTCACGCGCGGCATGGTGCAACTGGAAAAAGCGCCGGTGGACCTGAAACTGGTTGTCACCAGCGCGGCCGAACAGGTGCACCCGCTGGTCGAAACCGGCCGCCACACGCTGGCACTGCAGCTCGGCTCGGCCCCGGCCGGCGTGCTGGGCGACCGCGCGCGCCTGATCCAGGTCACCGCGAATTTGCTGGCGAACGCCGCCAAGTACACGCCGCCCGGCGGCCAGATCACGCTGGCACTCGAGGTCAGGGAGGGCATGGTGCGCATCGCCGTCACCGACAACGGCAACGGCATCGAGGCGGCGCTGCTGCCGCATGTGTTCGACCTGTTCGTGCAGGGCCAGCGCACGCCGGACCGGGCCCAGGGCGGCCTCGGCCTGGGCCTGGCGCTCGTAAAAAACATCGTGCAGATGCATGGCGGCTCGGTCGCCGCGCACAGCGCCGGGCCAGGCACGGGCAGCACGTTTACAGTGGAACTGCCGGCCGCCACCCAGCTGCCGCGCCCCGCCGCGCCTGCGCCGGCATTCGTCGCATCCAGGCGCACCCTGCGCATCATGCTGGTCGACGATAACGTCGATGCCGCCGCCACCCTGTCGGCCCTGCTCAACGCGGCCGGCCACCTTGTGCAGACCATCAACGATCCGCGCGAAGTGCTCGCAGCGGCGCTGGCGTCTGTGCCGGACGTGTTCATCCTCGACATCGGCATGCCGCAGATCGACGGCCACGAACTGGCGCGCCAGTTGCACGCACAGCCGACCCTCAGCGGTGCCGTGTATTTCGCGCTCACCGGCTACGGCCAGTCGAGCGACCGCGAATCGTCGCGCCAGGCCGGCTTCGACCGCCATTTCGTCAAGCCGGTCGAGGCGGCGCGCCTGCTCGCGGCACTCGAGATGCAGACCAGCGTGGCCTGAACTGCCGGGTTGGCATTGATGCTAGACTGCTGGCGCCGGGGTGTTCACCCTACGCCGGCGCCAGCCAACGCAGCAGCACTGCCGGAGTTATTCGTTCCCGATGCGCGATTCAAGCCTGTTCAGTAACCTGACCGCCAGTTCGGTCGTCACCGCCACCTGCGTCCTGGGCCTGCTGTACTTCGGCCGCGACGTGCTGGAACCGCTGGCGCTGGCGACGATATTGAGTCTCGTGCTGGCCCCCCTGATCCGCTCCCTGCGCCGCATCGGCCTGCCGCGCCTGCCGGCCACATTGATCTCGGTGCTGCTGGCCGGTACCTGCGTGGTCGGCGTCGGCACCATCCTCGCTTTTCAGTTGGTCGCCGTGACGCGCGACCTGCCGGAATACCGCGCCGCGATCCGCTCGAAGATCGAGCGCGTGCGCGAAATCACCGAGCGCCCGTTCGCGCGCCTGGAAGCCGAACTGAGTGCGGTGGCGCCCCAGTCTCCGCTGCCGCCGCCGCCGCCCGTCACCGTGCGCCGCGGCACGCTCACCACCGGCGCCAATCAACCGTTGCCGGTCGAGATCCGCGCGCCGCGCGCGACCACCCGCGACACCCTGTCGCGCCTGTTCGCACTGGCCTGGGGGCCGATCGGCGAAACAGGCCTGGTGCTGGTGCTCCTGATCTTCATCCTGCTGGAGCACGAATCCCTGCGCGACCGCGTGATCCGCCTGGCCGGGCAGGCCGAGATCAGCCGCACGGTGCGCGCCCTGTCGGATGCGACGCGCGGCGTGTCGCGCTTCTTCCTGACGCAGTTCGCCGTGAATCTCACCTTCGGGACAATGGTCGGCGTGCTGTTGTGGGCCTTCGGGGTGCCGCATGCGGCGCTGTGGGGCGCGCTCTCCGGCCTGCTGCGCTTCGTGCCCTACCTCGGCATCCTGGTGGCTGGCGTCCTGATTGCCTTCTTCGTTGCCGCCATCGATCCGGGCTGGACACTGGCGCTGTCCTGCCTGGCGCTGTTCGTGGCGCTCGAGCTGGTCGTGGCGCATGTGGTCGAACCGAAGGTGTATGGCCACAGCTCGGGCCTGTCGCCGCTGGCGGTGATCGTCTCTGCCCTGTTCTGGGGCGCGATGTGGGGCCCGGTCGGGCTGCTGCTGTCGACGCCCTTGACGCTCTGCCTGGTGGTGGCCGGGCGCCACGTGCGCGCACTCGAACCGGTGACGATCCTGCTGGGCGACGTGCCGAACGTGAACGTGGCCCAGCGTTTTTATCAGCGCGTGCTCGCAGGTGAGACACACAGTATCATTTCCGATGCGCGCGCCTATCTCGAGCGCCACAGCTTCGCGCGCTATTGCGACCAGATCCTGCTGCCGGGGATCTCGATGGCGGCCGCCGAGCAGCGCACCGGCCAGTTGGAGACCACGCAAGTGGCCCACATCCGCACCACGATCGCCGATGTTGCCGCGACGCTGACGCCGGTGTCGAACGCGCCAAGGAGCGAGCGACGCCGTAAAGGCCGCGTCTCGCTGCTCGACGCGAATGTCGGCGCCCACCTGCGCAAGATGCGCGAAGCGCGCCTCGGCCGCTGGCAGGGCTCGCTCGACGTGCCCTCCCACTCCATCGTGCTGTGCGCGGGCCTGGGCACCGAGCGCGACGACCTGCTGACCGAATTGCTGGTGCGCTCCCTGCGCGAACTCGACATCGACGCGCGCAGCATGGTGATCGGCGCCGACCAGGACAATCCGGGCCCGGACAAGGCCGACCTGATCTCGACCGTGTTCCTGATCTATCCGGTCGAGTCCACGCTCGATCAGTGGCAGCGTGTCGCCGACGAGCTGCGCGCGGGGCTGCCGAATGCGCTCCTGGTGACGATCCGCCTGCCCTTCGGCGAAACGGCGGCCGACCAGGCGATCGTGCAGGAGCATGTCGACATGGTGCTGCGCTCGTTCGAGGAAAGCCTGGCCTTCGTCGTACCGGAGCGCGTCAAGCAGGCGTGATGTGTATCATCGGGAGCATGAGCTACCGACTCGCTATCTTCGACTTCGACGGCACGCTGGCCGATTCGCTGCCGTTCCTGCTCAGCGTCTTCAACCGCATCGCCGACGAGCACGGCTTTCGCCGCATCGACCCGGCGCAGGTGGACAGCCTGCGCCACTACGGCACGCGCGACATGATGCGCCACGTCGGCATGCCGGCCTGGAAGCTGCCGCTGGCCGCCGCCAGTTTCAAAACCCTGATGCGCGAAAACGCCGGCAGGGTAGCCCTGTTTCCCGAGATTGACGCCGTCCTGCGCGAACTGGCGCGCGGCGACATCACGCTGACCATCGTCTCCTCGAACGCCGAAGACAATGTGCGCCAGGTGCTGGGGCCGGAACTGGCTGCCCTGATCAGCCAGTACGAATGCGGCATGTCGATCTTCGGCAAAACCGCGCGCATCCGCAAGGTGTTAAAGCGCGCCTCCGTGGCGCCGTCCTCGGCCCTGTACATCGGCGACCAGGCGACGGATGCCGATGCGGCGCGCCGTGCCGGCGTCGCCTTCGCCGCCGTGCACTGGGGCTATGCGCCGATCGAGGCCTTGCGCAAGGTCGATCCCGAACACGAATTCGACTTGCCGGCGTCATTGGCGGCGATCTCGACGCTGCAAGCGAAACGGGCTGCGCAGCAGTAGGGTGGTCGGCTCCACCCTGGCATGCGAACATCCGCTGCGCTGGCGCCGCCCACGCGCTCACAGTTGCACATCAAGAAAGCCGCGTTCTATACTGGCCCCGGCGCGCCAACTGTCGCGCCGCCACCTGGAACCCATGCATGCGCCCACCTCATTTGCTCCCTGCCCTGCTCGCTCCCCTGCTGCTTGCCGGCTGCGTCGACAGCTCGGCCACGTATTACATCGACGGCAACCAGCACGCGCTGAGCGTGCGCGCGACGCAGGAATATTTCTGGAGTAAGGAGATCACGCTCGCCATGCTCGCCTCGCGCATGCCGGATTGCCAGCGCCGCATTCCGCTGGCCGAGCTGCCGCTGGCAGACGTGGAAGTCGAATTGTTTGCATCGGGCGAGAACATCTACACGCTGCGTGCCGGTGAACTGGCCTGGCGCGTGGAGCTTGATGGCTGCAGCGAGATGGAAGCGCCGGAACAGGTGACCGGCCGGCCGCTCGGCCTGTTCCACCTCGACGAGGACAAGAAAATGATCTTCGAGAATGCCGAGCCCGAAACCGCGCCGAAGTGACAGGCGCTTAGGCCGCAGCCAGCCGCGCGCGATCGGCGCGGCCAATACCAGGCGCACGCAGCCGCCCACATCTTGTTAAAAATCAACCCGCCTCATTGCCGAGACTGAACTGTTTGCTGAAACGTCGCACAAACGCGTCAGCGCCGCCCGAGCAAGCGGCGGCGCGGCAGGCGAACCCCTTGGTTATCGCGGCCTTACTAAACGATGCAGCTGCGCCAGTTCGACATCCCGGTTCAGCTTGTCGAGTGTCTGCTCGAGCAGCGTGCGTTCGGCATCGCGCAGCATGGTCCACTGGGTAAAGTATTCGTGCACGGTGCGCCAGGGCGGAAAGTCGCGCGGCAGGCTGCGCCAGGCAGTCCCCGTGTGCAGGAAATACAGCACCGCGCAGTACACGTCGTAGAGATCGTGCTTGCGCGGACGCGTCTTGCGCCGTGCCGCCTCGAGCATGTCACGCACGAGCTCGAATTGCTCGCGCCCAATATCGCTGGGGAATTCGGGCCTGGCCATGTCGTTCTCCCCAAATTAGCTTTGAGGGGAAGTTCCGGAACAGGTTCCCGTGGGCGCCGCGGCCCGTCGATTAATCCCGGGCGAGCGCTAAAAATTCAGTGCGCAACGCCAGGTTCGGCTGTAATTCACCGAGCATGCAGGACGTGATCGTCTCCTCGCCCTGGGTACGGATGCCGCGGCTTTCCATGCACATGTGGCGGCATTTCACCACCACGCCGACGGCCTTCGGTTCCAGCACTTCCATCAACGCATTGGCGATTTGCATCGTCATGCGTTCCTGCACTTGCAGGCGCTTGGAGAAGATGTCGACCAGGCGGGTCAGCTTCGACAGGCCGACGATCTTGCCGTTCGGCAAATACCCGATGGTGGCCTTGCCGAAGAACGGCGCCATGTGGTGCTCGCAATGGCTGTAGACCGGGATGCCGCGCACCACGATCAGCTCGTTGTATTGCTCGGCGCCGTCCTCGAAGGCCTTCAGTACGGAGACCGGATCCTGGCCGTAGCCCGAGGTCCAGTGTTTCCAGGCCTTCGTTACGCGCGCCGGCGTTTCGTGCAGGCCCGGACGGTCCGGATCTTCACCGAGGCTGGACAGCAGACGGCGCCAGTCGTTTTCGGTGAATGCTTCTTTGTGAGACATGGGCTTACCCTCAAAATACGATTGCCGCAAGTATATAGAAAATGGGCGAAGGTGACCGGGAGCTGCCCCTTTCTTGAGCAAACCAGACTCTTCTGTTGTAGCGATGGGCTAGCGTGAATCCGTTCACACCCCTGATGGAGGCGGCCTATGTTCGGAAGCTCGGTACTGGAACTGGCAATCGGTTTGGCGTTTTGTTACGGCACGGTCGCGTTGATCGTGGCCACCGTACAGGAAGCGCTGGCGGCGGCATTTCGCCTGCGTGCCAACACCCTGCTGGCGGGCATCAAAAGCATGCTCAACGATCCGCGTTTCACCGCGCTGGCGCAAATGGTCTACGCGCATCCGCTGGTCAACCCGCACAGCGACGGACGCGTCGCCGACGAGCGCAGCATGGCGGCCCGGCCATCCTACATCGAACCGGTTTACTTCGCGATCGCGCTGATCGACAGCATCGGGCACGTGCCGGGCAATTTTGCGCGGCTGGGCGCCGATATCGATGCGGTGGCCGACCCGCAGGTGCGGCGCGCCTTGCAGGGCCTGTATGCGCGCGCCGGCGGCGACCTTGAGCGCTTCCAGCACCTGATCGCCGGCTGGTTCGACAATGCGATGCAGCGCCTGTCGGGCAACTATAAACGGCGCCAGCTCCTGATCTCGTTCCTGATTTCGCTGCTGCTGGCGATCTTGTTCAACATCGACAGCATCGCCCTGTTCCGCACCCTGTGGCAGCAGCCGCAGCTGGCGGCCCACATCGGCGCCGCACCGCTTGCGCTCGATGCGCAAACGTTGCGCCAGCTGTGGGCGCTGCCGATCGGCTGGCAGAGTTTTCCGCCGGTACTCGACACTGCCTTCGCCCTGCAGGCGGCCGGCTGGATCGTAACGGCGTCCACTACGCTGTTCGGCGCGCCGTTCTGGTTCGACCTGCTGCAGCGCGCGGTGCAGTTGCGCAGCACCGGGACGCGTCCGGACGACGGCGCCCACCTGCAGGTAGCGACAGCGAGCGCCGCGCCGGCGCTGCCGATGACTAATCAGACCTAGCGGTGTGGAGGCCGGTGCGCGTCGACCAGTACACTTGAGACAGAGATGTGCGGCACGCGCTCCGGCCATTCGTCGTTCGGACCGAACCAGCGCGCTTCCGCAATTTCCGTCGGGTCGACGCGGATCTCGCCACCGGCGTAATCGGCCGTAAAGGCGATCATCAGCGAGTGCGGGAAGGGCCAGGACTGGCTCGCGAAATACTGCAAGTTCGTTACCTGCAGCCCCACCTCCTCGAACACCTCGCGGTGCACCGCTTCCTCGATCGATTCTCCCGCTTCCAGAAAGCCGGCCAGCGGCGTAAACCGTTTGCTTGGCGAGGCGACGTGCATCGCCATCAGGAAGGCATCGCCCTTGCGGATCAAGACCATCATCGCCGGCGAAATGCGCGGGTACGCCAGGTGTCCGCAGTGACTGCATTTGAAACTGCGCTCATGCGCCACGCGCGCCATCGGATGGCCGCAGGCGCCGCAGAAACGGTGCGTGCGCGCCCATTCCGCGATCTGCGCCGCGCGCCCTGCCAGGCCCAGCATCGATTCGTCGAGCTCGAAGAGCAGCGAACGCAGGCCGCGCCATGCATACCCCTCCGGTAGCTCCTCGCTCTCGACCCAGCCCGCCTGGCAATAGCGTTCGCCCAGCAGCCCGACCGGCTGGACATTCGCCGGGTCGAGCTTGAACCCGGCCAGCGTGGCGGCATCCGGCAATGCAAGGTCGTGTTCGCGCAGCAGCAGGCGCCCACCGTGGAAGAGAAAGCTGAGCGGGTCGGCGTGGTGTTGCGGTGCCATCAGCGGCGTGAAGGTCGAAGGCGTTTTCAGCATCATGGGTCGCGGTGAAAGTGGGTGGCCCATCATACCCCGACCGGCGCCCGCCGCACTGTTGACCTTGCCACATTCCCTGAGACCGCAATTGTGCGCCGAGGTTTCCTGATTCTCCAGCGCTCCAGACCTGCGTCAGCCGCATTCAGCCTGCCGAACTAACGGCAGCTCATCCTGCTCAAAGATGGACAACGCATTGCGCCAGCACAGGAGAAGACGATGGACCAGGGACTCGTCATGTCCGGCATTGACTGCATCCAGGTCCTGCAGCGGGAGCCGGCATGATCCGCGCCTATCCCGGCCGCGCCAGCGTGCTGCCCGGCGAACGCCTGGTGCTGCATGTCGCCACCAGCAGCCGCCGTTTTCGCGTGCATTTCTATCGCTGGCACGATGGCTTCGAAGCCATGCACAGCTCGTCCTGGCAAGCCGGGGAACGGGCCCGCGAGCGTGGCGCCGGCGACGACTGGGACTGGCCCGCCTACGAATTCCCGGTGCCCGCGCACTGGCGCTCCGCCGTCTACATCGCCCATTTCGAAGAGGCCGAAGGCAAGCTGCCGCTGTCGCTCGCGCTCGGTTCGGCGGCCGCCCTGTTCGTGGTGCGCGGCGCCCGCCATGGCGGCATGCTGTACAAACTGCCGCTGGCTACCTGGCACGCCTACAACCTCAGTGGCGGCTGCTGCTACGACTGCGATCCGCCGGCGTCAAGCGAGCCGCCAGGCGCACGTGTCTCGCTGGCGCGGCCCGGCGGCGGTATCGGCGGCCCGACCTGGGGCGCGCCCGACCACTACGACGCCGCCTCCAGACGCCAGAGCTTTGCGCATTGGGATGCGCGCTTCATCCGCTGGCTGGCGCGCCAGGGCTACATCCCGGAATTCTGCACCGACCTCGACCTCGACGCCGATCCGCAACTGGCGCTGCGCTACCGGCTGCTGGTTGCAAGCGGGCACGACGCATACTGGACCGAAACGGCGCGCGGCGCGGTCGAGGATTTTATCGCTGCGGGCGGGAATGCCGCCTGGTTCGCCGCCAGGTTGTGCTGGTGGCGCGTGCACCTGGTCGAGGGCCGCTTTTTCGTGTGCCACCAGGGCGGAGCGCGCGGCGCCTTCGACCAGTGGTGGCCCGCCGGCGGCGCCGGGCGCCCTGAAGACCACCTGGCCGGCGCCAGCCACCGCCATGGCGGTGCATGGTGGGATGGCGCGCGCCAGACGGGCGGCTTCATCGTCCAGCGGCCGGACCACTGGGTGTTCGCAGGGACCGGCTTGCGGCGCGGTGACGCCTTCGGCGCCGATACCTGGCCGCCGCTGGCCGGTTGCGCATGCGATGGCGCGCCGCTCGACACCTTCGAGCGCGCCAGCGGCAAGGCGACCTTGTCCGTGTGGGCCGACGAGGGCGGCACGCCCGCTGGCTACCAGTTGCTGGCCGCCTGCCCGCTCGACAGTCGCTGGCAGGCCCTGCCGCCGCGCGAACACCACGCGGCCGGCGAAGGCGTGCACGCGGCGACGCTCGGCCTGTTCGAACGCGGCGGTACCGTGTTCTCGGCCGGCACCACCGACTGGGCGCAGGTGCTGGCCGACGGGCGCGACCGCCAGGTAGAACGCATCACCCGCAACGTCCTCGACCGCCTGCTGCTCTACTGACGCGCGTGTGGCCATGGCAGAGCGCTTCCCAGCCCAATCTTCGACCTCATCCAATGGAGGAAACCGTGTCCCGGCGTCCGCTCCTGCATCGACTCGAGATCACATCCGTCGCCGTCTTTCGCGCGCTGTACCTGGGCGACATGCTGTGCGCCGTGCCGGCCTTGCGGGCGCTGCGTGCCTCGCTGCCGAAAGCCCGGATCACGCTTGTCGGCCTGCCCTGGGCGCGCCAGTTCGCGCGCCGTTTTCACCGCTACATCGACGACTTCGTGCCCTTTCCCGGCCATCCGCTGCTGCCCGAACAGGAGGTGCGCCACGCGGAACTGACGCCCTTCTACGCCGGCATGTGCGAGCGCCGCTTCACGCTGGCGCTGCAATTGCACGGCAATGGCACCCCCGCCAATGACATCGTGACCGGCTTCGGCGCGCGGGCAATGGCCGGTTACGCCATGGGCGACACGGTGGCGACCGAGCACACGGTCCTGTTTCCGTATCCGTCAGTCGGGGCCGAATCGGACCGCCTGCTGGGCCTGGTCGAGCGCCTCGGCGCCAGCGCGGCCGGCGACTATCTCGAATTCCCGGTGGCGCCGGAAGACCGGCAAGAGCTCGAGGCCAGCGGTATTGCCGACGGCCTCGTCCCGGGCAATTACATCTGCATCCATCCCGGCGCGCGCAAGCGCGACAAATGCTGGCCGCCGCGGCGCTTCGCCGAAGTGGCCGACCGCCTGGCTGCCGAATTCGGCGTCGGCGTCGTGCTGACCGGGTCGGCCGACGAGGCGGAGCTGATCAGCGAAACCGCAAGCCACATGCAGGCACGCGCGATCAACGCCGCCGCCTTGAACTCGATCGGGGCCATGGCGGCACTCATGAAAAATGCGCGCCTGCTGGTCTGCAACGACACCGGCGTGTCGCATATCGCCGCCGGCTTGCGCCTGAAAAGCGTGGTCATCTTCAGCAAGGCCGACATCGCGCGCTGGGCGCCGCTCGACCGCGACAAGCACCGCTGCATCTGGGACCCCGATGCACAGCGCTCGGCAGCCGTGCTCCAGCATGCACGCGTGCTGCTGGCCGGTACCGACCCGCACCGGCAACGCAGGGCGGGATTGTGGCCGTATTTTTAGCAGCTGCGCAGCGCGGCACGGGGGCCCACAAACACATGTGGCAAGCGGGCGACAGCTTGAGATTTCCATGCAATTCGGGAGTACACTTTTATGCATAGCGCAAAACAAACAGCAGTCCCCCTCCCCCACCTGGTTACACCCACATCATGCGCAGCTACGACACCCCGAGCACGCTCCATCCGCGTCCGCAGATGGAGCGCCAGCAGTGGGCCAGCCTCGACGGCTGGTGGGAGTTCGCCTTCGACGACGCCAATGCCGGCTTGTCCGCGCACTGGTTCGACGGGCGCGAACTGCCCCAGCGGATCCTGGTCCCTTTCCCCTACCAATCCGCGACCTCCGGCATCGGCAGTCGCGAGATCCACGAAGTCATGTGGTACAGCCGCAGTATCGAGGTCCCTGAAGGCTGGGACAGCGGCGCTTTGCTGCTGCATTTCGGCGCCGTCGATTACCGCGCCGACGTCTGGGTCAACGGCCGCGTGGCGGGCCGCAACCGTGGCGGCCACGTGCCCTTCTCGTTCGACGTCGCGCCCTACCTGAAGGCCGGCACCAACCGCATCACCGTGCGCGTCGAGGACCGCCAGGACCCCTATCAACCGCGCGGCAAGCAATCCTCGTCCGGCACGCCGGTGCGCATCTACTATTACTGCACCAGCGGGATCTGGCAGAACGTCTGGCTCGAACCCGTGCCGGCGCTGCGCATCGACTACCTGCGCATGACCGAATCGCGTCCCGACGGCACGCTGGCCATCAACGTGCACCTGCACGGTCCCTCGAGCGACTGGGAGGCCGAACTCGACGTACTGGACGGGTTCGACTCGGAGCAGATCTGCGCAAGGGCGCGCACGTCCAGCCGCAGCGCCTGTCTCGAACTGCGGGCGCAGATTCCCGATCCGCGCCCCTGGTCCCCGAACGACCCGCACCTGTACCGATTGCGGGTGCGCCTGCTGCACCACGGCCAGTTGGTCGACAGCGTCGAGTCGTACACCGGCCTGCGCTCGATCGAGCTCAAGGATGGCTGGTTCCACCTGAACGGCGAGCGCATTTTCCTGCTGATGGCGCTCGACCAGGGCTACTGGCCCGACACGCTGCTGGCCGCGCCGAACGACGAGGCGCTGCGCGAAGACGTCGCCTGGGCCAAGCGTTTCGGCTTCAACGGGGTGCGCAAGCACCAGAAAATCGAGCACGAACGCTGGCTGTACTGGTGCGACCGGCTCGGCCTGATGGTGTGGGAAGAGATGCCGAATGCGCGCTCGTGGTCCGAGGAGTCCGAAGAGCGGCTCGAGATCGAGTGGCTGCGCGCGGTGATGCGCGACGCGAACCACCCGGCGATCGTGGCCTGGGTACCGGTGGTGGAAAGCTTCGGTTTTCCGGAGCTCGTGCGCCATCCGCACCAGCACGATTTTCTCGAGCGGATGGTGGCGCGCACGCGCCAGGTCGATGCGACGCGGCCCGTCATCGACAACGACGGTTGGCAGCACACCGACGTCACCGATGTCTGCACCATCCACGATTATTCGCACCCGGTCGAGGCGCTGCTGGAACGCTATGCCAGCACGCGCCTGTCCGGCCTTCCGCCGGATACCGGCTGGCACAAGGGCAAGGCCGTGTTCCTGCAGGGGGCGCAATACCGCGGCCAGCCGATCGTGTTCTCCGAAGTCGGCGGCTACCTGCTGGCGCCGGAACAGGCCGAACGCCGGCGCGACCGCCTGTACGACCACTACGGCAACGTGCGCAACGAAGACGAACTGGCGCAGCGCTACTGCACGCTGATGGAAGGTCTGGCCTCGCTGCCCTTCCTCGCCGGACTGTGCTACACCCAGCTGACCGATGTCGAGCACGAGCAGAACGGCTTACTCACCGCCGAGCGCGTGCCGCGCATGCCGCCGGAACAGGTCGCCGCCCTGCACCGCCGGCTCTGGCCGAACGCGTAACGACACTGCGCGCCATCAGCCGTGTTTGTCAACTCGGCTGATGGCGCGACGCTCCCCACCTGCGCTGAACAATTTCGTCAATTCGCTTCTCAAAAGATTGCAGATCGTCCAGAATAGGCTGCTAATCTCAATAATGGAGCGTATGGACAAGATCTCGTCGCTGGTCGGCCGTTACTCGTTTCGTGCCCGGGTATTTTTCAACGGGGTCTTTTGCGATTCGAACGCCTTTGCCGAGGACAAGTCGGCCGGGCAGTTGCACCTGGTGCGTAGCGGCCCGGTGGTGTTCCGCCACGAAGGCGCCCCGGCGCTGCGGGTGAACCAGCCGGCGATGGTGTTTTATCCGCGCGGCACGGCCCACGTACTGGAAATTCCGGAACGCGCCGGCGCCAGCCTGCTGTGCGCCCACATCAGCTTCGAAGACGGCGGCGCCAATCCGCTGGCACGCGCCCTGCCCGAATGCCTGTACCTGCCGCTGGCCGGCCTGCCCGCGCTTGGGCACACGCTGGAGTTGCTGTTCTCGGAAGCGGCCGTCCAGTCCCAGGGGCGCGACGTCATCCTCGACCGCCTGTGCGATGTCCTGATGATCCAGGTCCTGCGCCACGAATTCGAAACGGGAACCCTGTCGATTGGTTTACTGGCCGGCCTGGCCGACCGCCAGCTGGCGCCGGCGTTGGGCGCGATCCACGCGCGTCCGCACGAACCCTGGCAGCTCGAATCGCTGGCGCGCGAAGCGTGCATGTCGCGTGCGCGGTTTACGGAGCATTTCAGGAACGTGGTCGGCATGCCGCCGGGGGAATACCTGACGCGCTGGCGCATCGGGATCGCGCAGGATTTATTGAGGAAGGGGATGCCGGTGAAAGTGGTCAGCAGCCAGGCCGGCTACACCAGTGCGCCCGCATTCACGCGGGCGTTCACGGCGATGGTCGGGGCGTCGCCACGGCAGTGGCTGAAGGACGTTGTGTTGGCCGCGTGACCTTAGTGGGGCTGTTGCCTGTGCCCCGCAGCAGCGCCACATCCATCCGAAAAGCTTACTTGAGCAAGCCCGTACGGCGGGCAACGAAGGCAATCACCAGCGACAGGCCGCCGACATAGCCGATGGCCATCTGCATGCCGACCTGGTGCGCAATGGCGCCGATAACGGGTGGGCCCATCAGGGTGCCGCTATACGCCATGCTGGCGACACCGGCCACGGCCACCGGGCCCTGGGCGAGCGAGAACCGAGCTGCGCGACGAGGAGACCGGGGCGGGGACAGCGGTAACAGTGGTGTGCATTATTTCTGAATTAACTGGATTGAACCCTGCGCTTGGGCGTGCTGTCCGAGAGGCTCCACTCTTCGGCACAGCGGTGGTTCGGTGGCGTCTCGTTAACAGAGGTATATGGTCTGTTTTCGCTATTGCATGGAGTCAATTGCGCCACCTCACCATGCTGAGCGTCTGCCCACGGTAGCGTTAAAGCTTCCAATAGGAAACTTTTTAGGAGACCGCGATGCCCCGTGCGTATTGGCCCCTACTGCTTGCGAGCCTGCTGGGTGTCGGCGCCCAGGCGGCGCCTTACCCGAATGTCTACGGCGCACCGCCGGAAGTGCTGCGCAGTACCGACTGGTATCGCCAATGCATGCGCGTGAAGAACGACAAACCGGCGCGCCCGCCAGTCGATGCCGTGCCTGGCGGGCGCTGCGACGCCTCCGCCCTGTACTACGACACCCTGAACTTGGTGGAGGCGAGCAAGGCCGACTGGCAGCGCGTGCATGCCTGTGCGGCGCGCACGCATGCGCATGGGGTCCTGATGATGATGTATGCGAATGGCGCCGGGATGACGCCGCAGTTCGACCTGGCGTTGAAACACGCCTGCAGCATCCAGAGTCCGGTGGGCGAGATGAAAAGCCGGGTCCAGCACCTGCGCCGGCGCGCCAGCGGCGACGACCGCGCACCGATCGATGTCTGCGACGATGCCGCCGCCGACATGCGCGGCCGCTGCGCCGCGGTGCGCGAGCGCCAGCGCGACCAGTCTCGTGGTGCCCAGCTCGCCGCCCTGACGCGCGGCTGGAATGCGAAAGAACAGCTCGGCCTGGAGATGGCGAGCAAGGCAGTCCATTATTTTGCCCAGCACCGGGTCGACTACGAAACCGATGCCGGCAGCGCTGCGACCCGTGCGCTGCAGCTCGACGTCCAGGCGTTCGAGCTCGACCAGTTCGCGGCCGATGTGCTCGATGCTGAAGCCGGCAAGGTGCCGCGCTTCTCGGAAGCCGAGTTCGATAGCCTGGAACAGAAAATGAATGCGACCTATCGCCAGTTCATGTTGAACCGTCCGGCGAGTACCTCTTACCTCGGCACGATCCGCAAGACCGGTGTCGAGAAAGCCCAGCGCGCCTGGCTGGCCTACCGCGATGCGATGGAACTGTACGGGTCGATCCGCCATCCGCAGGTGCCCGGTTCCGGCTGGCGCGCCCAGCTCACCGCGCGCCGTTTGAAACAGTTGACCGAACTCGACAACGCCGCGGCTGGGCGCTGATTCAACAGGGACAGCACTTTCGCCGGCACCTCATCGGTGCCGAGCATCGCTCTCCATCCCCAGCAGGAACACGGCGCCGCCTTCCAGGCCGGTGGCCGTTTCCAGCATCCTCGCGCGGCGCGCGGTAGGATAGCCATTTCCGCGACCCTGAGGAGTAACCCATGAGCACGCTGTTCGATATCCCGCTGCACCGCCTCGAAGGCCAGGACGCCACGCTCGGCGACTACCGTGGCAAAGTCATGCTGATCGTCAACGTTGCATCGCAATGCGGCCTGACGCCGCAATACGCCGGCCTGGAAAAACTGTTCGAGCACTACGAAGAACGCGGCCTCGTGGTGCTGGGCTTTCCGTGCAACGATTTCGGCGCCCAGGAACCGGGGGACGAGGCGGAAATCGCCGATTTTTGCCAGCGCAATTACGGCGTGCGCTTCCCGATGTTCGGCAAGGTGGAAGTGAACCGCGCAGCGCGCCACCCTCTGTACAGCGAACTCATCAACGCTCAGCCGCAGGCACGCCAGGCCGCCGGCAGCACCTTCGGCGACAAGCTGGCCCAGCACGGGCTGAGCCCGAAGAATCCAAGCGACGTGATGTGGAATTTCGAAAAATTCCTGGTCGGGCGCGACGGTGCCGTGGTCGCCCGCTTCGCACCGGACGTGAAACCGGACGATCCGGCGCTGGTGGCGGCGATCGAGGCGGCGCTGGGCTGAGCGGAGCGCGTGTTGCCGTCATTGCTACAAAACCGGTAAATTAGACCGGGTTTGAGTCCTGAACCGGCGGAGGCGCGCGTGAAGCACAGCATCAATGCGGCAGAGTACCGCGACCTGCGCGCCAGGAAGATCGATGCCGGCGCCACCGCGGGCGGCGTGTATGCGATTGTCGAAGAAGAAACGGCGGCCAGTCCGGCGCCGGGGAAGCATTCAGGGATTTTTACCGCGTTGTCGAGGTCTCACCCCTACCCAACCAAAGGAGAACGATCATGGCCTATGTCGATGGTTTTGTTGTTCCGGTTCATAAAGACAAGCTCGATGCCTATCTGGCGATGTCCAGGACGTGTGGCGCTATCTGGCGCGATCTCGGCGCGCTGGAATTTCGCGAATGCATTGCCGACGACGTCAAGCCAGGTAAAGTCACCTCGTTTCCCCAAAGCGTAAACCTGGAGGATGGCGAAGTGGTGGCGTTTTCGTGGATCGTTTATGAGTCGCGCGCCAAGCGCGATGCAATCAACGAGCAAGTCATGAAGGATCCGCGCATGCTTGAATTCATGAAGCCGGAGAACATGCCCTTCGATGGCAAGCGCATGATCTACGGCGGGTTCGAGATGAGGGTGGACGTGTAGGGCGACGCGTCAGCCAGCCTCAATCGCTATCGGAGGCGCACAAATACAAATGGCCTGCAATTGCAGGCCATTTCGATCGGATGAGCTGCGGCCCGATCAGAACGGGATGTCGTCATCCATGTCCGAGAAGTTCGGCGCCGGACGCTGCGGCTGCGGACGCGCTGCCGGGGCCGCCGGCGCCTGGCGTGGGGCCGGGCGCTGCTGCTGCTGTTGTGGCTCGTAGCCGCCGCCGTCGTCCATGCCCATGCCGCCGCTGTCGCCGCCCATGCCCGCACGGCCACCCAGCATCTGCATGTTTTCAGCGATGACGTCGGTCGCGTAGCGCTCGATGCCGTCCTTGTCCGTGTACTTGCGGGTCTGCAGGCGCCCTTCGACATAGACCGACGAGCCCTTCTTCAAATACTGGCCGACGATCTCGGCCAGGCGGCCGAAGAAGGAAATGCGGTGCCATTCGGTCAGCTCTTTCTGCTCGCCGGTATTCTTGTCTTTCGACTTGTACGAGGTGGCGACCGCGATGTTCGCGATGGCGTCGCCGCTCGGCATGTAGCGGATTTCCGGGTCGCGGCCGAGGTTGCCGACGATGATGACCTTGTTAACTGATGCCATGGTGTGACTCCTTCAGGATAATGTGCGAGCGTCTAACAAAACCCCCGTGGCAGCGTTGCATCGTCTCGCCGTACTCGCGTACTGTCTTCGACGATGCGCCTTGCCCTGAAGGTTTTTTAGACGCTCGAGCCCTGGCTCTGCACAAGACTGAACGCCAGGGAACTGTGTACTGCAACGCGATATTATGGGGCCGAAGTGGCGCCATTAAAAGGACATTTTGTTGGGGTGAGTCAGCGCCCAAGGCGGCGCAAAAACGGCGAATCGTTGTCGTCATACCCCGCCTGCCCCGCCGCCAAATTTATTTTTGGATTCTGAACGGTTTGACATTGAAGCCTGAGCCAAACGGCTCACATACGACAAAACTGATATTGTCGACTTCAATTCGCTTGCCGAACCGCATATCAATCTGGCATCGCTGGTACACCAGAGTACTGGATGAATGTACAGCCGCAAGTAAAACGCGTTAAACTAGCAGATTCCCCTCGATTGGCCCGCTCACCGCGAGAGACTCGTGCGCGGCCCGCATAAAATTATTGAAAGCCTGCCAAAATTCAATGGAAGAAATTCGTATTCGCGGCGCCCGCACGCATAATCTCAAGAACATCAATCTCAACCTGCCGCGCAACAAGCTGATCGTCATCACCGGCCTGTCGGGCTCGGGCAAATCCTCGCTCGCCTTCGACACCCTGTATGCCGAAGGTCAGCGCCGCTATGTCGAATCGCTGTCGGCCTACGCGCGCCAGTTCCTGCAGTTGATGGAAAAGCCGGACGTCGACCTGATCGAAGGCCTGTCGCCGGCAATTTCCATTGAGCAGAAAGCGACCTCGCACAACCCGCGCTCGACCGTCGGCACCGTCACCGAAATCCACGACTACCTGCGCCTGCTGTATGCGCGCGTCGGTACCCCGTATTGCCCGCAGCACCCGCACGAGCCGCTCGCGGCGCAAACCGTGTCGCAGATGGTCGATACCGTGCTGGCCATGCCGGAAGGTACGAAGCTGATGATTCTGGCGCCGGTCGTGGCCGGCCGCAAGGGCGAGCACGGCGACCTGTTCGCGGGCATGCAGGCACAGGGCTTTGTGCGTTTCCGCATCCAGAGCGGCGTCAATCCAGCGAAAATCTACGAGATCGACGAACTGCCGAAACTCAAGAAAACGGAAAAGCACTCGATCGACGTCGTCATCGACCGCATCAAGGTCAATCCGGAGATCAAGCAACGTGTGGCCGAGAGTTTCGAAACCGCCCTGCGCCTGGCCGATGGCCGCGCCGTGGCCTTCGAAATGGACACCGAGCAGGCCACCGTGTTCTCGAACAAGTTCGCCTGTAATGTCTGCGGCTATTCGCTGCAGGAACTCGAGCCGCGCCTGTTCTCGTTCAACAACCCGATGGGCGCCTGCTCGGAGTGCGACGGCCTTGGTCACATCGAGTTTTTTGACCCGAAGCGCATTGTCGCCTTCCCGAACCTGTCGCTCGCTTCCGGTGCCGTCAAAGGCTGGGATCGTCGCAACCAGTTTTATTTCCAGATGCTGTCGAACCTGGCGGCCCATTACGAATTCGACCTGGATAAACCGTTCGAACAATTGCCGAAACCTGCGCAGGACGCCGTCCTGTTCGGCTCAGGTAAATCCTCGATCCCGTTCACCTATGTGAACGAGCGCGGCCGTACGGTGATTCGCGAGCACACCTTCGAGGGTGTGGTGAACAACCTGCAGCGGCGCTACCGCGAGAGCGATTCGATGGCGGTCAAGGAAGAGCTGTCCAAATTCATCAACGAAAAGAAGTGCCCTTCGTGCGACGGCGCGCGCCTGCGTACCGAAGCGCGCTTCGTCAAAATCGGCCACGGCGCCCAGCAGCGCGCCATTTACGAAGTGTCCGATAAGCCCTTGCGCGAGACGCTGGAATTCTTCGAGACCCTGGTCCTGACCGGCGCCAAGAAAGAGATTGCCGAGCGCGTGATCAAGGAAATCATCGCGCGTTTGAAGTTCCTGAACAATGTCGGCCTCGATTACCTGTCGCTCGACCGCAGCGCCGATACCCTGTCGGGCGGCGAAGCGCAGCGGATTCGCCTGGCCTCGCAAATCGGTTCCGGCCTGACGGGCGTGATGTACGTGCTCGACGAGCCATCGATCGGCTTGCACCAGCGCGACAACGACCGCCTGATCGGCACGCTGAAACACCTGCGCGACATCGGCAACAGCGTGCTCGTGGTCGAGCACGACGAGGATGCGATCCGTACCGCCGACTACATCGTCGACATGGGTCCGGGTGCGGGCGTACACGGCGGCCAGATCATCGCCGAAGGCACGCTCGAGCAGATCATGGCGAACGAGCACTCGATCACGGCCCAGTACCTCGATGGCCGGCGCAAGATCGTGGTGCCGAAGAAGCGCACGCAAGCCAATCCCGAGCGCCAGCTGGTCATCACGAACGCCACCGGCAACAATTTAAGAGGCGAGACGCTGCACCTGCCGGTCGGCCTGATGACCTGCATTACCGGTGTCTCGGGTTCCGGTAAATCGACGCTGATCAACGACACGCTGTACCCGGCGCTGTCGCGCCACCTGTACGGCTCGCAGACGGAACCGGCGCCGCACGACGCGATTTTTGGATTGGAGCACTTCGACAAGGTGATCTCGGTCGACCAGGCGCCGATCGGCCGCACCCCGCGATCGAACCCGGCGACGTATACCGGCCTGTTCACCCCGATCCGCGACCTGTTCGCGACCGTGCCGACGGCCAAGGAACGCGGCTACTCGGCGGGGCGCTTCTCGTTCAACGTCAAGGGCGGCCGCTGCGAAGCCTGCCAGGGCGATGGCGTGATCAAGGTCGAGATGCACTTCCTGCCGGACGTGTACGTGCCGTGCGACGTCTGCCACGGCAAACGCTACAACCGCGAGACGCTGGAAGTGCACTACAAGGGCAAGAGCATCACCGAAGTGCTGGAACTGACGGTCGAAGACGCGCACACCTTCTTCAAGCCGGTGCCGGTGATCGCACGCAAACTCCAGACCTTACTTGACGTCGGCCTCGGCTACATCAAGCTGGGCCAGAGTGCGACGACCCTGTCCGGCGGCGAGGCGCAACGTGTCAAACTGTCGCTGGAACTGTCGAAGCGCGATACCGGTCGCACCCTGTACATCCTGGACGAGCCGACCACCGGCCTGCACTTTGCCGACATTGACCTGCTGCTCAAAGTCATCCACCGCCTGCGCGACCAGGGCAATACGCTGGCGATCATCGAGCACAACCTCGACGTCATCAAGACCGCGGACTGGATCGTCGACCTCGGTCCCGAGGGTGGCGCCGGCGGCGGCAAGATTGTCGCCACCGGTTCGCCGGAAGACGTCGCCGAGAATCCGGACAGCGTGACGGGCAAGTATCTGAAGCCGCTGCTGGTGCAGTAAGCGTTTCGTTCAAGCTGAAGAAGGCAGAGCCGCGGCTCTGCCTTTTTGCGTTACAGGGTCGGCCGTAGCGACTGCAGCGCCGCACGCATGAACCCAAGCATGCGTTCGTCCACCATGCCCGGCTGTTTCAGTTCCGGCTCGTTATCCAACGCCTGGCGGATCTTGTGCTGAGTCGCCGGGCAGCTGTCCGCGCAGGCGCACCAGGCGATTGCGCAAGGCATCGGCCTACTCCATCTGCTGCGTCAGCATGGCGATCTGGCGCTCGACGAGATTTGCCAGCGGCAGGCCCGGTCCGCTGAGATAAGTCCCGATCTCGGCCAGCGCCATGCCGAACCTGCGCAGCGCGAGGATGCGGTGCAGCCGGGCGATGTCAGCTTCGTTATAGAGCCGGTAGCCGGCGTCGGAACGCGCCGAAGGAGACAGGAGCCCAATGCTGTCGTCATGGTGCAGCGTGCGCACGGTCAAGCCGGTGCGTTTTGCCAGTTCGCCGATTTTCAACAGCATCGTGTCCTCTCTTCTTCATGCGTGCACCCATGCTGGTGCCTGACGCTGCGTGAGGGTCAAGCATTCATGTAAAGCGGTTAATATTAATACTTCACGGAAATCACAGCGGATCAAAGCATGCGATTACTCATCATGGGCAACTCGGGTTCCGGCAAATCGCACCGCGCGCGCGCGCTCGCCGCGCAACATGGGCTGGTGCACCTTGACCTGGATACGATCGTGTGGGAACCGGGCCGGATCGCCGTGCCGCGCGCTATTGCGGCGGTGCGCGCCGACCTGCTCGCCTTCGTGACGGGGCACGGGACCTGGGTGGTGGAAGGCTGCTACGGCGACCTGGTGGAAGCAGCGCTCCCCTGGAGTTCGGCGCTGGTGTTCATGAATCCGGGACGCGCGGTGTGCCTGGAAAACAATCGCCGGCGTCCGTGGGAACCGCACAAGTATGCGTCGATGGACGCGCAACAGAGCAAGTTGAACTTTTTGCTGGAATGGGTGAGCGGGTATTACGAGCGCGATGATGCGATGTCGTATGCATGCCACCGGCGTGTGTTTGATGGGTTCAGCGGAAACAAGACCGAAGTCACGACGCTGGCATAGCGTCGAATCGTGGGACCGCAGAAACGGTTTGCATAAAAAAAGGGCAGCGCCACGCGGCACTGCCCTTTTACTACGCGCGGCCACGTCAAGTGGGCCGCCCTCCTCAGAAACGCGAATTAGCCCAGCTGCTGTTCCAGCTTGGCTTTCGTTGCCACCAGCTCTTGCGGCAGGTGGTGCGCCAGCTTGTCGAACAGCTCGGTGTGCAATTTCAGCTCTTCACGCCAGGCGTCCTTGTCGATCGAGGTGATCTGCTTGAACTGCGCTTCGGTGAACTCGATGCCTTCCCAGTTCAGGTCGCCGTAGTTCGGCGAGCTGCCGAACAGGTGCGGGGTGCCGGCATCGGCCTTGCCCGCGGCGCGCTCGAGGATCCATTTCAGCACGCGCATGTTGTCGCCGTAGCCCGGCCACACGAAGTTGCCCGACTCGTCGGTACGGAACCAGTTGACGCAGAAGATCTTCGGCAATGCGGCCGAATTCTTCCCTTCAACTTTTTTACCGAGATCGAGCCAGTGCTGGAAGTAGTCGCTCATGTTGTAGCCGATGAACGGCAGCATCGCGAACGGATCGCGGCGCACGACGCCCATCTGGCCGCCGGCGGCGGCGGTCGTTTCCGAACCCATGGTCGCAGCCATGTACACGCCTTCGACCCAGTTATTGGCTTCGGTGACGAGTGGCACGGTGGTCGAGCGGCGGCCGCCGAAAATGAAGGCCGAGATCGGCACGCCGGCCGGATCGTCCCAGGCCGGGTCGATCACCGGGTTCTGGGTCGCGGCGACGGTGAAGCGCGCGTTCGGGTGCGCGGCCTTGGTGCCCGATGCCGGGGTCCAGTCCTTGCCTTGCCAGTCGATCAGGTGGCCAGGGGCTTGTTTCGTCATGCCTTCCCACCAGACATCGCCATCGTCGGTCAGCGCGACGTTGGTGAAGATGACGTTCTCGCGCAGCGAGGACATGCAGTTCGAGTTGGTCTTGTCGTTGGTGCCCGGCGCGACGCCGAAGTAACCCGCTTCCGGATTGATCGCGTACAGCTGGCCGTCAAGACCCGGCTTGATCCAGGCGATGTCGTCGCCGATCGTCGTGACTTTCCAGCCGTTGAACGAATTCGGCGGGATCAGCATGGCGAAGTTGGTCTTGCCGCAGGCCGAAGGGAAAGCGGCCGCGACGTATTTCTTGTCGCCTTCAGGGGATTCCACGCCGAGGATCAGCATGTGTTCTGCCAGCCAGCCGGTGCCGCCCTGTTGGGCTTCCTGGTAGCCCATGTTCGAGGCGATGCGCAGTGCAAAGCACTTTTTACCGAGCAGCGCGTTGCCGCCGTAGCCGGAGCCGAAGGACCAGATCTCGCGGGTTTCCGGATAATGGACAATGTATTTGGTGGTGTTGCACGGCCAGGCCACGTCTTGCTGGCCGGCGGCCAGCGGCATGCCGACGCTGTGCACGCACGGCACGTACTCGCCATCGGTGCCGAGCACGTCGTACACGGCCTTGCCCATACGCGTCATGATGCGCATGTTGACGGCGACATACGGCGAATCGGACAGTTCGACGCCGATGTGGGCAATCGGCGAACCCAGCGGGCCCATCGAGAACGGCACCACGTACATCGTGCGCCCCAGCATGCAGCCTTCGAACAGGCCGCTCAGGGTGGTGCGCATTTCAGCCGGGTCGGTCCAGTTATTCGTCGGGCCGGCCTGCTCTTTTGTGCTCGAGCAGATATAGGTGCGGTCTTCGACGCGCGCCACGTCCGACGGGTCGGACTGGGCCAGGTAGGAATTCGGGCGCAGTGCAGGATTCAGGCGCTTCATCGTGCCGGCTTCGACCATCTGTGCGCACAGGCGGTCGTACTCTTCTTCGGAGCCGTCGCACCAGTAGATGGCGTCGGGCTTCGTCAGGGCGGCAATGTCCGCTACCCAATTGATGAGCTTCTGGTGCTTGATGTGGGCTGGAACGTTCAGGGCGGCGACGCCGCTCATCACGGGCTGGTTCATGGTACCTCCAACAATTAAGAATTCTGCGCGGGTCCCGGCACGGCAGGATCGTCGTAGGTGCATGGGACCATGCGATGAAGTCCCTGGCTCCGATGGAGCGGCGGTACGGCGGTCGTGTCGACGGCCTCGTCGGCGAGGCGATGGAACAGATGAAGCCAGGGCTGATATACACTTCGGTGCTGTCAAACCCTTAATAAGCGGCCGATTGTACACCCCTCGATCTGCGATTCAAGCCCTTCGAATCGAAAAATGTAGGAAAAATAGTCGACTATTGTAGTAGGCTACTTCAATTCGCCGGGAACGCGTTATTCCTTTACGCGCTCATCAATAACTTCGCTCAACTCCGATGAAAATTGCCATTCTCGACGACTACCAGAACGCTGTGCCAGCGCTCGACTGTTACAAAATATTGGACGCTCACGAGGTCAAAGTGTTCAACAATTCTGCGCGCGGCCTTGGCCAGCTGGCAATCCGGCTGGCGCCCTATGAGGCGCTGGTCCTGATTCGCGAGCGGACGAGCCTGCCTGCCGCCCTGCTCAACAAGCTACCGAATTTGAAACTGATCTCGCAAACCGGCAAGGTCAGCGGGCACATCGACGTCGCCGCCGCCACTGCCCGTGGTATCGCGATTGCCGAGGGCACCGGCTCGCCGGTGGCGCCGGCCGAATTGACCTGGGCGCTGATCATGGCGGCCAGCCGCAAGATCGTGCCGTATGCGAACAATTTGAAGGACGGCGTCTGGCAAAGCGCGTCGGTGAATCCCCAGCTCAATGGACTGGGCCGGGTGCTGCGCGGACGCACGCTGGCGATCTGGGGCTACGGCAAGATCGGCAAGCTGCTGGCCGGCTACGGCCAGGCGTTCGGGATGCGCGTGCTGGTCTGGGGCAGCCAGGCGAGCCGGCAAGCGGCGCTGACGGATGGCTTGCATGCGGCCGCGTCGCGCGAGGCCTTCTTTGCCGAGGCGGACGTATTGAGCCTGCATCTGCGCCTGGCGGATGTGACACGCGGGATCGTCACTGGCGCCGACCTGGCGCGCATGAAGCCGGATGCTTTATTTGTGAACACGAGCCGCGCGGAACTGGTGGCAGAAGGCGCTTTGGTGACGGCGCTGCAGGCCGGACGGCCGGGAATGGCAGCGCTTGATGTGTTCACCGAGGAACCGCTGGCGCCGGATGCACCTCTGCTGCGGATGCCGACGGTGCTGGCGACGCCGCACCTGGGGTATGTCGAGCGGGAGAGTTATGAGGTGTACTTCAAGGCGGCGTTCGAGAACATCGCGCATTTTGTGGCGGGCACACCGACAAACATCCTCAACCCCGAGGCCCTGAATCGGGCCTAAGTGAGGTCAACGCAACTCCGGCTCGCCCGTCACATTGATCTTGCGCGCCGGCATCACGTACGACTTCGTCCACAACCCCGCCCAGCCCGGCGGCCAGCCGATCTCCGGCCCGGCATACGCCGGCAAGCCGGCGCGCACCGCCACCACCGGCACCGGCGGAGCCTCGACCAGGCCACCGCCGGCGGGGCGCTCGATGTTCAGGCTGTACATGTAGCCTGGCAGCAGCGCGTCGCAGGTGTCGGCGAACCAGGCCGTGTGGTCCTCGTCGCGGCCCAGCGCCTGGGCCAGGCCGTGCGGATCGAACTTCGCCAACGCGTGGATCAATTCTTCGGTGCTGGCACCGGGCGTATCGCCCCAGCCCATTACCGGATTGTTGTTGTACTCGGCGCCCGATCCATACCAGCCTTCGCGCCAGGAGCGCTGCATCCAGTTGCGCTGTCCCGTAAACAAATGCCAGCGCCAGTGCAGGCCGGAAGGCTTTGGCCAGGAGTACAGATACAGCTTCTGGTAGCCGGCCTGGTGCAGTGCGCGCACGACAGCCATCAGGCGCGCATGCGGCATGCGGTCGGGCGGCGCGCGCCGAAAGAGAATGGGTTCGCCATCGGCGTGCTGGACTTCGTCGCTCGACAGGTTCAGGTCGAGCGTGCGTGCTTCATTGCCGAAGCGCGCGGAAATCCAGCCCGTCAGCAGGTTGACGTGGGTGATCACGCCATACCCGCGATGGCGATGGAAAATAACGGTTCCTGGAGCAACGGTTTTCATGGAATTCGATGGGGCTTGCCCGAAAAAAGGATCAGTCTACTCATCCGATCCGGTCGATTCTAGCGCAGTCACATATGGATACACACCGGTTTAACGCTATGATGACCCACCTTTTTTTACTGCGTTTATAAACCGATATGACTTTGCGACTCATCGCCACCGGCGGCACCTTCGACAAACATTACGATGAACTGACCGGTGTGCTCGGCTTTTCCGAAAGCCATTTGCCAGCCGTCGTCGCGCGCGCGCGCCTGACGCTCCCCGTCGCGCTGCAAGTGTTGCCGCTGGTCGATTCGCTCGACATGGGGGATGCCGATCGCCAGCGCGTATTGGAAGCCTGCCAGGGCGCAACGGAGAAGGCAATTGTCATCGTCCACGGCACCGATACCATGCCGCAGACGGCCGCCGTGCTCGGCGCCGCAAACCTCGGCAAGACGATTGTCCTGACCGGCGCCATGATCCCGTACGAGATCGCCAATTCCGACGCCCTGTTCAACCTCGGTTTCGCCTGCGGTGTGGCGCAAACACTGGCGCCCGGCGTTTACGTGGGCATGAACGGGCAAGTGTTCGCTTGGGACAATGTGACCAAGAATCGCGCCGCCGGCGTCTTCCAGCCGCTGTAACAACACACCATTCCGGGGGCATCAGCACGCTCCCTTTTGGTGTAAGTTTTCAACCTGCCGCTTGAAAGCAAAACGGACCCATGCGGGTCCGTTTTGACGTTGATACAACACGGCGTTACGAACGCCAAAGGCTAGTTACGCTTTGGCTTCGCCACCCAGCGCGTCCACCACATCGGCCAGCATCTTCGCCAGCTCACCGGTCATCAGCATGATGTCGTTATCAAAACGCTCGTCGTCGCTGTTGGTGACGGCTTCGCCTTCCTTGATGACGTCGAGCGGCTTGACGCCCTTGATCGCCAGCGATTCGGTCAACACGAACGACACGCGGCTGTTCCAGGTCATCGCCAGGCGCGTGCACTGCTTGCCGGCGGCGATATGGCGGCGGATGTCGTCCGGATCGAGCGAGTGTTTTACGTAACGCACGGCGGCGCGGCTTTCGCCGGTGGCGCGCAATTCGGTATCCTGGTCGATCGTGAAGTTGTACGGTGCTTCATCGGCCTCCAGCCAGCCGGTCATCACGGCCACTGGCGAGCGCTGCACGCGAAGCGACTCGAGCGGCATGCGGTCCACGCCTTTCAATAGCAGCTTCACCACCTCATCGGCTTTCGCCGGGCTGGCGGCATCGACAACCAGCCAGCCGTTGACCGGGTCGATCCAGGTCCAGGTATTGCTGCGGATCGTGAATGCGCGCGGCAGCAGTTCCTCGGCCACGCGTTCCTTCAATTCTTTCATCGCCTTTTTACCTGGCGGGAAACCTTGCTGCTCTTCCATGTCGGCAGCCTTGGCCTTGGCGACCTGGTTGATCACTGAGCTCGGCAGCAGCTTCTTTTCGGTGCCCAGCATCATCAGCATCTGCTTGTTGACGACGTGGACCAGACCGCCATTCGGACGCGGCGAATCCCAGCCTTGACGCAGCAATTCATTGCTGTTTGCCGGCGTAAACGCCTGGGGCGCAAGCGCCGCTTCCATTTGTTCAGGCGTGAACGCCCACGGTGCGGGCAGGCGGTAAATCTGAAGATTCTTGAACCACATAGTTGCTTTCTGTTGTCTCAGTATTTCAGGGGAACGACATTTTACACGCTGCTGTGCAGCTATTTTCGGCTGGCAACAACAACGTTTCAATGTGTTGCGTGTTCGTCAAACAGGCTTAGTTGCTCGACATGTTCGGTGTCGCCCAGGCGCACGCCGACGCCCAGCAGGCGCACCGGGCGGCTGGCGCGCAGCCAGCCGGTTTCCATGAGCCGGGCAAAGGTCGGCAGGTGCGGTGCATAGGCGACGCACTCGACGGTGGTTTGCTGGAAGTCCGAAAATTTAATTTTAATGAACAGCTTGTTAATGAATTTTTCGGCGCCGGCGCGTTTGATTCGGCCCAGCAGGTGTTCATATAAATCGGGCAGCAGCGCCAGGCAGGCCGGCAGGTCCGGCACGTCCACCGTATAGGTTTCCTCGGTGCTGACCGACTTGCGTTCGCGCTCAGGACTGACCTCGCGGTTGTCGATGCCGCGGCATAAATCGTGCAGGCGCGCACCGAAACTGCCGAAGTGGTGCTGCAACTCCTGCATCGTCCAGCCACGTAAATCCGCGCAGGTCTGCGCGCCCAGCTTATTTAACTTGGCCGCCGTTACCTTGCCGACGCCGTGCAGCTTTTTCACCGGCAGCGCCGACACGAAGGCATCCACCTCTTCCGGCCGCACGAGGAACAATCCATCCGGCTTGTTCCAGTCGCTGGCGATTTTCGCCACGAATTTGTTTGGCGCCACGCCGGCCGAGGCCGTGATGCCGACGGTCTCGAAGATGCGGCGCCGGATTTCCTGTGCAATCAAGGTCGCGCTGCCCTTGCAGTGAGGCGAATTGGAGACGTCGAGATAGGCTTCGTCGAGCGAGAGCGGCTCGACCAGGTCCGTGTAGTCGGCATAGATCTCCATGATCTGGGTTGATGCGATGCGGTATTTCTCCATCGCCGGCGGAATGACCAGCAGCTCCGGACACAGCTTCATCGCTTGCGCGGTGGCCATCGCCGAATGGATGCCGAAGACGCGCGCCTCGTAGTTGCAGGTCGCCACCACGCCGCGCTGGTCGGGACGCCCGCCCACGGCGAGCGGACGCCCGCGCAGCGACGGATCGTCGCGCATCTCGACCGACGCGTAGAAGCAGTCGCAATCACAATGGATGATTTTACGTGCGGGGGCGTTCACTCTGGCGGCGGCCGGGGCCGACTACTGTAATTTCGTACAGTATCTCGTCAATTGGGGTTTGGTGCAAGGGCCGCGGGTTCGCAGGGGTGGCAATAAAAAAAGACGCGCGGCAAGCCGCGCGTCCGATCTCACTCACACTACAAGAACTAAATTACCAGGTCATTTTCAGCGTGTACTTGCCGTTGGTCGAACCGGTGCCGCCGCCGTAGTACTTCACGCGCACATAACGTGCCGCGGTCGCGGTGGTCGTATTCGCCACCGAAGCGGTGTCGGCCGCGCCGGCACCGTTCTCGCTCAGGGCCAGCTGCGTGCCTGCACTGTTGTAGATATACACGTCGTAGTCGGAGGTCGACAGACCCGGGGTCATCGTTGCCGACAGCGTCTTACCGGCTGGAAGTTGAACCACGAAGTAGTCGTTGTCGGTCGAGGCGCTCATGGTGCCGTTGACGGTGGTGCCGGTGGTGCTGATGGCGTTCGCGGTCGAGATCGAGTTGTTCGACTCGGTTTCCGAGATCGTCGGGCCGACCGGGGTGCCCGTGGTCGCCGACGCTGCGGCAGCTGCCGCGTCGACGATACCGGTGCCGCACTGCGAGCAGGTCGCCGGGAAAGCGCGTGCCGTGCTTTTCAGTTTCGACTCGATCTCGTCCGGGGTCAGCGCGCCGTTACGGGCCAGCATCAGTGCAGCCACGCCGGCGACGTGCGGGGTCGCCATCGAGGTGCCCTGGTAACCGGCGTAGTTGTCGGCGCCCGGCGCAGCAGTGCCGGCGTTGAGCGTCGACAGGATGTAGCCGTTGGCGTCGCCGCCAGGTGCTGCGACGTCGACCACGGTGCCGTAGTTCGAGTACGGCGCACGGCCGCCATTGCGGTTGGTGGCTGCCACGGTCACGACACCGGCGCAGTTGGCCGGGTTCGAGTTGCTGGCATTCATGTTCTCGTTACCGGCTGCGACGATGACGACCGTGCCGCGCGAACGGGCGCTGTTGATCGCGTTCTGGGTGGTGGTGCCGCAGGCGCCGCCGCCGCCGAGCGACATGTTGATGACCTTGGCCGGGTTGGCGTTCGCCGGCACGCCGGTGACAGCGCCGCCCGACGACCAGATGATCGCATCGGCGATGTCCGAGGTGTAGCCGCCGCACTTGCCGAGCACACGCACCGGCACGACCCTGGCGTTGTAGGCAACGCCGGCCACGCCCAGGCTGTTGTTGGTCTTGGCGGCGATGGTGCCGGCCACGTGGGTACCGTGCCAGCTCGAGCCTGAAGACGGTTCGCCGGCGGCGCACTCGTTGGCAGCGGTCCAGTCGCCCGGATCGGAGGCGTCGGCATCGCGGCCGCCGCCGTCATTGGCGATGGCGGTGTCGGAAATGAAGTCATAGCCGCCGACATACTGGCCGGAGAGGTCGGCGTGTGGACGGATACCGGTGTCGATCACGGCGACCTTGACGCCGGTACCGGTGGAAAGATCCCAGGCTGCCGGCAGGCGCAGGCCGCCGGTCGTTTCCGTGTAGTGCCACTGCTGGGCGTACATCGGATCGTTGGCCGTGGCCATCTTGCGCATGATACGGTCGGGCTCGGCGTATTCGATCGAGGTGTCGCGTGCCATCATTTCCTTCGCCAGCGCATCGGCATCTTTCACCGACACCCTGCGGTCGATCTTGAACACATGCGCGCCGGTGCCGGTGGTGCGCAGTGCCTGCAGGCGCAGGCCCAGCTGCTGACCGGCGCGGTCGGCGATGGCCTGGCGCGCGGAAGTCATCGCGGTGGCGACCCGGGCCTGGGCAGCGCCGACGTTGGCGTCCTTGTATTTAACGATCAGGCGGTCGGTCTCGACGATGTATTGCTTGGTGCCTGCGACCTGGAAGTCAGGGACGGTGCCGGCGGCGGAAGCCGAGGCGAGCGAACCGGTGACGATGGAGACTGCTACAGCGACTTTCAACAAATTCGGGTAAATCGAATGCGTCGACTTCATGTTGAGCCCTTCGTGTGTAGTTTTCCGTCAAGGCAATATGCCCTGGTTTATGGTCTTCGGTAGATCCGAAGTGCCCTCGACAGGCGGCCCAGAAAATGTACGCCTGAGTAATCATGCATGGCGGGAATTTCTAAACGAGTGAGGCTATTTAGCAACGTTTTGCACTGAAGATTTAACAAAAACATTTATTATTTGCAATATATGTATGGACACCAAATAATATATGCCCTATTTTCCTTATCATCGTCACAACAACCGTTACTTTGGGTATAGAGCAGGCGATCCATTCTTGAATGGAGCATGAAAAAGGCCGCGCTGAACGCGGCCCTGTATTTTTTTACCACTCGTTTTGAAATCAGTTTGTGCTTTGTCAGCATCCTGTAATTAATGGTTACCCTTGACTCCCAGGTCGGACAATCACCTGCGATCTGCCAGCCGCCGTCAGGGCATGATCAGCAGCGCGCGGAAATCGTTGACGTTGGTGCGCGTCGGTCCGGTGACGACCAGGTCGCCGAGCGCGGAAAACAGGCTGTAGCCGTCGTTATTGCCCAGCATGGCGCGGGCGTCGAGCCCGGCGGCTGCTGCCCGCGCCAGCGTGTCGGGGGCGAGGGAGGCGCCGGCATTGTCCTCGGTGCCGTCGATGCCGTCGGTATCGGCGGCAAGCGCGTGCACCCCGGGCAATCCATCCAGGCCAAGGGCCAGCGCCAGCAGGAATTCGGCATTGCGACCTCCTCTGCCCTTGCCGCGCACCGTCACCCCGGTTTCGCCGCCCGAGAGAATCACGCAGGGCGCGGCGCAAGGCTGGCCGTACTGGCGCACCTGGCGCGCGATGGCCGCGTGCACGGCGGCGACGTCGCGCGCTTCTCCCTCGATGCTGTTCGACAGGATCAAGGGCGTGATGCCGGTGTTACGCGCGGCGTTTGCCGCAGCCTCGAGCGCGGTTTGGGCGGTGGCGATCACGATCGTTTCATTGCGCGCCAGGCGTGGATCGTCGGGCCTGGGCGCGGCGCGCGCAGGATCGAGCAGCACGGCGCGCACCGCGCTGGAGATCGGAATGGCGTAGCGCTCGAGGATCGCCAGCGCATCGCGCGCCGTGCTGCCGTCAGGCACGGTCGGCCCGGAAGCGACGACACCCGGGTCGTCCCCCGGCACGTCCGACACGACCAGGGTCACCACGCGCGCCGGATAACAGGCCAGCGCCAGCCTCCCTCCCTTGATGCTCGAGAGGTGGCGTCGCACGCGGTTCATTTCTCCAATCGGCGCGCCGCTGCGCAGCAAGGCACGGTTGATCGCGCGTTTTTCTTCCAGCGTGATGCCGGGCGCCGGCAGGGACAGCAGGGCCGAGCCGCCGCCGGACATCAGGCACAGGACGAGGTCGTCTTCGGTGAGACCGTTCACGAGCGCCAGCATGCGTTCGGCCGCCTCCACACCGGCCGCATCGGGCACCGGATGGCCGGCCTCGACGACCTCGATGTGTTGCGTTGGCGCGCCATGCGCATAGCGCGTCACGACCAGCCCGGACAGTTCACCTCCCCAATGCCGCTCGACACCCTCGGCCATGCGCGCCGCCGCTTTACCGGCGCCGATCACGACCGTACGTCCGCGCGGCGCGGCCGGCAGATGGTGTGCGATCAGCGTCCCGGCATCGACGGCGTCCAGCGCGGATTCGAACAGGTGCAGCAGGAACTGGCGTGGATCGGCGGCGTTCATCAGGGCTCCTCGAGGATGGAATGCTGTTGATAGTGACACAAAAACACCTTCTGGCCGGGGCTGGCCTCGACACCGTTTACACATTTTCAGAAAAACTCTTGCACATTCGCGAAGCCATACGCTATGATTCGGGCCTCTTCAGACGCAGTGACAAACGTCAGACGAACAGAATACGGTGAGCCGGGCGCTTAGCTCAGTTGGTAGAGCGGATCCCTTACAAGGATTAGGTCGGGAGTTCGAGCCTCTCAGCGCCCACCAGATTCAGTTCGAAATGAAGAACCGATCAGTAAAAATGGAGCGGTAGTTCAGTTGGTTAGAATACCGGCCTGTCACGCCGGGGGTCGCGGGTTCGAGTCCCGTCCGCTCCGCCAGCATCAAAGAAAAAGGGTCCGACTTGTCGGGCCCTTTTTCTTTTTCGTTTTCATTCTCATTCCCTTTTGCTCCGCTACCTCGGCCACGCGCCGTGCTCAGCAAGGCATCCAAAAAGCGCGTAAGCTCGCAGACCGCTCATCCGCTTTATACCTTCATGTCACGCGGACGTTAGCGACCTAACAGTCAGCCGTTCCACCCCATGCTATAGGTGAGCTATCGCAGCACGATCGATGCCCTGCCGGCATCCGCAACCTGGAATTTTGCCTCATGCAGCAACACCCTGATACCGCGCCCGTGATCGACACCAACGCCCTGGGCCTGCAATTGTTCGAAAGCAGCCCGGACTGCGTCAAATTGCTCAGCAACGAAGGCAAGGTGCTGGCGATGAACAAGAACGGCATGTGTGCCCTGGAAATCGACGACTTCCGTCCTTTTTCCGGTGCGGCGTGGCGAACATTCTGGCCGCAGGAAAGCCAGGACAAGATCGACGCCGCGATCGCGCTGGCCCGCGCCGGCGGCACCGGGCAAGTCAAGGCGTTCTGCCCGACGGCCAAGGGTTCGCCGCGCTGGTGGGAAGTGGTGGTGACCGCGGTGCAGGGGGACGATGGCCGCCTCCAGAACATGCTGGCGGTGTCGCGCGACGTGACCGCGGCCCATGAGGCCGATGTCCAGCGCGAACGCCTGCTCAAGGAAGTCCAGGCCGCCAACGCACGCATGAGCGACGTCTTCCACAAGGCGCCGGCCTTCATGTGCGTACTGACCAGTCCTGACCACGTCTTCGAGCTGGTCAACGAGCGCTACCTGCAGCTGGTCGGCAACCGCGACCTGATCGGCCAGCCGATACGCCAGGCGCTGCCGGAAGTCGACGGCCAGGGTTTCTTCGAACTGTTGGACGCGGTCTACCAGACCGGGGAACAGTTCATCGGTACCGACATGCCGGCCATGCTGCAGCGCCATGCCGGCGCAGCATTGGAACAGCGTTTCGTCGACCTGGTCTTCACGGCCCTGCGCGATGCAGACGGCGAGATCACGGGCGTGCTGGTGCACGGTGTCGACCAGACCGAGCGCAAGCTGAGCGAAAACCGGCTGTACGAAAGCCGCGAACGCTTCGCCAAGATTGTCGGCCAGGCCGCGACCGGCGTGGTCGAGATGGATCCGCAGGGCCGCATCACCCTCGTGAACCAGAAGTATTGCGACATGGTCGGTTACACCGAATCCGAACTGATCGGCATGAGCGTGACCCAGTTAACGGCGCCGGCTTCGCGCGAGGAGAGCCTGACGGCGCTCGCCGGCCTGACGGCGGGCGGCCCCGGCTTTGTTATCGACAAGCATTACCTGCGCAAGGATGGATCCCTGATACCGGCCACCAGCAGCGTCAACGCGCTGCGCGGCCCTGCGGGCGAGTACCAGGGCATGGTGGCGATCGTGCTCGACACGACCGAGAGCCGCCGCGCGGCAGAGAAATTGCGCGTCAGTGAAGAACGTTATCGCACCCTGTTCGAATCGATGGACCAGGGCTTCTCGGTCATCGAGATGATCTTCGATGAAACGGGTGCCCCCGCCGACTACCGCTTTCTCGAAATGAATGCCACGTTCGCGCGCCATAGCGGCCTCGTCGACGCCGTCGGCAAGACGGCGCGCGAACTGGTGCCGGACCTCGACCGGTTCTGGTTCGATACCTATGGCAAGGTTGCGCTGACCGGCGAAGCGGTGCGCTTCGAAAACGAAGTAGCCGCGATGGGCCGCTGGTTCGACGTCTACGCCACCCGCATGGGCGGTATCGACAGCCGCAAGGTGGCGCTGCTGTTTGCCGATATCACGGCGCGCCGGCGCTCCGAAGAGAAGCTGCGCCAGCTGGCGGCCGACCTGTCGGACGCCGACCGCCGCAAAACCGAGTTCCTGGCCACGCTCGCGCACGAACTGCGCAATCCGCTGGCGCCGATCCGCAGCGGCCTGGGCGTCATGCGCCTGGCTGGCGACAACGCCGCCGCCGTGCGCAAGGTGCGCGAGATGATGGAGCGGCAAGTGGGCCACATGGTCCACCTGATCGACGACCTGCTCGATATCGCCCGCATCAGCGGCGGCAAGCTCGAACTCAAGCGCGAACGGGTCGACCTGAAGCGCGTGCTCGCGAGTGCCGTCGAAACCAGCGCGCCCTTGATCGACGCGGCGCGCCACCAGTTGAAGGTCACGCTGCCCGATGCGGCCCTGCTGGTGGACGCCGACGTCACCCGCATCGCCCAGGTCGTGGCGAACCTGCTGAACAATGCTGCCAAATACACCCCGGCCGGCGGACGCATCGCGCTGTCGGCGCGCGAGGACGCGGGCATGGCGGTGATCACGGTGTCGGACACGGGCGTCGGCATCCCGGCCGATTCCCTGAAAAGCGTGTTCGACATGTTCAAGCAGGTCGAGCGCCATATGGAGCGCGCCCAGGGAGGCCTCGGCATCGGGCTGTCGCTGGTGCGGCGCCTGGTCGAGATGCATGGCGGCTGCGTGAGCGCGGCGAGTGCCGGCGCGGGCCAGGGCAGCAGCTTCGAGGTGCGGCTGCCGCTGGCCAGCGGCGACATGGCCGAGGCGCCGCGCGGGCGCGATGGGCACGCGGGAGCGTCAGGCACCGTGCAGGCAATCCGCATCCTGGTGGTGGACGACAACGTCGATGCGGCGCTGACCCTGTCGATGATCCTCGAGGCCGGCGGGCACCTGACCCGCGTGGCCCACGACGGCATTGCCGCCCTGGCTGCGGCCCGGGAATTTCTACCGCAACTTGCCTTCCTCGATATCGGCATGCCCGGCCTGAACGGCTATGAAACCGCCAGCGCCATGCGCCGCACGCCGGGGCTGGAAGACATTACGCTGGTTGCCCTGACCGGATGGGGTACCGAAAGCGACCGCCTGCGCTCGAGCGATGCCGGCTTCGATCACCATCTCACCAAACCGGCCCAGCTGAGCGCGGTCCAGGATTTATTGACCAGCCTGGCGCACGCGGGAAGCTAGTCGGCCGCACGCGTTTGAGGATGTGGTCAGGCGCGTCTAAGCTTGACGACGCTTGAGAACGCCTACTTCCACCCGATTACGCCCGTTGCGCTTGGCTTCATACAGGGCGTGATCGGCGCGCGCGAGCGCTGTCGGCAAGTCTTCGTCCGGATCGATCACGACCACGCCGATACTGACCGTCATCGTGTAATGGTTGCCACAGGTGAGCAGCCGGATGTCGACCACGGCCTGGCGCAGGCGTTCGGCCGTGTGCAGCGCGCCGTCGAGGCTGGTGCCCGGCAGCGCCAGCGCGAATTCCTCACCGCCGAGCCTGCCCAGGATATCGTGCTCGCGCAGGGAATCGTTACAGGTCGTCGAAAACTTGATCAAGGCCTCGTCGCCGGTGGCGTGGCCGAAACGATCGTTGAGTTGCTTGAAATGGTCGATGTCGAGCATCAGGAGCGTCATCGGCTGCTGCAGGCGCAAGGACAACAGGCGCGCCGCGTCGGCGCGTGCGAAGAAGGCGCGCCGGTTCAACAGACTCGTCAAATCGTCGGTCGTGGCCAGGCGTTCCATGCGCGCATCGTCGCGCTGCTTGCTCATCAGGATGAAACCGAAGCCGTTTACGATCAACAACAAATAACCCGCGACATAGGCCATCGATTGGATCCCCCCGGTGGCGGGTTCGCCGAAAATCATGAGGATGGCCCATACGGCCAGGGTAGCCCCGCAGCCCATGTCGTTGGCCCCGATCAGACGCTGCAGGGTGGTGGCGCCGGGCAGGCGCGGATGCATCAGGATGGCGCCGGTCGTAAACGAACCGAGGCCCATCGCCAGCGACACATACACGATCAGCTGCGGATACGGCAAGCCGCTCAGGAATGCCGCGCAGGCAAGCAGCAAGCTGAGCGCCGCCGTCGGCACCAGATAGCGCCGCAATTGCGGATAGCCGAAAAAGATGGCATACGCGGCCGCCTCGAGCGTCAGGCCGGCAATCCAGCCCGCCGATTCCAGAATGGCAAGCAGGGGCATGCTTGACTCCGGGCGCACCCAGGCCAGCAGCTGAGCCGCACCAAAGGCCATGCGCGCCCACATCCACATCGGCAAACCGGGGGTGGCGCTGGCACCGCGCACGTAGGCCACCATCAGCAGGGCAAACGCAATGTTGCCGATGCCGACTGCCAGCATATAAATAGGGTGATCGATCACTGCGTGTTCCTTGTGGGGCTGCGGCCGCGGAGAGTACGCAGGCTTTTATTCAATCGCATCGGCGCTTGAAGTCTTATTCAGCAGCTAACATGTGTTTCCCAAAGGAATTATTTTACATGGTTTCGTCAAATAGGTTCGCATACTCCCTTCGTTTAGTGTGTGCCCTCGGTAATTCATACAACACTACGGTGTAAGCCCGACAATGTTACGTCGTCAATACGCAACAAGACTCCCCATGAAACAAAAAGCCGGCCCCTGCGGCGATGCAGGGGCCGGCTTTTTGCCGGACTTGACGAAAGGGCGCGCTTACTTCTTCGCGCCCTTCGGCTTGGCCTTGATGGTCGACAGGATCGACGGCCGCGCCCGTTCGGCTGCGGCCACCGGGGCACGACCGCCAGCGGCCGGCACACGTTGTTGCTCCGGCTTGCGTTTGGCTGCGGCGATCTGGTGCGGCAGGGGCGCCGGCATGCCGCCCTGGCGCTTGCGGTCGCCGACTTGCGGCGCACCACTGTCTTCGGACGGATGCCAGGCCGGCACCAGGTGGCGTTCGCCATTGCCGATCAGGTCGCCACGGCCCATTTTGACCAGGGTCTCGCGCAGGATCGGCCAGTTCTCCGGATGGTGGTAGCGCAAGAAGGCTTTATGGGCCTTGCGCATCTTGCCGCTGCGCGCCGTCTCCACCACTTCGGAATCCGCTGTGACTTTCTTCAGCGGATTCTTGCGCGTGTGGTACATGGTGGTGGCCATCGCCATCGGCGTCGGCGTGAAGGTCTGGACCTGGTCCAACTTAAAATTGTTTTTCTTCAGCCAGAGCGCCAGGTTCAGCATGTCCTCGTCGGTCGAGCCCGGGTGGGCGGCGATGAAATACGGGATCAGGTACTGCTTCTTGCCGGCCTCCAATGAATACTTGTCGAACAGGCGCTTGAACTCGTCATACGCGCCGATGCCCGGTTTCATCATTTTCGACAGCGTGCCCGCCTCGGTGTGTTCCGGTGCAATTTTCAGCAAACCACCGACGTGGTGCGTCACCAGTTCCTTCACGTACTCGGGCGAGCGCACGGCCAGGTCGTAGCGCAGCCCGGAACCGATCAGGATCTTTTTAACACCAGGAATCGCACGCGCCTTGCGGTACAGCTGGATCAGCTTGCTGTGGTCGGTACCGAGGTTGCTGCAAATCGTCGGGTACACGCAGGACAGGCGGCGGCACGATTCCTCGATCGTTTTTTCTTTGCAGGCCAGGCGGTACATGTTCGCGGTCGGGCCGCCGAGGTCGGTAATCGTCCCCGAAAAATTCTTGGTCGTGTCGCGGATCAGCTCGATCTCGCGCAGGATCGACGGCTCCGAGCGGCTCTGGATGATGCGCCCTTCGTGCTCGGTGATCGAGCAGAAGGTGCAGCCGCCGAAGCAGCCGCGCATGATGTTGACCGAATAACGGATCATTTCCCAGGCCGGGATGTGTGCTTTACCGTAACTCGGGTGCGGATTGCGTGCGTACGGCAGGTCATACACGTTGTCCATCTCGTCCATGGCGAGCGGCAGCGGCGGCGCGTTCAGCCAGACATCGCGGTCGCCGTGCGATTGCACCAGCGCACGCGCATTGCCCGGGTTCGATTCGAGGTGGAACACGCGCGAGGCGTGCGCATACATCACCGGGTCTGCGCTGACGGTCTCGAAACTCGGCAAACGGACGACCGTTTTCATCGCTTTTTCACGCGCGGCGGCTTGCCGCTCTTCGCGGCTCATGATGAAGACGGGTTTCAGTACCGGTTCCGGCGCGGCGTTGTCCAGCGCGCAGGCGGTCGGGTCTTCCAGCGCCATCGCGTACGGATTCGGCTGCCTGTCGATACGGCCCGGCACGTCCACGCGCGTGGAATTGTGTTCCGACCATTCGGCGTCCGGTAGCCAGCCCGGCTGCACCAGGAAGGCAGTGCCGCGAATATCGCGGATTTCCTTGATCGACTCGCCAGCGGCAATGCGGCGCGTGACGTCGACCAGCGCGCGTTCGGCGTTACCGAAGATCAGCAAGTCCGCTTTCGATTCGAACAGCACCGAGCGCCGCACTTTATCCGACCAGTAATCGAAGTGGGCGATGCGACGCAACGAGGCCTCGATCGAGCCGATCACGACCGGCACGCCCGGATAGGCTTCGCGCACGCGCTGGGCGTAGACGGTCACCGCGCGGTCCGGGCGTTTATTCGGCTCGGCATTGGGGGTGTAGGCGTCGTCGGAACGGATTTTACGATCGGCCGTATACCGGTTCACCATCGAATCCATGTTGCCGGCGGTGATGCCCCAGTACAGGTTCGGCTTGCCCAGCGCGCGAAACGGCTCGGCCGAATGCCAGTCCGGCTGGCTGATGATGCCGACCCGGTAGCCCTGCGCTTCGAGCAAACGGCCGACCAGCGCCATGCCGAAGCTCGGATGGTCGATGTAGGCGTCACCGGTGACGAGGATCACGTCGCACGAATCCCAGCCCAGCGCATCCATTTCGGCGCGGGTCATCGGGAGAAAGGGCGCGGCGGCTGCGCGGCTGGAGCGTTTCGGGACGCTCGCGAAGAGATTGGCTGGGGTCATTGGCCGATATTCTACCGGAAATCGGTGTTGGCCGCTGCTCCCCGCCTGAAAAATTGCTTACGTTTCAATGACTTGTGGTTGAGCAGCTACTTCAAATACCCATGCTCGACAGCATGTTACCCAGCTCCCGCAAAGCCGAGGCGACGTTCGGGTGGCGCGCCGTAAAACGGGCGCTCAGCTCCTGGGTGCGCGAGCCGAGGCCGTAGGTGTTGGCGTCGAGGTCCTGGTCGGCACGACGCTCGAGCACCCCCTTGATGTCGCCATCGAGCTGGCGCAGCAGCATCTGCAGCTCTTCATCGACTTCTTCGGTTTCGGACAGGCTGCGGTGCAGCGTTTTCAGGTGCGCCTTCAGGTTCGAATCGTTCTCGTTCAGCATGTCGTTTCTCACTGGTTGGTGAAGCGGGTCTCGAGGAATAAGGCCTCGACCTGCTCGCGCGCCCACGGCGTGCGGCGCAAAAACTTCAGGCTCGACTTGATGCTCGGATCTTTCTGAAAACAATTAATGTCGATCCGGCGGCCGAGTCCCTCCCAGCCATAGTGCTCGACGAGGCGGGTTAACAGGGATTCTAAAGTAATACCGTCAAGGGATTGAACACTCATCGCTTTGCTTTGTTTCAGGAATGGGAATAGCTGCAGTTTATACACCGGATCGGGGGAAATGGTGGGGTGTGCGTGGGCACGAGTGCCCACGCGGTACCAGACTGCGAATGATCCGCGATGGCGCCGCACACCCCCACCATCGCCAAACAAATTACTGCCCCGTCAACCCACGCTTCTCGAGCAAGGGCTGCACCTGCGCATCACGCCCGCTGAAATTGCGGTACATCTGCATCGCGTCGAGCGTACCGCCGCGCGAGAGCAGCGTCTTGCGGAAGTGGTCGCCATTCTTGCGGGTCAGCCCACCATTCTCCTTGAACCAGTTGACGGTATCGGCATCGAGCTTCTCGGCCCACAGGTAGCCGTAGTAGCCCGACGAATAGCCGCCCGAGAACACGTGGGAGAAGTAGGTCGTGCGGTAGCGCGGCGGCACCGGAGCGAAATCGACGCCGGCCTTTTTCAATGCAGCTGCCTCGAACGCGAGCACGTCGGTCGGGATTTGCGACGCTCTCAGCTGGTGCCAGCTCTGGTCCAGCAGCGAGGCGGCCAGGTACTCGGTGGTGCGGAAGCCTTCGTTGAACTGCTGCGAAGCCTGCACCTTGTCGAGCAGCTCTTTCGGCATCGGCGCGCCGGTCTGGTAGTGCTTCGCATAATTGGCCAGCACTTCCGGCCAGGCCATCCACATCTCGTTCACCTGGGATGGGAACTCGACGTAATCGCGCGGCACGCGCGAGCCCGAGAAGCGCGGGTATGTCACGTTCGAGAACATGCCGTGCAGCGCGTGGCCGAATTCGTGGAAGGTGGTGCGCACTTCGTCGTAGGTGAGCAGGGTCGGTTCGCCCGCGGCAGGCTTGGGCACGTTCAGGTTGTTCGCGATCACCGGCTTGGTAGCGAGCAGCGTGCTTTGTCCGACCAGGGCATTCGCCCAGGCGCCGCCGCGCTTGTTCGAGCGTGCGTACGGGTCGAAGGTAAAAATCGCCAGCTGCGAGCCGTCGGCGTCGAACACGTCGAAGGTGCGCACGTCTTCGTTATAAGTCGGCAGGTCCTTGCGTTCCTTGAAGGTGATGCCGAATTCCTTGGTCGCCGCAAAAAACACGCCGTCGACCAGCACGCGGTTCAGTTCAAAGTAGGGACGCAGCTGCGCAGCGTCGAAGGCATAGCGCTGGGCGCGCACCTTGTCGCTGTAGAAGGCCCAGTCGTGGGCGGCGAGCTGGAAGCCTCCCTTCTCGGCGTCGATCACCTTCTGGATCTCGGCTGCTTCCTTCTTTGCGTTGTTCACGGCCGGCTTGGCGAATTCGGCCAGCAGGCTGTTGACGGCTTTCGTGTTCTTTGCGGTCTGGTCTTCCAGCATGTAGGCGGCGTGGCTCGGGTAGCCCAAGAGCGCTGCGCGTTCGGCGCGCAGCTTGGCGATCTGCAGCACTTCGTCCTTGTTGTCGAACTCGCCGCCGCGCGAGCCGCGTCCCATCGAGGCCGCCAGCAGCTTTTCGCGGGTCGCGCGATTGGTCAGTACCGACAAGCCGGCCTGGCCGGTGGTATTCACCACGGGAATCGCGAACTTGCCGTCCTGGCCGCGCTTTTTGGCCTCCGCCGCGGCGGCGTCGATCTGCTTGTCCGACATGCCGGCGAGTTCCGCGCGGGTGTCCACGATCAGGGCCGACGAATTCGATTCGTTCAGCACGTTCTGGGCGAACTGGGTCTGCAAGCTGGCCAGCTGGCTGTTGTAGGCCTTCAGCTTTTCCTTGTCCGCAGCGGACAACTTGGCGCCGGCGCGCACGAAGTCGGTGTGGTAGCGCTCGAGCAGGTAGACCGACTCGGCGTCCAGGTTCAGCTTGCTGCGCTTGTCGTACAGCGCCTTGATGCGCGCGTACAGTCTCGGGTTCAGGCGGATCGCATCGCTGTGCGCGGACAGCTTCGGCGCCATTTCCTTGTCCAGGGCCTTCAACGTGTCGTTGGTGTACGAACCGGAGAGCGTACCGAAGACGACGCCGACGCGGTTAAGCAGCTGGCCCGAACGCTCCATCGCGACGATGGTGTTCTCGAAGGTCGGCGCCGCCTTGTTGTTGGCGATCGCCTCGATCTCGGCGGCCTGCTGGCGCATGCCCTCGGCGTAGGCCGGGGCGAAGTGTTCGTTTTTCACCTTGTCGAAGGCCGGGTACTGGAACGGCAAGATGCTCGGCGCGGCGAACGGGTTCGATGCTTCAAGCAGCGAGGCTGGCTGGGCATAGGCCAGGTTGGCCACGGCGACGCTGGCGGCAACGAGCAGGGTGTGGGAGCGGTTCATGGAGTCTCTTTATGATGTGGTGCAAATAAAAAAAGCGCGGGCATTACCTGCCCGCGCTCTAAAAACGTCAATCAGTTGGCGGTCAGGCCACGGCGTTCCAGCAGCGGGCCGATTTCCGGATCGCGGCCGCGGAAGGCACGGTACATCTCGGTCGCGTCCATGGTGCCGCCTTTCGACAGCACCAGCTTGCGGAAGCGATCGCCGTTCTTGCGCTGCAAGCCGCCGTTTTCCTTGAACCACTCGCCGGCATCGGCGTCGAGCCGCTCGGCCCACAGGTAGCTGTAATAGCCGGCCGAGTAGCCGCCCGAGAACGCATGCGAGAAGTAGGTCGAGCTGTAGCGCGGCGGGACCGGACCGACATCGAGGCCGGCTTCTTTCAAGGCCTGCGCCTCAAACGTTTTCACGTCCGATGGAATCGCTTTCGGGCCGATCTGATGCCATTTCTGGTCGAGGACCGCGGCGGCCAGGTACTCGGTGGTGCGATAACCTTCATTGAAACGCTGCGACGCGCGCAGTTTGTCCAGCAGCGCCGATGGCATCGGCGCGCCGGTCTGGTAGTGCTTCGCGTAGTTGGCCAGCACTTCCGGCCAGGCCATCCACATCTCGTAGACCTGCGACGGCAGTTCCACGTAATCGCGCGGCACGCTGGTGCCCGAGAAGCGCGGGTACTTCACGTTCGAGAACCAGCCGTGGGTGCCGTGGCCGAATTCATGGAAGGTGGTGCGTACTTCGTCCCAGGTGAGCAGGGTCGGTTCGCCCGCGGCCGGTTTCGTCAGGTTCAGGTTGTTGGTGATGACGGGCTTCTGGCCCAGCAGCGTGCTCTGGCTGACCAGGGCGCCCATCCAGGCGCCGCCGCGCTTGTTCGGGCGCGCATACGGGTCGAAGGTGAAGATGGCGAGATGCTTGCCGTCTTCCTCGAACACGTCATACACGCGCACGTCCGGATCGTAGACCGGCAAGTCCTTGCGTTCCTTGAAGGTGATGCCCCACAGCTGGTTGGCTGCGAAGAAGGCGCCGTTCAGGACGTTGTTCAGTTCAAAGTATGGTTTGAGCTGGTTCGCGTCGAACGAATACCTGGCTGCGCGCACCTTGTCGCTGTAGTAGTTCCAGTCATACGCCGCAACGTTGAAACCGCCCTTCTCGGCGTCGATCAGGGCCTGGATCTCGGCCGCTTCCTTGTTCACGTTGCGCACGGCCGGCACGGTGAGATCGGCCAGCAGCTTGTTGACGGCGCCCGTGTTCTTGGCGGTCTGGTCTTCCAGCGAGTAGGCCGCGTGGCTTTCGTAGCCGAGCAGTTCGGCGCGTTCGGCGCGCAATTTCGCCAGCGTCAGGACGGCCTGGCGGTTGTCGAATTCGCCGCCGCGCGAGCCGCGCACCGTGGACACGTTCAGCAGCTTTTCGCGGGTGGCGCGGTTGGTCAGCACGGACAGTGGCGCCTGCTGGGTGGTGTTTACGACCGGGATCACGAACTTGCCTTCCAGGCCGCGCTTTTTCGCTTCGACAGCGGCCGCTTCGATCGCTTTTTCCGGCAGGCCGGCCAGTTCGGCACGGGTGTCGACCACGAAGGCCGAGGCGTTCACTTCCTTCAATACGTTCTGGCTGAACGCGGTCTGCAAGGCGGCCAGCTGGCCGTTGTAGGAGCGCAGTTTCTGTTTGTCGGCTTCCGACAATTTGGCGCCGGCGCGCACGAAGTCCTTGTTGTAGCGCTCGATCAGGAATGCCGATTCGGCGTCCAGGTTCAGTTTGGTGCGCTTGTCGTGCAGCGCCTTGATGCGCGCGTACAGTGTCGGGTTCAGGCGGATGGCGTCGCTATGCGCGGCCAGCTTCGGCGCCAGTTCCTTGTCGAGAAGCTGCAGGGTGTCGTTGGTGTAGGAACCGATCAGGGTGCCGAACACGGCCTGCACGCGGTCCAGGAGCTGGCCCGAGCGCTCCATCGCGACGATGGTGTTTTCAAAAGTAGGCGCGGCCTTGTTGTTGGCGATCTTCTCGATCTCGGCGGCCTGCTGGCGCATGCCTTCGGCGAATGCCGGCGCAAAGTGCTCGTTCTTGATCTTGTCGAAGGCCGGGTAGCCGTATTGCAGGGTGCTTGGCTTGGCGAACGGGTTCGATGCGGCCAAGAGCGACGCCGGTGCGGCACAGGCCAGATTCGCGACGGCGACGCCGGCTGCGGCGACGAGCAGGATGTGGGGACGGTTCATGTTGTCTCTATTGTTGCTGTTGAAGTAAAAACGATGCGGCACCGCGAACGCGGTGCCGCATCTTCGTGCAGTAAATGCTGAAGGCCGATCAGTTACCTGTCAGGCCGCGCCGCTCGAGCAGCGGCGCGATCACCGGATCACGCCCGCGGAAATCCTTGAACAGGTTCATCGCCTCGGTGGTGCCGCCGCGCGAGAGCAGGGTCTTGCGGAAGTGGTCGCCGTTCTTGCGCGACAATCCTCCGTTTTCCTTGAACCACTCGACCGTATCGGCGTCGAGCTTTTCGCTCCACAGGTAGGCGTAGTAGCCGGCCGAATAGCCGCCATTCATCGAGTGCGAAAAATAGGTGGTGCGGTAGCGCGGCGGCACCGGGGCGAAGTCGACGCCGGCATCTTTCAAGGCGGCTGCCTCGAACGCGAGGACATCCAGCGGGATCTGCGCCGGGGTCAGCTGGTGCCAGCGCTGGTCGATCAGGGACGCGGCCAGGTATTCGCTGGTCATGAAGCCCTGGTTGAATTTTTTGGAGGCGACGACTTTATCGAGCAATTCCTTCGGCATCGGCGCGCCGGTCTTGTGGTGCTTCGCGTAGTTCGACAGCACCTCCGGCCAGATCGCCCACATTTCGTTGACCTGCGACGGATACTCGACGAAGTCGCGCGGCACGCTGGTGCCCGAGAAGTGCGGGTATTTCACGTTCGAGAACATGCCATGCAGCGCGTGGCCGAACTCGTGGAACATGGTGCGCACTTCGTCGTAGGTGAGCAGGGTCGGTTCCCCGGCGGGCGGCTTCGGAATGTTCTGGTGGTTGCCCACGACCGGATGCTTGCCGAGCAAATGCGACTGCGATACGTATTCGTTCATCCAGGCGCCGCCCTGCTTGTTGCCGCGGGCGTAGGGGTCGAACAGGAAGATCGCCAGCTGCTTGCCGTCGTTATCCATCACGTCGAAGGTGCGCACGTCCGGGTCGTAGACCGGCAAATCCTTGCGTTCTTTAAAAGTGATGCCGAACTCCTTGGTCGCGGCAAAGAACACGCCGTCCACCAGCACGCGGTTCAATTCAAAATACGGACGCAGCTGGTTTTCGTCGAAGTTGTACTGGGCCGCGCGCACCTTGTCGCTGTAGAAGGCCCAATCATGGGCGGCGACCTTGAAACCACCCTTCTCGGCGTCGATGATCTTCTGCATCTCGCCCGCTTCCTTGCGCGCGTTGCCGATCGCCGGCTTGGCCAGTTCGGCCAGCAGTTTATTCACGGCGGCCGGGTTCTTTGCCGTTTCCAGTTCCTGCGAATAGGCCGCGTAGTTCGGGTAGCCGAGCAGGATGGCGCGTTCGGCGCGCAACTTCACCAGTTTCAGCACCAGTTCGCGCGTGTCGAATTCGCCGCCGCGGCTACCTCTCGTCATCGATGCGGTCTGCAGGCGTTCGCGCACAGAACGGTTCGTCAAGCTCGCGAGCGGCGCCTGGATGGTCGTATTCGCGATGCCGATGACGTACTTGCCATCCAGGCCGCGCTTCTTGGCTTCAAGCGCGGCGGCGGTGATGTCGGACTCCGACATCCCGGCCAGTTCGGCGCGGTTATTGACCACCAGGGCCGACGCGTTCGCTTCCTTCAGCACGCGCTGCGAGAAGTCCGACTGCAGGGACGCGATCTGGCCGTTATAGCGCTTCAGCTTTTCCTTGTCGGCGTTTGACAACTTGGCGCCGGCGCGCACGAATTCCTTGTAGTAGCGTTCGAGCAGGAAGGTCGCTTCGGCGTCCAGCCCCAGCTTGTCGCGCTTGGCGTGCAGGGTTTCGACGCGCTTGAACAGCTTCAGGTTCAGGTAAATCGCATCGTTGTGGGCGGCCAGTTTCGGCGACATTTCGCGGTCGACGGCGTCCAGGCGGTCGTTCGTGTTGGCGGTCTGCAGGTTCGAGAACACGGCACTGACACGCGAGAGCATCTGGCCGGAGCGCTCCATCGCCACGATCGTGTTCTCGAAGGTGGCCGCTTTCGGGTTGTTGGCGATCCCTGCCACTTCGCGCAATTGCTCGCGCATGCCCGCCGCGTAGGCCGGCAGGAAGTGGTCATCCTTGATCTTGTCGAAGGCCGGGTAATTGAACGGCAGCGCGCTCGGCTTGGCAAACGGGTTCGATGCGTCGAGCACCATGGCGGAGCCGGCAGGTGCTGCAAGGGGAGCTGAAAGCGCGGTTCCGGGGAAGGCCAGGCTGGCTGCGATGATGAGCATTTGTGGGCGGTTCATGGTCTCTCTCACGGACTCGAAAAAGGCTGCCCGCGGGATCGCCGCCGACAGGTGCGCGCCAGATCATAGCAGGCTTTATTGCCGTGTCGTGAGGTCGAAACAATCTGCATACAAAACTGTTTGGACAGGCATTTTGGCGGGAGATGTTGAACGCTCGACCTGCAACACCCTGGCGAAATTGCTCATGAGCCAACTCTGCGGCTAAGATGGCCTTTCCTGCGGAGAGACGGCAGCCGCGCACAACCGGAGTCAGCATTGAAGAATATTTGCCTTGGATGTGCCCTGCTCGCCGCAGCAGGCAGCGCGTCGGCGCAGCTACCCGCGCCCTACCTACTCGACAACACCGAAGTGCGCGAGGTGCGCGCTCCCGGCTTGACGCGCGACTACCAGGTCTTCGTCGCCCTGCCCGACTCCTACCGCGACACGGGCCGACGCTATCCGGTGGTGTTCGTCACGGATGCGAACTACGCCTTCCCGATCGTGCGCAACATCTCGCAGCGCCTCACCAAACACGCGGGCATGGAAGAGACGATCGTGGTCGGCCTGTCGTATGCCAAGGGCGACACGGGCGTCTTCAGCCGGCGGCGCGATTACACGCCGACCGTGCCGCGCAAGCACGACTACCGCGCCGACATGAAGCGCAAGTTCTTCGTCGGCCATTCGTACGGCAGCCTGCTTGGGCTGCAAATCCTGCTCACCGAACCGCGCATGTTCGAGCATTACATCCTCGGCAGCCCGTCGCTCTGGTATGACGTCGGCGTGATGTTCGACCGCCTTGAAGCGTACGGAGAACGGCGCCGCGATTTGCCGGCCAATGTCTTCTTCGGCATCGGCAGCCTGGAGCGCCTGGCGCCGGGCAAGAAGCGCTCAAGGGCGGAACAAAATGCCGACATGGTGGCCGACCTGCGCGACGTCGACAGCGCCCTCAAGGCGCAGCGCTATCCGGGCCTGCGTACGCAAATCAAGGTGTTCGCGGACGAGGACCATGCGAGCGTGTTCCCGCTCGTGGTGACGCACGGTTGAAGGGCGGTGCTGCCGGCGAAAAAATAGGGCGTGCGCGTTCGATGTGGAGGAGCCGCTATCATGGAGCGCTATTGCCGCGCATGATGCGGCCCCTCCACACAATTGAGAGAATCGACGATGACTGTGCAAACCGAAACCGCCATCCTGGCAGGCGGATGCTTCTGGGGCATGCAGGCGCTGCTGCGCCGCCAGCCCGGCGTGCTGTCCACCCGCGTCGGCTATAGCGGCGGCGACGTGCCCAACGCGACTTACCGCAACCATGGCACGCACGCTGAAGCGCTCGAAGTCGTGTTCGATCCGGCCCGGATCAGCTTCCGTCAAATCCTGGAATTTTTCTTCCAGATTCACGACCCGAGTACACTCAACCGCCAGGGCAACGACCTCGGCGCCAGCTACCGCTCGGCCATTTTTTACCTGAATGACGCGCAAAAGCGCGTTGCCGAAGATACCGTGGCCGACGTCGACGCATCAAGCCTGTGGCCTGGCAAGGTCATGACCGAGATCGCGCCTGCAGGCCCGTTCTGGGAAGCCGAGCCGGAACACCAGGATTACCTGGAACGCCTCCCGAACGGCTACACCTGCCACTTCGTGCGGCCCGACTGGAAGCTGCCGCAGCGGCCCTGATCCGATTGCATCGCATCCGCGTGGTCAACTGGCGCTTCCCTCCATGCTTCCCATCTTCCACCCTTCATACGATGCGATCGTCGTCGGCAGCGGTCCCGGCGGCGCCAGCACGGCGCGCACGCTGGCCCGCTCCGGCCTGCGCGTGCTGGTGCTGGAACAGGGCGGAGCTGACCCGTTAAAAGGAACCCTGGGCCAGATGGCTGCCATGGCGGCGGTTCCCGGCAAGGGAGCCTACCTGCACCGCGACGCTTCCCTGCTGGTGGCCGGCATCACTGCGGGCGGCAGCTCGGCGATTAACTTTGCGACCGCCGCCGCGCCGCCGCAGGCGCTATTTGCCCGCCATGGCATCGATCTCGAACCGGCCCTGGCCCAATTGCGCGCCGAACTGCCGATGGCGCCCTTGCCCGATAAACTGATCGGCCCGATGGCCGCGCGCATGATGACGGCCGCGCATTCCCTCTCGCTCGACTGGCGCAAACTCGACAAGATGATCCGTCCCGAATCCTGCCGCAGCGGCTGCTGGCGCTGCGTGTACGGCTGCCCTTTTGGCGCCAAGTGGACGGCGCGCGATTTTCTCGATGACGCCTGCCGCCACGGCGCGCAACTGGTCGAGCGCGCCCGCGTGCTGCGCATCGTGGTGGCGGAAGGCCGCGCGGCTGGTGTCGAGGTGGAAGTCGGCGGCACGGTGCGCACCCTGGCGGCGCCGATCGTCGTGCTCGCCGGCGGCGGCCTGGGCAGCCCACGCCTGCTGCACCGCTCGGGTCTGGGACCGCGCGAATCGCCCTTCTTCAGCGATCCGGTGGTGGCGGTGATGGGCAGCGTGGACGACATCGACGGCGGGGCCGAAGTGCCGATGGCCGGTGGCCTGCACCTGCATGACGAGGGCGTGGCACTGGCCGATTTGACCTTGCCGCGACCGATGTACCAGGCTTTTGCGCTGCAGGTCGGCCGCATCGACCGTTTATTTGCGCACCGCCGCACCCTGTCGATGATGGTCAAGATCCGCGACGAGATCGGCGGCCGCATCGGGCCGCGCTGGGCCGACAAGACGCTGCAGGAGGGCGACCGGCGCAAGTTGACACACGGTGTCGGGATGGCGCAGGCGATCTTGCGCGAAGCGGGGGCGCATCACATCTTTACATCATGGCATTTCGCGGCGCACCCGGGCGGCAGCGTGCGCATCGGGGAGGGCGTGGATGCGAATTTGCAGACGAAGACGCCGGGGCTGTTCGTGTGCGATGCGTCGGTGATTCCGGAGCCGTGGGGCTTGCCGCCGACGGTGACCTTGCTGTGCCTGGGCAAACGGCTTGGGGCATTGTTGGCCAGTGACCTGACAAAAGCCCGCGCCACTGCCAGTGGTTGAAGGTGCGTTCGACCTTACTCAAGCACCGTGGTTCAATAATGCGGCGGGCGCTCGTTCACCGGGTTCTGCCGCCCGACCTCGCGCATCGTGCGCAGGTGCTCGGCCAGCTGCTGCACCATGGCTTCGAGCTGGTCGATGCGGCGCGCCTGCTGGTAGACGGTCTGGTTCAGCGAGTCGACCAGGTCTTCCTGGTGCGCCAGCTTGATTTCGATATCGACAAAACGGTCTTCGTGTTCCACGGCGGTTCCTGGCATGTTTTCTGGATTGGGCGGCATTATGACATCAGCTTGCCCGCGTCCGGCTTCGGCGTATTCAACAGCGCCTTTAAACTCGCCAGCCGGTCTTTCGGGCTGATCACCTCGGATTCAAACGGCACCGCAATGCCTTCGTCGAGCGCCATCTCCTTGATGAAGCGCGACGGATCGCAGTGCACCAGTTCGCCCGCGCGCTTTCGCTTCTTGCACCAGGTAAGGTGCAGCGTGCGCTGGGCGCGCGTGATGCCGACATACATCAGGCGCCGCTCTTCCTGGATGCGCGCGGCGATCTTTTCGATCGGGTCGTCCGGGTCGCCCTTGTGCGGCAAGATCCCCTCTTCCACGCCGACCAGGTAGACGTGCGGATACTCCAGGCCCTTCGAGGCGTGCAGGGTCGACATGCGCACCGCGTCCGGTTCCTCGTCCTTACCCTCGAGCATGGACATCAGGGCCACCATTTGCGTCAGTTCCAGTAAATTCTTTTCTTCGCCGGTGCCGTCGCGCCCGCCGTTGCCGCGTTCCTTCAGCCAGTTGGTGAACTCCATCACGTTCTGCCATTTACCTTGCGCCGCGCGGTCGTCGAAATTCTCGTACAGGTAGTGCTCGTAATTGATCTCTTTCATCATATCGTCGAGCACCGCGGCCGCGTTTTCTCCACTGCCCGAAGGCCCCGGACGGCTGGCGCGCGATTCCATCTCATTAATAAAATGGCAGAAATCACGCAGCGGATGCAACTGGCGGTCCGCCAGCTTGCCCTCGATCCCGCCTTTTAATGCCGCTTCAAATAAAGAGCAATTCCACTGCTTTGAAAATTCGCCCAGCACCTCCAGGGTCGCCATGCCGACGCCGCGCTTCGGTGTCGTGATCGCGCGAATAAACGCCGGGTCGTCGCCCTCGTTCGCGATCAGGCGCAGATAGGCGATGATGTCCTTGATCTCGGCTTTGTCGAAAAAGCTCTGGCCGCCGGAAATCGTGTACGGAATGCGTTCCTTGCGCAGCGCCTGCTCGATGATGCGCGCCTGGTGGTTGCCCCGGTACAGGATGGCGAAATCCGTCCACTTGTTCTTGCGCTGAAAATGGTCCGACGAAATCATGATCGCGATCTGGTCGGCTTCCTGCTCGTCGCTTTGCATCCCGAGCACCTTGATCGGCTCGCCCAGGCCGTGTTCGGACCAGAGCGATTTTTCGAAGAGCTTCGGGTTGTTGCCGATCACCGCATTCGCCGCCTGCAGGATGCGCGTGGTCGAGCGGTAGTTCTGTTCGAGTTTAATCACGCGCAGGTCCGGGAAATCGGTCTGCAGCGTCTTGATATTTTCGACCGAGGCGCCGCGCCAGGCGTAAATTGCCTGGTCGTCGTCGCCGACCGCCGTGAACATCGGCTTTTTACCGATGCCCGTCACCAGCAATTTGACCAGCTCGTACTGGCAGGTATTCGTGTCCTGGTACTCGTCCATCAGTAAATAGCGCAGCTTGCGCTGCCAGCGGTCGCGGATCGGGTCGTTGTTCCGGAACAGTTCCACCGGCAGGCGGATCAGGTCGTCGAAGTCGACCGCCTGGTAGGCGGACAGCGTCGCGACATAGCTGCGGTAGATGCGGCCGGCCTGGGCTTCGTCCTCGTCTTTCGCGGCCTCAATTGCCGCGTCCGGATCGATCAGGCCGTTCTTCCATAGCGAAATGGCATTCTGGATGCGCCGGATTTCCTGTTTATCGGTCGTCAGGCCGAGGTCCGAGACGATGGTATAGCAGTCGTCGCTGTCCATGATCGAAAACCGGTCTTTCAAACCGACGCCGGCCGCTTCCTGGCGCAGGATTTTCACGCCCAGCGAGTGGAAGGTCGAGACCGTCAATTGCTTGGCCTGCTTCGGCTGTTTCAACAGCTTGGCGATGCGCTCCTGCATCTCGAGCGCGGCCTTGTTGGTAAAAGTCAGGGCGGCGATCGTGCGCGGATCGTAGCCGCGGTCTTCGATCATGTAGGCGATCTTTTGCGTGATCACCCGCGTCTTGCCCGAGCCGGCGCCGGCCAACACCAGGCAGGGGCCGTCGAGATAAAGCGCGGCTTCGCTTTGCGGCCCGTTCAGGCCGAACTTTGGTGCATTGGACATGGGAACTATTCTTGAAGGCAGCCGAACATTGTAACGAAGCGAAGTCGAAGGGAGATGCGCCCCGCGCTACAATGTTCAGCATGAAAAAATTGCTTATTCTGTTACTGGCATGCGCCCTGGCCGGTCCGGCGCTGGCGCGTCCGCTGCTGGTCGCCGCGGCCAGCGATCTCGGCTATTGTATCGACGAACTCGTTGCCGCGTACCGGAAAACGGCACCCGACGTCGAGCCGAAGGTCTCGCTTGGCGCATCCGGCAACTTTTATGCACAAATTCGCAACGGTGCGCCGTTCGAGGTGTTTTTGTCGGCGGATATGGACTATCCGCGCCAGCTGGGCAAGCTCGGCGTGGCTGACGGGGCGACCTTGATGCCCTACGCCATCGGCCGCATCGCGCTGTGGTCGCTCGACCCGCAGATCGATCCTGCACGCGGCCTGGCCGCCCTGGTCGCCGACGCGCGCGTAAAACGGGTCGCCATCGCCAACCCGGTCACCGCCCCGTATGGCCGCGCGGCCAAGGCGGCATTGGTGCGCGATGGCTTGTGGGACAAGGTTCAACCGAAACTCGTGATTGGCGAAAACATCGCCCAGACGGCGCAATTCGTCCAGACCGGCAATGCGCAAGTCGGCATCGTTTCGTTCGCCACCCTGCACGCGACCAAATTGAAAGGGGTCGGGCGCCATGCGCTCGTGCCCTTGAGCGGCCTGGCGCCGATCGAGCAAGGGGTGATCGTCACCAAAGCCGGCACCGGCAACCCGCATGCGGCCGGCTTCGTGCGCTTCCTGGCATCGAACGAGGCACGGGCGATCCTGGCGCGCAACGGTTTTAGTGTGCCCCCGGGCGCGGCCGAATGACGGAGTGGCACTTCCCCTCCGAGCTGTGGAACGCCATCGGCCTGACGCTGCAGCTTGCCGCCGTCACCTCGGTCGTGCTGCTGGTGCTCGGCATTCCGCTGGCAAATTGGCTCAACAACAGCAAGATGCGCGGCATCATTTTTATCGAGACCCTGGTCAGCCTGCCGATCGTGCTGCCGCCCACCGTGATCGGCTTCTATTTGCTGATGCTGATGGCGCCGCAGCAGCCGGTGGGCGCGGCCTGGATGTCGGTGTTCGGCCATCCCTTGCCGTTTTCCTTCGCCGGCCTGGTGGCGGGTTCCGTCCTGTACAGCCTGCCGTTCGCGGTGCAACCTTTCCAGGCGGCGTTTCGCGGGGTCGGACGCGACCTGGTGCAGTCGGCGCTGGCGCTCGGTTTAACGAAGCGCCAGACCTTCTGGGCGATCGTGCTGCCGCTCTCGAAACATGGAATTCTCACCGGCGTCTCGCTCAGCTTTGCGCACACGATGGGAGAATTCGGCGTCGTGCTGATGTTAGGGGGGAATATCCCGGGGCAGACCCGGGTGGCCTCGATCGCGCTCTACGATGAAGCGCAGAAGTTGAATTATGGGACAGCGCACGCATATGCATCGGTATTGCTGGCGATCTCTTTCGCCATCCTGATTGGCATTGCCTTCCTGCAGCGCCGGCAGAACGCGATTTTGCTGTCGAATTGAGCGCCACCCGCGTCGACACCATATCGGCTACCATCGCCCCCACCCTTATTACGAGCACCACACAATGAAATTTGAACACCTGATTGAAGTAAACGACCCGCTCAACCCGCTGATGGACACGCTGACCCGCGAACAGGTCTGGCGCGGCCTGGTGATCCGCGCCGAGTCGCCGAAGCTGTTTATTCCACACCTCGACGAATGCGACATCAGCGCGCGCGAAGCCGGCAGTTTCAAACGCCGCCTGCGCTATGGCGACCTGGTCGTCGAGGACACGGTCCTGCTCACCCCGCTGCACGAAGTGCGCTATGAAGTCCCGGCCCAGGGCGACATCAGCGCTTCCAGGCTCACCATGACGATCGAAGCGCCCTCGGAACACATGCTGTACGTGCGCTTCAGTTACGACGACGGCATGGGCGAGTCGACCGACGGTGCGACCAAGATGTACGAGGAATTCAAGAAGTCCGCTTACCAGGAAGCCGATATCGACACGATGCGCATCGTGCGCCAGATGGCAGAGCAGGGGAACCTGGACGCGAGTTATCTGAATTGATTCTACCGGCGCAAGTGGATATGTTTGCGCCGGTCATTGCCGACCCTTAGGTCCCCGGCTCCGAATCGGCCGCATCCGTGTGATTCGTCCCCTTCGCCAGCTTCGCCGCCAGGTCGCGCAGCGCGGTGCGCACGCCCTCTTCGATCACGGGGTGATAGAAGGGCATGTCGAGCATCTGCGGCACCGTCATATGCGCCTGCACCGCCCAGGCCAGCAAATGCGCGATGTGTTCGCAGCGCGGCCCGATCATCTCGGCGCCCAAAAAGCGGCACGAGCCATACTCGGCATACACCCGCAGCATCCCCTTGTTCTGCAACATGACGCGGCTGCGGCCCTGGTTCTCGAACGAGACCTGGCCGATCGCGAATTTTGGCCTCCCGCCCTCGCACAGCGCCTTGTAACTTTTACCAAGGGTGGCGATGTTCGGTTCAGTGAATGCGATGCCCAAAGGCGTACGCCGCAGGCCCGGGCGCACGTCCGGATAGCGGCCCGCGTTTTCACCGGCGATCTTGCCGTGGTCGGCCGCTTCCGCCAGCAGCGGCAGCTCGTTATTTGCATCGCCCGCGATAAAAATGTGGCTGGTCCCGCACTGCATGGTGCGGCTGTCGAAGTCGGGGACGCCATGCGGCCCCAGCGTCAACCCCGTCTGTTCCAGCCCCATGCCGTGCACGTTCGGCGTGCGGCCGGTTGCCAGCAGCACGTACTGGAACGATGCGCTCGTTTCCTTCCCGAGCGCGTCGCGCGTGATCAGGAGCACGGTATCTCCCTGCTGTTCGGCGCGCACGACTTCGGTCTGGAAGCGCAGGTCGAGTTCCCCGCTCAGCGTGCGCCGCGCTGCGCCCAGCACCTCCGGGTCGCTGAGCTGGGCGACGCTGCCGCCGCGCGCGAAGAGGCTGACTTTGACACCCAGGCGCGTCAGCGCCTGGCCCAGTTCCAGGCCGATCACGCCGGTGCCGATCACCGCCACCGAGGCGGGTAAATCGTCCCAATAAAACACGTCGTCGCTGGTAACGATGCCCGGCCCCACATCCGTCAGTTGCGGCAGGATCACCGGCGTCGAACCGGTGGCGATCACGATGCGCGCCGCTTCGATCTCGGTATGGTCGTCGACTTGTAAAGTGTGCGGGCTGGTGAAGCGGGCATGGCCGCGGATGCGGTCTTCGATCGGAAAACTCTCGACGCTTTCCAGCACGAAGCCCACAAAACGGTCGCGTTCACCCCGCACGCGTGCCATGACCGCACGTCCATCGATGCGTTTCTCGCCCGGATGCACGCCAAAGCCCGGCGCGACGTCGAACATGTGCGCCGCGTCAGCGGCGGCGATCAACAGTTTGCTCGGCATGCAGCCGACCCGGGCGCAGGTGGTGCCGTAGGGACCGCTTTCGATGACGACCGTGCGCGCGCCCTGGGCAACGGCCGCGCGGTAGGCCGACATGCCGGCCGTGCCGGTGCCGATAATGGCGACGTCGACTTTTCGTTTGTTCATGCTTGTTCTCCGTAATAGCTACTGCGACGATACGCCGTTTCAAACTTAAATGTCGAGCGGGTCCACTTCCAGCGACCAGCGCACCCGGCTTTTCAGCGCGCGCAGCAGGGATAACCATTCCTTCAAAAACGCCTGCAGGGCTGGACGCGAGGGCGACTCGACCAGCAGCTGGGCGCGGTCGACATTGTGGACCCGGGTCATCGTCATCGGGATCGGATCGTTGATGGTCACCGTATCAAACGGCAGGATGTCGCGCGCTTCTTCCAGGAAGGCGATCGCGGTGGCCAGTTCCGGCGCCTCGGCACGCAGCAGCGCCTGGTACATGTAGGGCGGCAGCGCAGCCTGGTGACGTTCCTCGAGCAGGTTCATGGCGAAGCGGTCGTAGTCGTGCCGCACCACGGCCGAATACAGCGGATGCTGGGCGTAGCGGGTCTGGATCAGCACCTCGGAGGGGAGACCGGCACGCCCGGCGCGGCCCGCCACCTGCATCAGCTGCGCGAACAGGCGCTCGCTGGCCCGGTAATCCTGCGAGAACAGGGCCGTGTCCGGGTTCAGGATGCCAACGAGGGTGAGCCTTTTGAAATCGTGGCCCTTGGCGACCATTTGCGTGCCGATCAGGATGTCGACTTCGCCGCGGTGCACGGTATCGAAGGCTTCCTGGGCGCTGCCCTTTTTTCTCGTGGAATCGGCATCGATGCGCAGGATGCGCGCCTCCGGGAACATGGCCGTGAGTCCCTCTTCGAAGCGCTGGGTGCCGCGTCCGAGCGGCTGCAGGTCGACGTTGCCGCAGGTCGGGCAATGGCGCGGGATGCGCAGCTCGAGGCTGCAGTGGTGGCAGCGCAGCCGGTGCTCGGGTTTATGCAGCACCATGAACGAGGTGCAGCGCGTGCAGTTGCTGATCCAGCCGCAGGCCTCGCAGGTGATCACGGGCGCATAGCCACGCCGGTTCAGGAACAGCAGCGACTGTTCGCCGCGCTCCAGGCGCTGACGCAATGCGCCCAACAGGCCGGCGGTGAGGCCGTCCTTCGGCTTGTCGCGTTCCATGTCGAGCAGGCGCACGGTCGGCAGCACGGCGTCGCGTACGGCGCGTTCGCGCAATTCGAGCTTGCGGTAGCGGCCAGTGAAGGCGTGGTGCCAGCTTTCCAGGGAGGGCGTGGCCGAACCGAGCACGATCGGAATGCTTAACTGGCGCGCGCGCCAGACGGCCAGGTCGCGCGCCGAATAGCGCAGGCCTTCCTGCTGCTTGTAGGAGGGGTCGTGCTCTTCGTCGATGACGATCAATTGCAGGTGCGGCAGCGAGGCCAGGATCGCCAGGCGCGTGCCGAGCACGATGCGCGCCTGGCCCTGGTGCGCAGCCAACCAGTGCAGCATGCGCTCGCCTTCGGACAGGCTGCTGTGCAGGGTCGCCAGCATCAGGCCCGGGAAGCGCGCGCGGATATTCCCCTCGAGCTGGGGCGTGAGGTTGATCTCGGGGACCAGGATCAGGATCTGCGCCTGCGGGTCGCGCGCCAATATCTGGGCGCAGGCCTGCAAATACACTTCGGTCTTGCCGCTGCCGGTCACGCCATACAGCAGCAAAGGCGTAAAACCGAGCGCGCCGCCGATGGCATCGGCCGCTTCCTGCTGCTCCGGGTTCAGCGGCGGCATGCCGATTGGCGCCGGATCGCCCGGCGGCGCCAGCTTCGCCATTTTTTTCAGTGCGCGATCGAGCGCCACGGTGGTCGGCACCCTCACATTTTTCGGCACGCCGGGCAGCGCCACTTCGCCCAGCGGACGCTGGTAGTAATCGGCCGCGAAGCCGGCCAGCGCCAGCCATTGCGGCGACAGGGGCGACAGCTGCTCGCGCACGGCGATCGCGTTCTTCAGTTTATCGGGCGGCACCTCGGTCTCGTGCGCGATCTCGACGATCAGCCCGACGACTTCGCGGCGCCCGAAACTGACCAGCGCCAACTGGCCGACCTGGGGCGTGCTGCCCTCCTCATGCGGCCAGCCATAATCGAACACGCTGTTGAGCGGTGTATCGAGTGCAATTCGAAGGATGCAGTGCGCCAATGTCCGACCTTGTATAAAAGCTGTGGAAAACTTTGTGGAGAATGATCCGCTTGACCACTGAAGAAGTTTACGTTAAGGCAAATGATGTACGGATCAGCCGCAAACAAGGCGAAATAAATCGTTTATATTCAATGACTTGCAAATAACGAAGTAGTCCACAGCAACTCGCTTCCCACATTGCAAGGATTGTGTATAACTACGTTTTTTCTTCTCGTAAATGCTCAGGCCGCGTGGATATTTAAACAAGACTCTGCAATGCCGCGCCTAAGTACCCGTAAACAATGAAAATTTTATCGCTGAGCTGGGCAGCCTGTGCATAACTTTGTGAACAAGACTTGGGAAACTGCGGTTTCTATGCTGAAAGCATAAATTCCAGGTATTCATGTATGCCAGGATTCAAAGATAAACCCGAGCAATTTCAAACACTTATGATTTCCCCGGGACCAGTGCACATGTCCACAGGTTCAAATTCCGCTGTTCCGCAACATGTGTACAAGTGTGAGATTGCAAGCACATTTCATGCGTGTGCCCGGCATCAGATATGCGGCGCTGCAACATTTTTAATCAGCGTGTGCGCTGGTCGCGGCTGAAGTTGTGCACCGCTTCCACCATCGCGGTCACCGACTCGGGCGGCGTGAATTGCGAGATCCCGTGGCCGAGGTTGAACACGTGGCCGGAGCCTTCCGACGGCGCGCCGTAGGCAGTGAGCGAGCGTTCGACTTCAACACGGATCTGCTCGGGCGAGGCGAACAGGATCGCCGGATCGAGGTTGCCCTGCAGGGCGACGCGCTCGCCCACCAGCGCACGCGCGCGGCCCAGGTTCACGGTCCAGTCGAGACCGAGCGCATCGGCGCCGCAATTGGCCATCTCGTCGAGCCAGATGCCGCCGCCCTTGGTAAAGACGATGGCCGGGATGCGCACGCCATCCTTCTCGCGCTGGAGCTGTGCCAGCACGCGTTCCATGTAGCGCAGCGAAAATTCCTGGTAGGCGCCGTCGGCCAGTGCCCCGCCCCAGGAATCGAAGATCATGACGGCCTGGGCGCCAGCGTCGATTTGCGCGTTCAGGTACTGGGCGACGGCGGTGGCGTTGATGTCGAGGATGCGGTGCATCAGGTCCGGACGCCCGTACAGCATCTTTTTGATCGTGTGGAACTCGCGCGAGCCCTGGCCCTCGACCATGTAGCAGGCCAGCGTCCACGGGCTGCCGGAAAAGCCGATCAGCGGCACGCGGCCATTGATCTCGGTGCGAATTTGCGTGACCGCCTTGAAGACATAGTCGAGCGATTCCATATCGGGCACGTTCAAGGCCATCACTTGCGCTTCAGTGCGCAGCGGACGCTCGAACTTCGGGCCTTCGCCGTCGGCGAAATACAGGCCCAGGCCCATCGCATCGGGCACCGTCAGGATGTCCGAGAACAGGATCGAGGCATCCAGCGCAAAGCGGTCGAGCGGCTGCAGCGTCACTTCGGTGGCGTAGTCCGGATTCTTTGCCAGGCCCAGGAACGAACCGGCGCGCGCACGCGTGGCGCGGTATTCCGGCAGGTAGCGCCCCGCCTGCCGCATCAGCCATACGGGCGTGTACTCGGTCGGCTGGCGCAGCAGCGCGCGCAGGAAAGTGTCGTTCTTGAGCGGAGCAAATTGTGGCATGGCTGACAATAAAGGACGTCGGAGGACGGCTATTATCGCATTCCTTGCCTTTCCACTGCGGCAGGCCCGCGAACGCCGTCCATCGGCGTGGACTCATATAATGTGGTTCCAACGTTGATAAGCCATACGATGCCACCATGACTGAGTCGCCCCGCAAGCAGGCCGCCGCGAGCGGTACCTGGATTTCCCCGATCAGCGCCGCCGTGGTTGCGGCCGGCGCCGTGCCGCTGTCGCAGATCGCACTCGACGGGCCTGACGTGCTGTGGCTGGCCGGCCGCGCCAGCGAAGCGGGCCGCACCACGCTGCAGCGCCTGCGCGCAGGCGCGGCCGCCGAACTCACGGGGGCCCCGTTCAATGTACGCACCCGCGTGCACGAGTATGGCGGCGGCGCGTATGCCGCCGATGGCGGCACGGTCTGGTTCTCGCATTTCGCCGACAACCATCTTTATCGAGCCGAGGACGGTGGCGCACCCGTCATGCTGACGAAAGAGGCAGCCGTGCGCTATGCCGACTTCGTGCCGGACCGCGCGCGCAGCCGCCTGGTCGCGGTGCGCGAAGATCATTTGGCGGGCGAAGCCTATCCGGTCAATACCATCTGCGCGGTCGGCTTCGACGGCAGCGAGACCGTCCTCGTCGACGGCAACGACTTTTATGCGGCGCCGCGCCTGTCCCCGGATGGGCGCCAGCTGGCCTGGCTGTGCTGGGACCACCCGCGCATGCCGTGGCAGGGCACCGAACTGTGGGTCGCCGATGTCAACCCCGACGGCAGCCTGGTCGACGGACGCCTGATCGCGGGCGGCATGGATGAATCGATCTGCCAGCCGGAATGGTCGCCCGGCGGCCTGCTGCATTTCGTGTCGGACCGCAGCGGCTGGTGGAATTTGTACCGCTTCGAGGCCGGCGTCGTGCATCCTCTGTGCCCGCGCGACGCCGAATTCGGCGGGCCGCAGTGGAACTTCGGCGGCTCTATGTACGGGTTCCGCTCGGACGACGAAATCATCTGCACCTATATCGAGGACGGCATCAGCCGCCTGGGCCGCCTGTCGACGCGCGGCTGCGCCTTGACCCCGATCGAGACGCCGTACCAGGAGATCAAGGAAGTGCGTGTCTCGCCGGAGCTGGTCGCCGTGCTGGCCGGTTCGCCGACCATCGCACTGGAAATCGCCCTGATCGACCCGGAGAATGGAAAACGCACCGTATTGGTGCAATCAATCGACGATTTACCAGGCGAAGGTTATCTGTCGGTCCCGCAGAGCATCCGCTATCCGAGCATGAAGGGACGCACGGCCTACGCGTTTTATTACGCGCCGGCGAATGACGACTTCGAACTTCCCTCCGGCGAGCTGCCGCCCCTCATCGTCATCGGCCACGGCGGCCCGACCAGCATGGCGGCCAGCACCCTGAAACTGGCGACCCAGTTCTGGACCAGCCGCGGCTTCGCCGTGCTCGACGTGAACTATGGCGGCAGTTCGGGCTTCGGGCGCCTCTACCGCGACCTGCTCAAGGGCCAGTGGGGCGTCATCGACGTCGAGGATTGCGTGGCCGGCGCGCGCCACCTGGCCGCGCAGGGGCTGGTCGATGCGGACCGCCTCCTGATCCGCGGCAGCAGCGCCGGCGGCCTGACGACCCTGTGCGCGCTCACTTTCCACGACGTGTTCAAGGCCGGCGCCAGCTATTACGGCGTGTCCGACCTGGCCGGCCTGGACGCCGATTCGCACAAGTTCGAATCGCACTACAACGAATACCTGATCGCGCCAAAGGCGCAAGCCCAGGCCGTGTACCGCGAGCGCTCGCCGATCCACCACACCGATGCCTTGAAACGCCCGATGATTTTCTTCCAGGGCCTGGACGACAAGGTCGTGCCGCCGCAGCAGTCGGAAACGATGGTCGATGCCCTGCGCGCACGCGGCGTTCCGGTGGCCTACCTCACGCTCGAGGGCGAAGGACACGGCTTCAGGAAGGCCGACAGCGTGGTGCGTACTTTGGAAGCGGAGCTGGCGTTTTATTTGCGCGTGTTCGGCATTGCGCTGCCTGAAGGCTTGCCGCAGCTGGAGATCGAGAACCTGGCTGCATGAACGAGGCATCCCTGCTCCACCACTTCGAGCACTGCTCGTCGGTCCCGAAGACCATCCTCGCCGTGCTGGCGCTGGCGGGCGAGCCGCTCGGGCGCACGCGCCTGGGCGAGCAACTCGACGCGCTCAGCGTGCTCGATTCGGACCAGCATCTTGCCGACTGCCTGGCCATCCTGCAACAGCACGGCCTGACCAGCATGGTGACCGGGCGCGGCACCATCATCAAACCGGACATCGCGTGGCCTGCGATGGACTTCCTGCTCCGTAGCGGCCGCTTCGGCGAAATGCGCGAGATCTACGAAGTGTTCAACCCGCTGCGGCGCGACTGGCAGGGCATTCCGGTGCTGCGCAGTTACCGCCAGGGCGTGGCGCTACTGCGCATGGCGCTGATCGGTGGCGACGGTCCGAAATCGATTGCGCCGCTGCTGAATGCCTGCCTGCGCTGCCACGAAGCGGCGTATCTGCACCCGCTGGTCGAGATTTGCGCGCACCCGTTCGAACCAGGCCTGATCGAGCGTATCAACCCGGCACTGCGCGACGAAGTGTTGACGGTGCTGATCAACCACGTCCAGCGCGAGCCGGCCATGGCGCCGGCGGTGCGCGCCTATGCCGAAGCGCAGGTGGCGCAGGGCGGCGCATCGATGGCGTTGCGGATCGCCCTGGCCGAACACCTGATCCTGTGCGGCCGCCTGGACGACGCGGGAACGCTGCTGCAGGACCTCGACGATTCGGCCGCGCTGTTCTACCGCAGCGTGCTGCTGCTCCTGCGCGACCACATCGACGAAGCACTGAGCGGCTTCGACGCGGCCTTGAAGCTGCTGCGGCGCGAGACCGGCAAGCGAAAGGCCGTGTTCGGGGGCATCGGCGGCCACCTGTACGTGGCGGCGCTGCTGCGGCGCGCCGATGCGAAACACGGGAAGGCCGTCGAGAGCTATCTCGACAGCGCCACGCGCGCCGTGCAGAGCCACGACACGGCCGTCTATCAACAATTGAGCATGTTGCGCCAGATCCGCGGCGGCACGGTCGACGCCGAAGTGCTGCCGTCGCGGAACTGGGAAACGGCGCTGCAGCCAGTACTGTTCCGCGCCCTGCTGCACTGGTGGCTCGGGATGCCGCAATTGTCCAGCCAGCGCGCCCGGCTGGAAGAAGCGCTGGCCCAGGCGGAAAGCGCCGGCTTCGATTTCCTGAGCAGCCAGCTGGCAGGCCTGCTCGGCCAGTTGGGCGGCATTCGTCACGAGCAGCGCGCCATCGCCCTGCGCCAGCAGCATCGCTTCACTGACATGACCCACTGGTTCGAGCGCGAGCAGCCCTGGGAGCGTCAATTAAATGCGCTGATCAACCTGCAGCCGGCCGTGAACGTCGAGGTGGTCAAGGAGTCGCGCCTGGTCTGGCTGATCCGCTACGACGAGCACCTGGGCGTGCAGGAGCTCGAACCGCGCGAACAGAAGCGCGACGCGCAGGGCGCCTGGAGCCGCGGCCGTCCGATGGGCTTGAAACGCCTGACGGAAGACGCGGGCACGCTCGACTTCCTGAGCGCGCAGGATGTATTGGCGGTATCCTCCATCGGCGCTTCTCGCCAGTACTACGGCAGCGGCCTGCGCTACGAATTCGATCTCGACAAAGCTTTATCGGCGCTGATCGGCCACCCGCTGCTGTTCTGGTTCGATGCGCCCGGCACCCGGGTCGAACTGCTGCCGGGCGAGCCGGAACTGCTGGTAAAAGCGGCGCGCGAACACGTGACGATCTCGCTGCGTCCGCCCGTGCATGAGAACAGTGGCGACGTGGTCGTGTCGCGCGAGACGCCGACCCGCCTGCGCGTGGTGCGCGTGCGCGACGAGCACCGCCGCATCGGGGCGATCGTCGGCGAAGCCTTGGTCGTGCCGCTCGAGGCCGAGGTGCGCGTGCTGCAAGCGATCGGCGCGATTTCCTCGATCGTCACGGTGCAGTCGGACATCGGCGCCAGCGCCGCCGACATCGAACGAATCGCCGCCGATGCGCGCCTGCACGTGCACCTGCTGCCCTACCAGCACGGCCTGCGCATGCGCATCCTGGTGCGTCCGCTGCCCAATACCGGCGCCTATTACGCGCCCGGCAGCGGCGCCGAGCGCGTGCTCGCCGATTTCAACGGCATTCGCACCGAAGCCAAGCGCGACCTGAACGCCGAGCGCGAAGCCGAGCGCGAGCTGGTCGCCTCCTGCCGCGCGCTCGAGAGCGCCGAAGAGGAGCACGGCGAATGGCTGCTCGGGCAACCGATCGGGTGCCTGGAGCTGGTCAGCGAACTGCAGGAGATCGACCCATCGCGCGTCGTGATCGGCTGGCCGGAGGGCGAGCCTTTCCGCGTCAGCAAAAAGGTGGCGTCGACCTCGGTGCGCATCAACATCAAGCGCGACAAGGACTGGTTTGCCGCGAACGGAGAAGTCGCCATCGACGAGGGCCGCGTGATGGATCTGCGCGCGCTGCTCGACAAAGTGCGCGCCGGCGACGGGCGCTTCGTGGCGCTGGGCGACAACCAGTTCCTCGCGCTGACGAACGAATTGCACCGGCGCCTGCTCGATGTCGCCGCCTTTACCGACGCCGACGGCGAGGTGTTACGGGTGCACCCGCTGGCCAGCTTCGCGCTGGAAGAACTGGCCCTTGGTGCGGGCGCCGTGGAAGCGGACAAGGCATGGCGTGCGCATATTAAGAAAATGGCGGACAACGTGGCCTATGAACCGCAGTTGCCGTCGACCTTGCAGGCCGAGCTGCGCGACTACCAGCGCGAAGGTTTCGAATGGCTCGCGCGCCTGGCGCACTGGGGCGTCGGCGCCTGCCTGGCCGACGACATGGGACTTGGCAAAACCCTGCAGGCGCTGGCCCTGATGCTGCTGCGCGCGCCGAACGGCCCGACCCTGGTCGTCGCGCCGACCTCGGTGTGCACCAACTGGATCGCGGAAACCGAGCGCTTCGCGCCGACCTTGAACATCAAACTGTTCGGGCCGGGCGAGCGCGCCGACATGATCGAGCGGGCGGACAAATTCGACGTCATCGTCGCCAGCTACGGCCTGCTGCAACTGGAAGCGCCGCTGTTCGCAAAAAAGCGCTGGCACACGATCGTGATGGACGAGGCGCAGTCGTTCAAGAATGCGGCGACGCGCCGCTCGCAGGCGGTGATGGCATTGCAGGGCGATTTCCGGATGGTGGCGACCGGCACGCCGCTGGAAAACCACCTGGGAGAACTCTGGAACCTGTTCCGCTTCATCAATCCGGGCCTGCTCGGCAGCGCCGACCAGTTTCAATTGCGCTTTGCCGGCCCGATCGAAAAGGCGCAGGACAAGCGCGCGGCAAGCGCGGCGCGGGCACGCCTGAAACGCCTGACGCAGCCTTTCATCCTGCGCCGTACCAAGAGCCAGGTGCTGACCGAGCTGCCGCCGCGCACCGAGATCGTTCTCCCGGTGGAACTGAGCCCGGAGGAGACGGCGCTGTACGAATCGCTGCGCCGCGAAGCGCTCGATAAACTGGCGTCCCTGGAGGCGCCGCAGAGCCAGAAATCGATCGCGATCCTGGCCGAGATGATGAGATTACGCCGCGCCTGCTGCAATCCCGAGCTGGTCGCGCCTGGCCTGGGTATCCCGAGCAGCAAGCTGGCCACCTTCGCGCACCTGCTCGATGGCCTGCTCGAGAACCGCCACAAGGTGCTCGTGTTCAGCCAGTTCGTCGATCATTTGTCCCTGATCCGCAAGCACCTCGATGCGCGCGGCATCCGCTACCAGTACCTCGACGGCTCGACGCCGATGCAGGAGCGTAAAAAGCGGGTCGACGCCTTCCAGGCCGGAGAAGGCGATTTGTTCCTCATTAGCCTGAAGGCGGGTGGGGTCGGCATCAACCTCACCGCAGCCGATTATGTGATCCACATGGACCCGTGGTGGAACCCGGCAGTCGAAGACCAGGCCTCGGACCGCGCGCACCGCATGGGCCAGCTGCGCCCGGTGACGATCTACCGCCTGGTAGCGCGCCACACGATCGAGGAAGGCATCGTCGACCTGCACCGCCACAAGCGCGACCTGGCCGACAGCCTGCTGGAGGGGGGCGACCTGTCGGCGCGCATGGCGCCAGGCGAGATGCTGGCGATGCTGCAGCAGGGGCTGGGTGGGTAGCGCTGCCGGGCATTCCATGTGATGATTCCGCTTTTGTAACGGAACACCGATATGGACGAACAGAACGCGCTCGCCTCGTCGACAGCCCAGGTCATCGGCGTCAAGTCCTGGCTCGCGTATGCCGGCGTGCTGGCGCTGGCGGTGATCCTGTTCGGCGTGCTGCTGCCGCTGGCCTTCCTGTGGCACGACATGGCGGCGCTCGCGGTGCTGCTGCTGTCGGCCCTGCTGGTGGCCTACGAGTTCCTGCACGTGCGCAGCGTGCAGCTGTACATGGACGAGCTTGGCGTCTGGGTGCATTCGGGCGTGCTGCCATGGAAGCAGGGTATTACCGGCGTGAAGTGGCGCGACATGGACGAAGCGACCTACGTCAACGGCTTTCGTAGCTGGGCCACGCGCTCGTACACGGTGCGCGTCAAGCACCGCTTTACGCAGGACAGTGAGATCGTCCTGACCAACATCGCAGGCGGCAAGGGAGCGGTCGCCATCGTCAATGCGCGCCACCAGGCCCTGATCCGCACCGGCTCCGTCGATTGATGGACTGCCCTGCAAGCTGACCTGATACAAACCCGCGGAAACGCAATCCGCGCGAAAAATGCTAATCTGGCGCGCTGCCGCGTTGGCTTAGCCGCGCCGCCCACCCGACATCTCCATCTTTACGGGCCGAATACGATGATGAAAACGAAACTCCTGCTGGCAGCCATGATCGCCAGCCTCGCGCTGGCGCCGGCCAGCGCCAAGCAAACCAAAACGGCGAAGCCGAAAGCGGCCAAGGTCGTCAAATCGAAAGCGTCCGCCAAGCGCGTCGCCGCCCCGGTCGCCAGGGCGCAAGCCAAGGGCAAGCCAGGCAAGGGCAAGGCGCTGGCCGCCGCTGCCGCCACGGGCACCGTCGTTGCGGCCGTTGCATCACAGCCGGCAGAGGCGCAAAGCCCGGCACCTGCATCGAACGAAAAGCGCCTCGACCGCCGAGTCGACAGCCTCGGCATGCAGTACCTGACGGCGCTGTGGCGCGTCGATCCGGAAGGCGCCATTGCGGTCGGCAAGTTCGAGGCCGCCGCCAACCTGACGCTTCCCGATGCCGCCACGCGCGCGAAAAAACTCGCGTTCGCCAACGAGTGGCTCGAGAAATTCGGCAAGATCGACACGCGCCAGCTGTCGCCGCGCCAGCGCACCGACCTCGCCCTGCTCGTCAACAAGTTGGAAAACGACCGCTGGCGCTTGACGACGCTGCGCGAATTCGAATGGAACCCGGCGCAGTACAACATCGCCCAGCCGCTCGACCTGGTCCTCAATACCGACTACGCCGCGAAACCGCAGCGCCTGCGCACCATCCTGAAACGCCTGGCGACCGTGCCGGCGTATTACCAGGCGGCGCAAGGCTCCATCGTCAACCCGACGCGCGAACACACGCAGCTGGCGATCGCGCAGGCGCCGGGCACATTGGTCGTGCTCGCCGACCTTGGCCAGGCCGCGCAAAGCTCGATCCTGAATGCCCAGGAAAAGGCGCTGTTCGCGCGCCGCATCGCCGCCGCCGGCAGTGCCGTGATCGGGTATGTCGACTTCCTGAGCAACCTGGAAAAGACCCAGTCGGCCAGCGGCAAGGCGCGCCCGTTCAGGCTCGGGAAAGCCTTGTACGAACAAAAATTCGCGCTCGAGATCCAATCGGCCAGCAGCGCCGAGCAGACCTACCGCAAGGCGCTGGCGGCACGCGAAGAACTGCTCACGCGGATGAACACGATTTCGGACGAACTCTGGCCGCGCTACATGGCCGGCACGGACAAGCCGAACGACCGCTTCCAGAAGATCGGCATGCTGATCGACCGTTTATCCGTGCGCCACGTCGCACGCGAAAACTTCTTCCCCGAGATCCGGCGCCAGATCCCGCTGTTGCAGGACTGGGTGATCAAGAACGATCTGCTCACGCTCGATCCGGGCAAACCGCTGGAAGTGCGCGAGACGCCGATGTACCAGCGCGGCGTGGCCGGCGCCAGCATCGATGCGCCCGGACCCTACCGTCCGAAGGACAAGACCTGGTACAACGTGACGCCGCTCGATGGCTTGTCCGCCGAGCAGGCCGAGAGCAGCCTGCGCGAGTACAACGAGTGGATCCTGCAGATCCTGAACATCCATGAGGCGATCCCCGGCCATTACGCCCAGCTGGTGCACGCGAACCGTTCGCCCTCGCTCGTCAAATCCCTGTTCGGGAATGGCGCGATGGTCGAGGGCTGGGCCGTGTACGGCGAGCGCATGATGCTGGAGTCGGGCTACGGCGGCAACGCGCCCGAGATGTGGCTGATGTACTCGAAGTGGAACCTGCGCAGCGTCACCAACACCATCCTCGACTACTCGGTGCACGTAAACGGCATGGGCCGCGAGGCGGCACTCGACCTGTTGACACGCCAGGCCTTCCAGACGCGCCAGGAAGCGACGGAGAAGTGGCGCCGCGTGCAGCTGTCGTCGGTGCAGCTGACCAGCTACTTCAGCGGCTATGCCGAGATCATGGAATTGCGCGAGCAGCGCCGCCAGGCACTGGGGGAACGCTTCAACCAGAAGCAGTTCCACGACCAGTTCCTCAGTTACGGCAATGCGCCGGTGAAGATGATTGCGGAACTGATGCGCGATTGATTTGACAAGCGACCGCAAACGACCGGGGCCATTCGATGTGCCCCGGTTTTTTTATGTCCGTGCGGGTTCGTGGCCCCTCCGCGGCGCTGTGCAAAACCGCACAAACGGCGTGCCTGCGTGCCGCTTGTGCCGTGTTCATTCAAGCCTAGAATACCCTGGCGACTTCCCGTCGCGATAACTATACCGACAGCCGGAGACAAGCCATGCCCACTTTTCCTTCGCCCGCCTCCTAGCGTTCATTCGCAAGCTGCCTGCTTTCCCGTGTCACCCATCCCGGCGCGCCCGTGCGACGCCGTCGCGTCCTCACGCCCGGGTTGATCAACGTGCTTCACGCAACGGAGGCTTTACATGGCATTCAATTTCCAACGGGCGGCCCGCCAGGCTGTTCTTCTCGCTGCATTGTCCCCCTGGGTTGGCGCCCAGGCCCAGGTACAGGCCGGACCCGGCGCCTGGTCCGGCAACCAGACCTGGGCCACCGATACGGTCAACGGCGGCGCCCTCACCGGCTACTACTACTGGCCGGCCACGGCGCCGTCCCTGGCCGGCAAGCGCGCACTGGTGCTGGTGCTGCACGGCTGCTCCCAGAGCGCCGTCGGCGACGTCATCGACGGCACAAGCGACAAGGGCTACAACTGGAAAGGCGTGGCCGACCAGTACGGCGCCGTCATCCTGGCGCCGAACGCCACCGGCAACCTGTATGGCGTGCATTGCTGGGACTGGGCGAAGAGCACCCACAGCCGCAGCACCGGCCACTCGGGCATCCTGCTCGACCTGATCAACCGTTTCGTCAGCAATCCGCAGTATGCGATCGATCCGAAGCAGGTGTATGTCACCGGCCTGTCCTCGGGCGGCGCCCAAACCATGGTGATGGGCTGCCTGGCGCCGGACATTTTCGCGGGCCTGGGCATCAATGCCGGTCCGCCGCCGGGCGTGACGACCACGCAGATCGGCATGGTCCCGTCCGGGTACACGGCCAGCACCGCCGGCAACAACTGTAAAAACCTGGCCGGCACGAATGTCTCCCAGTTCGCGACGCAGGTTGCCGGCGTCATCTGGGGCACGGGCGACTACACGGTGGCGCAGGGGTATGGGCCGCTCGACGCGGCAGCGATGCGCATCGCCTACGGCGGCACGTTCACCAAGGGCGCGGCCGTGAGCGTGCCCACCGGCGGCAGCAACATCCCCTACCTTGATGCCGCCGGCAAGGTGCGCACCTCGGAGATCACGGTCACCGGCATGGGCCACGCCTGGCCCGCCGGCAGCGGCGGCCAGAGCACGAATTATGTCGACGCGACCAAGGTGAACTATCCATCCTTCGTCATGGACTTCTGGTTCAAGAACAACCTGCGCGTGGCGCGCGCGGCGCCGCCATCGATGGCCTCGTGCAGCGCCAGCGTTCTTGGCTCGACCGTGACAATCAACGGCGCTGCGAGCGGACCGATCGGCAGTTACCAGGTCGTGCTGGACGGGCCGACGCCGGTGAACGATGCGGCCGCCGGCAGCGGCGCCAGTTTCAGTAAAGCCTATACCGGCCGCGCCGACGGTTACTACAGCGGCAGCGTGACCGCCACCGACAGCGGCACCGGCCTGACGTCGGCTGCCTGCAACATCGCCCAGTTCCTGGTCGGCAGCGCACCGGCGTTACAGGCGCCGGCCGGCCTTGCAGTCGGTACGCGCACGGCCAGCAGCATCGCCCTGACCTGGAACGCGTCGAACGGCGCCACCGGCTACAACGTCTACCGCAACGGCAGCAAAGTCAATGGCGCGGCGCTGGCATCGACGGGCTACACGGATACGGGCCTGGCGGGGGCGACCAGTTACAGCTACCAGGTCTCGGCGCTCGGCAACGGCGGGGTCGAGAGCGCGCGTTCGGCGACGGTGAGCGGCAGCACGACCTCGGGTTTTGTGTGCACCACGACCAATGCCAGCAACTACGCGCATGTGACGGCAGGCCGTGCCCATGCGAGCGGCGGCTATGCGCTGGCGAATGGCTCGAACCAGAACATGGGCCTGAACAATACCTTCTATACGTCGACGCTGGCGCAGACCTCGGCCGGCTATTACGTCATCGGTAGTTGCCCGTAATTCCATCAAGGCGCAGGACTTTGCCGGGGTCTAAAAACCCCGGTTTTTTTTCGCCTGTTGCAAGCCGGCTTCATCACATCATGCTTCGCTTACATTGTTCTCCAATTAACTCTAGAATTAAACCGCCAAGCGGACTCTAGTTTCGCTGTGCAAAACAATAATTTATGGAGACATTTGATGAAAAAGCAGCTCAGCATGTTCGTGTCACGTCGACTCATTCCGCCACTGCTGGCGACGCTCGCCCTGTCGGCCTGCGGCGGCAGCGACGACGATCCGGTACGGCCACCCCAGGCGACGGTCACCCCGGTTCCCGTTACGGTGGCGCCGGAATCGACGCGCGCCCAGGACACGCGCACCTTCGCCGCAGTCCAGACTGCCACGACCTTCGCGGCCATGACGGGTGCGCCGGCGACGGATCGCTGGTCGGGCGTCCTGAACAACGCCAGCTACCAGGTCGAGGTGCCGGCGAACTGGAACGGCATGCTCGTGATGTATGCGCACGGTTATGCGGGCGAAGGGGCCAACCTGTCGGTGGCGCCGCCGGCGATCCGGCGCCACCTGCTGAGCCAGGGCTATGCCTGGGCAGCCTCGAGCTACAGCAAGAATTACTATGATGTGCGCGCCGGCGTCGAAGACACCAATGCGCTGGCGATCGAGTTCGTCAATATCGCGCAGAAAAACGGCAGGACCTTGAACGCCCCATTCAAAACCTACATCATGGGGGTGTCGATGGGCGGGCACGTCTCGGCCGCCGCCGTCGACGAGGAAAACATCGCCACCGCCGTCAACCGGATCCGCTACAACGGCGCCGTCCCGATGTGCGGCGTGCTCGGCGACACCGAACTGTTCGATTATTTTGCCGCCTACCAGACCGCCGCGCAGGTGGAAGCCGGCATGCCCGCCACCAGCTGGCCAGTGGCGAACTGGGCGACCGTCGGACCGCAAGTGCAGGCGAAATTGTTCTCCAGCTTCCCGGGCGGCACGCCGAATGGCCCGGCCGTGCCGACCGCCCAGGGCATGCGCCTGAAGCAAATCGTCCAGAACCTGACCGGCGGCCCGCGCCCGCTGTTCGACTTCGCCTACGCCGGGGCGCTGCAAAACACCGTCTGGGGCGTGTTTGGACGCGACGGCAAGGTCAACGGCATCCTGGGCGAAGATGGCGTGTCGACCAGGGACATCGTGTTCCAGCTCGATGCCGACCCGGCGCTCAGTACCGAAGAGCAGGCTTATAACGCCTCGATCTTCCGCGTCCAGGGAACGCCCGAGGCAAACCGCTTGCGCCGCGACGGCTTGCGCTGGATTCCGAAGACGAATGCCCAGATCAAGGTTCCGGTGGTCACCATTCACACGCTGGGCGACATGTACGTGCCTTTTAAAATGGAGCAGATCTATAAACGCCGCGCCGACGCCGCCGGCACCTCGGGCCTCTTGGTGCAGCGCGCGATCCGCGGCATCAGCCACTGCGACTTCACGATTGCCGAGCAGGTCGCCGCTTTCGAGGCAATGGTGAAATGGGAACAGCAAGGCGTGAAACCGGAAGGGGATGATGTGCTGACGCCGGCAGTCGTGGCCGATCCGAAGTACGGCTGCAAGTTCACGAACAATACCGCGTCCGAGGGAGACAGCGCGACACTGTTGAACACGCGCAAATCGCTGCCACAGTGCACCGGGTCGTGATGCCATCCGCTTGAACGTGAACGCCGGCTTGTAGAAGCCGGCGTTTTTTTTGGGCGGCGCCGGCGCATGGCCGCTTCCGGTTGGCTCGGAATTTGCATATGTACACGACGAGCTGAACGCGAAAAGGATCGTCGAATGCTGCTTCGAAACGATGTACTCGACTAGCTGGCGCCCCCCCGCGCACGCTGCGCATCCTGTGGATCGACCCTGTGCAGCGCCTGGTTTATACCTACCGGATGGGCCTGGCCGGCGCCAGCCCTTGCGCAGCCTCGCTCGCCCGACTGTGTCGGCCAAAAAAAATCCGCATACCTGAAGGTCTGCGGATAAACAGGTTTTCACAGAAAACTTGGAGAGTCGGATACATCTTAGCGTGGAATTATTGCGCCACGATGACAAGCCAAATCGTCTTGCAGCCGCATATCGGACGCTGCGCAGCGATAAAAAAAGCCGGCCCGATCTGATCGGGCCGGCTTTTTCAATGCAGGCGCAAGATCAGAAATTGACCTTGAACTGCGCTCCAACGGTGCGCGGCTCGTTCAGGATACCGGTCAGGTTGGCGAAGTCGATCGCGCCGACCACTTGCACCTTGTCGGTGATGTTGCGCGCGAATGCGGCGACTTCGTACTTGCCCTCGCCCCACTTGTAGCCGACACGCAGGCCGCCTTCGACCAGCGACTTGGCCTTGTACTCGCGCGCTTCGTACAGGAACATGTTGTAGGTGCTGCGGTAAGCCCAGTCGGTGTAGGCAAAGAAATCGCCCTCGCCCATCGGGATGGTGTAGCGCAGGCTGAAATTACCCTGCCACTTCGGTGCACGCGGCATCGGATTGCCGTCAATGCGCACGGTGCCGGCGAACGGGCCGGCCGGGTCGGTTACCGTGCAGCCAGCGAGACCGCCGGTGTTGGCGAAGTTGCCGCACTGCTGGACGAACAGCGACGCATCCTTGATCTCGGTATCGTTGTAGCTGCCGCCCAGGGTCATGCGCAGCGAATCGCTCAGGACGGCCTGGAAGTCGAGCTCGACGCCCTGGCCAGTGACCTTGTCTGCATTGATCAGCTGGTTCATGTTGATCACGCCGCTGCCGGCGGTGAGCTGCTTGTCTTTGACGCGGTACTGGAACACGCTGGCCGAGACGCGCGCGCGGCGGTCGAACAACTCCTGCTTGATGCCGGCCTCGTACGACAGGGCCTTTTCGGCGTCGGCGAACGACGGCCGGTCGGCCAGGCCGTTCAGGCGGCCCTGCATGCTCGGTGCGCGGTAGCCGGTGGCGACGCGCGCGAACAAATTCGTGTCCTTGTTCAGCGCATACGTGCCGCTCACATCCCAGCTGACATTGTTCGAGTCGTTATTGATGCCGAACGGGCCGGCCGTGGTGGCCTCGACGCGGCGCGCCGAAAAATCTTTCTTGTCGCTCGTATAGCGCAGGCCGGCACGCAATTTGAGCTGTTCCGAGACCGTGTAGTTCAGCGAACCGAAGGCGGCCCACGATTTGGTCGACTGGTCCTGGGTCGCGAAGAACGGATTTTGCGGATTCCCCGGCGCCAGCGAATCGAAGCTGATGCTGTCGATGCGGATGTCTTCCTTGAAGAAGAACAGGCCGCCGATCCATTGCAAGGGACCCGGCACGTTCGACTCGGCGCGGAATTCCTGGCTCAGCTGCTTGTGCTCGGGCAGCAGGTCGGCGGTCTCGACGACGAACGGAATGAAGCCAGGACCCATCGGCTGCGCGTAGACGGCGCCAAAGCCGCCGTCGACGTCGGCGCGGCTGTAGAAATCGGCCGTCTCGTAGCCGGTGATCGAGTGCAGCGTCACGCGGTCGAGGTTCCAGCGCAGGCGCATGTTCGCGCCGTGCGTCTTGAGCCATTGCTTGTTGACGCCGTCAGTCGGGTATTGGTCGTAGTCGAAACCGTCGACCAGTTCATTCGTGCCCTGCTTGATGATGTTCGCGCGGAACAGCGTGGCGTTATTATCCAGGTCGCGCGCGTGGAAATTGAACAGTGCGCTGAACTGTTTATTTGGCTGCACCAGGAGCTGGATGCGCCCGGCGTTGTCGCTATAACCCTCGAATTCGCGGGTGCCGGTCGGACGGTTGTTGTGGACGCGGTTGTTGCGGTTCTGGGTCTGCAGCGACACGCGCGCGGCGACCGTCTCGGTGACCGGCAGGTTATACGCGCCTTCGACATTCATGGCGCCGTCGTTGCCGATGCCGGCGGTGACATAACCCTCGGTTTTGCCAATGACCGGGCGCACCGAATCGAATTTGATGACGCCGGCCGGCGAATTGCGGCCGAACAGGGTACCTTGCGGGCCGCGCAGCACTTCCACCTGCTCGACGTCGAATACAGGAAAACCTTTCAACATCGGGCTTTCCTGCACGATGTCGTCAACCACCAGGCCGACCGGCTGCGACGCGTTCAGGTCGAAGTCGGTATTGCCCTGGCCGCGGATATAAAAGCGCGGGAACGAGCGGCCGTAATCGGATTCGACGTTCAGGCTCGGCGAGCGGCTGGCGAGGAAACGGATGTCCTGGCCACCGGCGCTGACCGCTTCCAGCCTGTCGCCGCTAAGCGTGGTGATCGCCATCGGCACGTCCTTGATGTTCTCGGCGCGGCGCTGGGCCGTCACGATCACGACGTCGAGACGCTGCCCGCCATTCGCGCTTGCCGCGGCGGCAGGCGTTTCCTGCACAGCCGGGGTTTCCTGGGCCAGTGCCGCGTGCACCGGGAAAGTGCTGGCGACGGCCATGAACATGAGGGTGCGGCAACGTGGCAGCGACAGGCGGGATCGTTTCATAGTGTTCCTTAAGTGACGGAGAGATCTGGCGGCAATGTTTGCAGCGCGCGTTTGACCTGTTAACGCTTGCGCAAAATTGTTAAAACGCAATTATATCAATGCCTTAGGGTGCCCTTACAGGGTTTTCTGAACGGTGATGTTTTTTTGCACATTCCGGTATAGTGATCGGATGGACCTGCCTACCCCGACCGACCAGCACGCAGTGCGTGTCAACGATCGCGAACAACTCATTTATTTGCTGACCGAAGCGGCCGAGATCGAGCACGGCCTGATGTGCACTTACCTGTACGCCGGCTGGAGCCTCAAAAGGGCAAGGTCGGAAGACGTGACGCCGGCCCAGCTCGAGGCCATCGATCGCTGGCGCAAGGAAATCCGCAGCGTTGCCATGGAAGAAATGGCCCACCTGGCCACCGTCAACAATCTCCTGATGAGCATTGGCTCGCCGCCGCATTTTCGGCGCCAGAATTTCCCGGTCCCGGCTGGCTACCATCCGGCCAGCCTGGTGGTGCGCCTGGCGCCCCTGACGCGCGATACGCTGGCCCATTTTATCTATCTCGAGCGCCCTGAAGGGGTGACGATGGCGCAGGCGCAGGGCTTCGAATCGTCCACGCAATACCAGCGCCGGCCGCACGTGACCCGGCTCACGCCGACGGCGGAAGATTTTGATACGGTGGGCCACCTGTACCGCGGTATCGGGCAAGGCTTCGAGACGCTGGCCGAACGCCTTGGCGAAAGCGCCCTGTTCGTCGGCGCCCCGGAAGCGCAACTGGGACCCGATATCATGGCGCTGCCCGGCCTGGTGACGGTGCTTGATCTGAAAAGCGCGCTGCAGGCGGTCGATGTGATCGTCGAACAGGGCGAAGGCGGACGCCACGATAACGAAGAGTCGCACTTTGCGCGTTTTGTCGCGATGGCCGACGAATACGATGCCTTCCTGCGCGAGGACCCGCATTTCACGCCGCACCGGTCCGTCGTACCCGACCCGCTCATGTTCGCGCCGATCGGAGATATGCCCGGCGTTCACGTCGACGGCCACGACAGCGCGCGTGTGCTCGATCTCGCGAATGCCGCCTACGGCCTGATGCTGCGTCTGCTGGCGAGCGGCACCGGCACGTCCCAGAGCGTGGCCGCGCGGCGCGCGCAGATCGATGGCGCCGTCGGCCTGATGCATGTGCTGAACGACCTGAGCGTCCTGCTCACGACCCTGCGGGCGAGCAGCGCGCCCACGCCGCACGCGGGCATGAATTTCCATTTGCCGCGAGGCGGACTGGCCCTGCCCCAGGTGGACGCGGGCGCCGCACTGCTGGCCGAACGCGCGCATGAAATCGCGCTGACGCTCGATGTGTTGGCAATATCGATTCCTGGGCTCGACGCGCAGCTGGCCGACAAGCTGCGCGCCGTGGCGGCGGCGCTGGTGACGCCGGCAACGGCCGCAAGCTAATCATTCTTCACACTGGATTGTCATGACGCACGAAGGACCACTCACTCCCGATTCCCTGGCAGCGCTGCGTGAGCGCTTCGGGCAACAATCGCGCAAGGCACAGGCATATTATGCGGTCATGCACGCCGTCACCGGCATTCTCGGCAGCGACGAGGCGGCCAGCAACTGGATGGAGGCGCCTCTGGCCGCATTCGACGGCAACACGCCGGCCGCCCTGGTGGGCGATGGCCGCGAGAATGACCTGTTGGAACACATCCGGTCAATGAAGCCGGGCAAGCCCTAATGCCAGTCACTTAAGCCACAGACTTGCGATCCCCCGTAGTGCCCACCCTACATTACGCTGCTGCCACCGGCTTTATTCATTATTACACGTCACCTACGCCGGCTCTTCCGGCGCCTGCGTCATGCGCACGAACATCGGCGCAACCAAGAGGCCCAGTTCGAACAGCAGGCACATCGGAATGGCCAGCGCCAACTGGCTGACCACGTCCGGCGGCGTGACGATGGCGGCGATGACAAACGCGCCGACGATCAGGTAGGGACGGATTTCCTTGAGCTTTTCGATGCTGACGATCCCCATGCGCACCAGGATCACGACCACCACCGGCACCTCGAAGGTGGCGCCGAAGGCCAGGCACATCGACATGACGAAATCCAGGTAGTTTTCGATGTCGGGCATGACGGCGATCGAAGACGGGGCAAAAGCGGCAATGAAGTGGAACACGCGCCCGAACACGAAGAAATAGCAGAAGGCGACGCCGCCGATGAACAGCAGCGACGACGAAAACACCAGCGGCAGCACCAGGCGTTTTTCGTGGGCGTACAGGCCGGGGGCGACGAAGGCCCACATCTGGTAGAAGACCCAGGGCAGCGCCACGATCAGCGAGAACATCAAGGTGACCTTCATCGGCACCAGGAAAGGCGCGATGACGCCGGTGGCGATCATTTGCGCACCAGGCGGCAACGAGGCGAGCATCGGCGCCGCCAGGTAGTTATAGATTTCCTCCGGTCCCGGCCAGATCATCAGCCCGATGCAGACGATCGCCACGCCGATGATGGCTTTGACGAGGCGGTCGCGCAGTTCGACGAGGTGGGAGATGAAGGTTTCTTCGACTGGCGCTTCTTCGGTCATGTAGTTCTAAAAGAAAGAATTCGTGGATTTCACGCCCGGGCGGAACTTGCGCACGCGCGCGGCGCCCGACAATACCCGGGTCTTGGCGCCATTGCGGTGTTTGTACCAGGCCGGTACGGCGGAGGTGCGCACCAGCTTCTTGCGCCTGAAATCTTTCGCCTTGCGCTCGAGATTGTCCATGCTGGCGACAGGCGGTGGGGCGCTCGGCTGGATGTCGCCGCGCCAGGCGGCTTCGACTTCACCGATGCTGCTCGACATGTGGTGCTCGACGTCGGACGCGAACTCGGCGGCGCTATCGTGCACCTCTTTGTGCAGGTTGCGCAGTTCGTCGAGCTGGATCTCGCGGCTGACCTCGGACTTGACGTCGTGCAGGTAGCGCTGGGCGCGACCGTACAGCGTGCCGGCCATGCGCGCCACCTTCGGCAGCTTTTCAGGGCCGATCACGATCAGCGCCACCACACCGATGATGGCGATCTTCGACAGTCCCAGGTCGATCATAAGGCCGCGACCGAATTACGAACGGTGCTTTTCGCGGGTTTCGACGTCGATCGTCGTCTTGTCCGCTACTTGCTGGGTCGGGTGGACGGTCGTCGTCGTCGTGGTATTCACGGTCGATTTCTCGTCGTCACTCTTGACGCCATCCTTGAAGCCCTTCACGGCCTTGCCGATGTCGGAACCGACGTTGCCCAACTTTTTGGTACCGAACAGCAGCACCACCACGACCAGCACGATTACCCAGTGCCAAATGCTCATTGAACCCATCTTTATCTCCTCAGTGGGCGCATGCGCCCGCAATCATTGAAGCGTACCGCGCCAGTATAAGCCATGCAGGCGCCAGTGGCCGTTTAGAAAAACTTGTCAAGTACCCAGGCCGCGCCATGGGCGCGCGCCGCCGTACACGTGCATGTGCAGGTGATAGACTTCCTGCCCGCCGTTCGGCCCGCTGTTGATCAGGGTTTTATAGCCGCCGCTGGGCTTGCCATTCGCGTCCTTCGTCACCGCCACGCCGTGTTCAGCGGCAAGCTTTGGCACCAGCGCCAGCATCTTGCCCAGCAGTGCCGTATGTTCCTCGGTCACGTCGGACAGGGTGTCGACGTGGCGCTTCGGGATCACCAGCAAATGCACCGGCGCGGCCGGGTTGATGTCCTTGAATGCCAGTAGGTCCTCGTCTTCGAAGACGACTTGCGCCGGAATCTGCTTGGCAGCAATCTTGCAGAAAATGCAGTTATCCATCCGTGTCTCCAGTCTCTGTTGCTGCGGCAATGGAGGCCGCAGGGCAATCCGAACAATCTTATATGAGAACGATGACGACGCAGTGACGCGGCGTCGAATCAATCGGTGCGTGCGGCTTTTTCTTCGAGTCCGGACAAGCCTTCGCGGCGTGCCAGTTCGTCGAGCACCTGCTGCGGCGTGAGGTCGAATTTCGCCAGCAGCACCATCGAATGGAACCACAAGTCGGCCACTTCGTACAGCAGCCCGGAAGCGTCCCCGGAAACGCGCGCGTCTTTTGCCGCCATCACGGTCTCAGTGGCCTCTTCGCCAATCTTTTTCAGGATCGCATCGTCGCCCTTGGCGAACAATTTGGCGACATACGAGGTCGCCGGGTCGCCGCCGTTTTCCAGCTTGCGCGATTCGATGGTGTGCGCCAGGCGCGCCAGGGTGGTGCTCATGGGGTCTTCTTCGTCTGTGCGTAAATCGTTTCCGGGTCTTGCAGCACGGGGTCGACCGCCTGCCAGTCTTCGCCATCGAAGCGTTGATAGAAGCACGAGTGGCGCCCGGTATGGCAGGCGATGCCCCCACGTTGCTCGATTTTCAGCAGCACCACGTCTTCGTCGCAATCGAGGCGCATCTCCAGCACTTTTTGCGTATGCCCGGACTCTTCGCCCTTGTGCCAGAGTTTCTTGCGCGAGCGGCTCCAGTACACGGCTTCGCCCAGTTCCACCGTGCGCGCCAGGGCGTCGCGGTTCATCCAGGCGAACATCAGTATGTCGCCAGTCGCGGCTTCCTGGGCGATCACCGGCACCAGGCCGTTTTCATCCCAGCGCACTTTTTTCAGCCACGCCGCATTGGTCGTCGAATGTGGCATGCCTTACTCCAGGCGCATCGGGATGCCGCGTTCGGCCATGAAGCGTTTCGCCTCGCCGACCGTGTGCTGCCCGTAATGGAAAATCGAGGCGGCCAGCACCGCATCCGCATGCCCTTTTAATACGCCGTCGGCCAGGTCTTGCAGGCCGCCGACGCCGCCCGAGGCGATCACCGGAATGCCGACCGCGTCCGACACGGCGCGCGTCAGGCCGAGGTCGAAGCCGGACTTGGTACCGTCGCGGTCCATGCTGGTGAGCAGCAGTTCACCCGCGCCCAGCCCCTCGAGTTCCATCGCCCATTCGACCGCATCCATGCCGGTGGCATTGCGTCCGCCATGCGTAAACACTTCCCATTTACCGGGCGCGACCTGCTTGGCGTCGATGGCGACGACGATGCACTGGGCGCCGTGCTTTTGCGACGCTTCGAATACCAGCTGCGGATTCTGCACGGCCGAGGTGTTCATGCTGACCTTGTCGGCGCCGGCGTTGAGCAGCCGGCGCACGTCCTCGACCTTGCGCACGCCGCCGCCGACGGTCAGCGGAATGAAGACGGTCGAGGCGACAGCCTCGATGATCGGCAGGATCAGGTCGCGGTTGTCGGAGGACGCGGTGATGTCGAGAAAAGTGATTTCGTCGGCGCCTTGCCCGTCATAGCGGCGTGCGATTTCGACCGGGTCGCCGGCGTCGCGCAACTCGGTGAAATTGACACCCTTGACGACGCGCCCGCCGGTCACGTCGAGGCAGGGGATGATGCGTTTTGCGAGCATAGATATCCGTTCAGGCTCAGGCCTGTTCGCCCTCGGTCAGTTCGTCGGCGCGCGCCTGGGCCGACGCCAGGTCGATCGTGCCTTCATAGATCGAACGGCCGCAAATGACGCCTTCGATACCTTCGTCCTGCACTGCGCACAGTGCCTCGACGTCGGCCAGGTTGTGCAGGCCGCCGGAGGCGATGACCGGAATCCGCACCGCTTGCGCCAGGCGCACGGTCGCTTCAATGTTGATGCCGCCCATCATGCCGTCGCGGCCGATGTCCGTGTAGATGATCGACTCGACGCCATAGCCCTCGAATTTCTGGGCCAGGTCGATGACTTCGTGGCCGCTCATCTTGCTCCAGCCGTCAGTGGCGACTTTGCCGTCCTTGGCATCGAGGCCGACGATGATCGAGCCCGGGAAGGCGCCGCAGGCGTCGTGCAGGAAGCCCGGGTTCTTCACGGCCGCGGTGCCGACGATGATGTACGTGATGCCGTCGTCGAGATAGCGCTCGATGGTGTCGAGGTCGCGAATGCCGCCGCCCAGCTGGACCGGAATCTCGTCGATGCCGTTTTGCTCGGCATATTCCTGCACGATTTTCAGGATCGATTTAATCGCCGGCTCGTTCTTCGGCTTGCCGGCAAACGCCCCGTTCAGGTCGACCAGGTGCAGGCGGCGCGCGCCTTTCTTCAGCCAATGCAGGGCCATTTCGGCGGGGTCTTCGGAGAAGACGGTGGCGAGGTCCATATCGCCCTGTTGAAGGCGAACGCAGTGACCGTCTTTCAGGTCGATGGCGGGGATCAGCAGCATGGTCGTTGTCGGTAAGTGAACGCGCGAGCGTTTAAGGATTCCAGTGGATGAAGTTTTGATACAGGCGCAGCCCTGCGGCCGCGCTTTTTTCGGGGTGGAACTGGGTGGCGACGATATTGTCGCGCGCGACGGCACAGGTATAGGCGCCGCCGTAGTCGGCTTCGCCGATGGTGTCGTCCGCTACTTCGGGTGCGACATAGTAACTGTGCACGAAATAAAAATAGCTGCCGTCCTCGACGCCTTCCCACAGCGGGTGGGATCGCGTCTGGCGTACGCGGTTCCAGCCCATGTGCGGGACCTTGAAGCGCGAGCCGTCGGCCTGCAGTTTTCCATCGAGCTGGAAGCGCACCACCTTGCCCGGCAACAGGCCCAGGCCCGGCGTACCGCCGTTTTCTTCGCTCTCGTCGAACAGCATCTGCTCGCCGACGCACACGCCCATCACCGGACGCGTTTTCATGGCCCGCTGCAGCGCTTCCTGGGCGCCCGATTCGCGCAGGCTGGCCATGCAGTCGCGCATCGCGCCCTGCCCCGGCAGCACGATGCGGTCGGCGGCGTCGATGTCGGCCGCCTTGTGCGAGACCAGGATATCGGCTTGCGGCGCAGCGGCGCGCAAGGCCTGCGCTACCGAGCGCAGGTTGCCCAGCCCATCGACCACTACGATCTTGTTCGTCATGGCGTTACAGGCTGCCTTTGGTCGACGGAATGATGCCGGCGGCGCGCTCGTCGAGCGTGGTGGCCATGCGCAGCGCGCGGCCGAACGCTTTAAAGACGGTTTCGCACTGGTGGTGCGCGTTCACGCCGCGCAGATTGTCGATGTGCAGGGTCACGCCGGCGTGGTTCACGAAGCCGCGGAAGAATTCGCCGGTCAGATCCACGTCGAAGGTGCCGATCATCGCGCGCGTCCACGGGATGTGCATTTCCAGGCCCGGACGGCCCGAGAAATCGATCACCACGCGCGAGAGCGCCTCGTCCAGCGGCACGTACGCATGGCCGTAGCGGGTCATGCCCTTCTTGTCGCCCACCGCTTTGGCGATTGCCATGCCGAGGGTGATGCCGGTGTCCTCGACCGTGTGGTGGGCGTCGATGTGCAAATCACCGACTGCCTCGACTTCCAGGTCGATCATGCCATGGCGCGCGATCTGGTCGAGCATGTGGTCGAGGAAGGGCACGCCGGTGTTCAGCTTCTGGCGGCCGGTACCGTCGAGATTGATCGAGACGCGGATCTGCGTCTCGTTGGTGTTGCGGGTGATGTCTGCGGTGCGGGTCATGAAAGGTGCTCGTCGGGGTCAGGCAGGCGCGAGCGCCGCCTTCAGGGAATTCAGGAATGCGGAATTTTCTTCCGGGGTACTGACCGTGACACGGATGCAATTGGCCAGCGATGGGTGCATTTTACTCAAATTTTTGATCAGCACCTTTTCGGCCAGGAGTTTTGCACAGACATCGGCTGCATCGGGCACGCGCAGCGAAATAAAATTCGCGGCAGATGGAAATACTTCGACTCCCGCCAGCGCTGCCAGTTCAGGAGTCAATCGCTCGCGCTCGGCGTTGATGCTGGCGGCCTGGGCATCGAGCACCTCGACGTGATCCAGCACGAACTCGGCCGCTACCTGGGTCAGCACGTTGACGTTGTACGGCGGACGCACCTTCTCGAACTCGGCCAGCAACTGCGGCGCGGCCGTCATGTAGCCGAGGCGAATGCCGGCCAGTCCCAGTTTCGACACGGTGCGCATCACGACCAGGTTCTCGAACTCGTCCAGGCGGTCCATGAAGGTGTGACGGGCAAACGGCTGGTAGGCCTCGTCGAGCACGGCAATTCCCTTGTCCCCGAGCGCGCGGATGATCGTCTCGATATCCTCGCTCGCGAACAGGTTGCCGGTCGGGTTGTTCGGGTAGGCCAGGAAGACGACGGCCGGCTGGTGCAGGGCGATCGCGGCCAGCATGGCGTCCATGTCGAGCGAAAAGTCCGGCTTTAATTTCACACCGACGAAATCGGCACCCGCGAACTGGGCCGAGCGCGAATACATGACGAAGGCGGGCACCGGCGCGAGTATGGTGGCGCGCCGCTTCTGGTTGGCGACCGTGGTGGCGACAATCTGGATCAGCTCATCCGAGCCATTGCCGAGCAGGACATCGTAGCCGGCCGGGATGCCGAGCGTGGCGCTGACTTTTTCCTTCAGGCTCGCATACGAGGCCATCGGATAGCGGTTCAGCACCGCGTCGGCCAGGCGCCGTGCGAGCTCTTCGCGCAATGCGCGCGGCAGCTCGTACGGGTTTTCCATCGCATCGAGTTTGATGAGACCGCTCGAATCCGGCACCACGTAGGCGCTGTTGGCGCGGACATCGTCGCGGATCACGTTGGCGATCAGGTTGTCGATAAAGCTCATGCTTGTTCCTCGGTGGCGCTGGCGGCGCGCACCACAGCCTTGGCTGCGCGCGCAATGCTCTTGCGTTGTTTGATGGTGGGGCTCGGCTTTGGAGCGGCCAGGCGCGTTTCGATGAGGGCGCAGTACTCGGGATTGAGTTCGAATCCGGTGAACTGGCGGTCCAGGTTGCGCGCCGCGATCGCCGTGGTGCCGCTGCCCATGAACGGGTCGAGCACGACCCCGCCCGGCGGACAGGACGCCTTGATCATGCGTTCGATGATTTCAAGGGGTTTTTGGGTAGGATGGTCGGCGCGCTCCGGATGCTCGCGGTGCAGGCGCGACACGCTCCACAGGTCCTTTGGGTTGTAGCCGACCTCCAACCACTTGGCGCCGACGAAGATCGAGCGCGAGCGCGCCTTTTTGGTCGCCGCATCGTAGGGAATGCGCACCGAGTCCAGATCAAAATAATAATCCTTGCGGTTCACAAAGAAGCCGATCGTGTCGTGCACCGATGAAAAGCTGCGCACGCTGCCGCCCATGGACGGAACGCGCCGGTCCCAGATGATCTCGTTCATCATCGTCATGCGTTTTTTCAGCATCACGAAGATCTCGGGCGCGAAGCGCCAGGTCAGGAAAATGTACAGGCTGCCGTTGGGTTTGAGCTTGGGCAGCGCGGCCTCGATCCACTGCTGCGTCCAGGCCAGATAGGCTTCGACGCTTTGCTGGTCGGAGCCGTTGCCGTAGTCTTTGCCGAGGTTGTAGGGCGGGTCGGTCAGGAGCAGGTCGACGGACCCATCGGGAATGCGCGACAGGCCTGTCAGCGCATCCTCGCAGAATACCTGGTTGACCCAGCCCGTCATGACTGTTTGATACGCAGTTCTGCGCTGCGCGCGTGCGCCTGCAAACCTTCGCCGTAGGCCAGTTCGGCCGCGACTTTACCGAGCGTCTGGGCGCCCGCCTCGCTGACCTGCAGCATCGAGGAGCGCTTCTGGAAATCGTAGACGCCCAGCGGCGACGAGAAGCGCGCCGTGCGCGAGGTCGGCAGCACGTGGTTCGGGCCGCAGCAATAGTCGCCCAGCGCCTCGGACGAGAACTGGCCGAGGAACATGGCGCCGGCGTGGCGGATTTTATCGGCCCACTGCTGCGGGTTCTCGGCCGAGATCTCGAGGTGCTCGGCGGCGATGTCGTTCGCAATCGCGCAGGCTTCGTCCATGTCGCGCACCTTGATCAGGGCGCCACGGTCGCTGAGCGAGGTGATGATGGTTTCCTGGCGCGGCATGGTCGGCAGCAGCTTGTGGATGCTCGCTTCCACCCTGGCGATGTACTCAAGGTCCGGGCACAGCAGGATCGCTTGCGCCAGTTCGTCGTGTTCGGCCTGCGAGAACAAGTCCATCGCGACCCAGTCGGGATCGGTCGTGCCGTCGCACAGCACCAGGATTTCGGACGGGCCCGCGATCATGTCGATGCCGACCGTGCCGAACACGCGGCGCTTGGCGGCAGCGACATACGCGTTGCCGGGGCCGACGATTTTATCAACCGCCGGAATCGTCTCGGTGCCGTAGGCCAGCGCGGCAACCGCCTGGGCGCCGCCGATGGTGATCACGCGCGTCACGCCCGCGATCGCCGCGGCGGCCAGCACCATTTGATTCTTCACGCCGTCCGGGGTCGGTACCACCATGACGATATCTTGAACGCCAGCCACCTGCGCCGGAATCGCATTCATCAGCACCGACGATGGATACGCAGCCTTGCCGCCGGGGACATAGATGCCGACGCGGTCCAGCGGCGTGACGCGCTGGCCGAGCACCGTGCCATCGGGCTCGGTGTAGCTGAAACCCTTGAGTTCCCCCTTCTGGCGCTCGTGGAAGACGCGGATGCGCTCGGCGGCCGTCTGCAGCGCGGCGCGCTGGGCTTGCGGCAGAGAATCGAGTGCCGCTTGCAGCTCTTCCTGCGACAAGTCGAAGGCGGCCATGCTCGTCGCGCTGACGCGATCGAAGCGGTTGGTGTACTCGAGCACCGCGGCATCACCGCGCTTCTTCACATCCGCGAGAATCCCGGTCACGACCGTTTCAATCGCATCGTCGGTCGATGCCTCGAACGCCAGCAGCGCATGCAGCTGCCCTGTAAAACCGTCGTGGGTGGAGTCGAGGGTGCGGATCTGTACAGCCATGGGGTCAGCCTTGTTGAAGTTTTGAAGCCCGTTCAAAGGCTTCGATGATGGGTTGCAGGCGCTCGCGCTTGAGCTTCAATGCAGCCTGGTTCACGACCAGGCGCGAGGAGATCTCCATGATCTTCTCGACTTCGACCAGGTTGTTCGCGCGCAGCGTGTTGCCGGTCGAAACTACGTCGACGATGGCGTCCGACAGGCCGACCAGCGGCGCCAGTTCCATCGAGCCGTACAGTTTGATCAGGTCGACGTGCACGCCTTTCGACGCAAAGTGCTGCCGCGCCGTGTTGACGAACTTGGTCGCTACGCGCAGGCGCGCGCCCTGGCGCACGGCCTTCTCGTAGTCGAAGCCGGCGTTCACCGCCACCGACATGCGGCAGGCGGCGATGTTCAGGTCGACCGGCTGATACAGACCTTCGCCGCCATGCTCGAGCAGCACGTCCTTGCCGGCCACACCGAAGTCGGCCGCGCCATATTGCACATAGGTCGGCACGTCGGTCGCGCGCACGATCAGTACGCGCACGCCCGGGTCGTTGGTGGCCAGGATGAGTTTCCGCGAGGTTTCCGGGTTTTCAAGGACTGTGATGCCGGCCGAGGCCAGCAGCGGCAGCGTGTCTTCGAAAATCCGGCCTTTTGACAAGGCCAGGATCAGGCCCGGCTCGGTCGATTGTGTTGCGATGCTCATATTGCCCCTACTTGATGCGCACGATGTCGGCGCCGACCTTCGACAATTTCACTTCCATGCGGTCGTAGCCGCGGTCGAGGTGATAGATGCGGTCGATCAGGGTGGTTCCCTCGGCCGCCATGGCGGCGATCACCAGAGAAGCCGAGGCGCGCAGGTCGGTCGCCATCACTGGCGCGCCCACCAGCCGTTCGACGCCTTTGATAAACGCCGTATTCCCTTCGGTCGAGATCTGCGCGCCGAGGCGGTTCATCTCTTGCACGTGCATGAAGCGGTTCTCGAAAATCGTCTCGGTCACGCGGCTCGGACCGGTGGCGATGGTGTTCACCGCCATGAACTGGGCCTGCATGTCGGTCGGAAAGCCCGGATACTCGGTGGTGCGGAACGACACCGGCTGCGGGCGCGCATCCATGCGCGCGCGGATCGTGTTGCTTCCGATATCCATCTGCAGGCCGACTTCGCGCAGTTTATCCAGCGCGACGTCGATAATGTCGGTGCGGGTATTGGTCAGCACGATATCGCCGCCGGTGGCCGCTACCGCGCACAGGAAAGTCGCCGCTTCGATGCGATCGGAGATGACGGCGTGCTGCGCGCCATGCAGTTCGGCCACGCCCTGGATCACCAGGCGGTCGGTACCGATGCCCTCGATCTTCGCACCCATGGCAACCAGCAGGTTCGCGAGATCCGTCACTTCCGGTTCGCGCGCGGCGTTTTCCAGCACCGTTTCGCCGTCGGCCAGGGTCGCGGCCATCAGCAGATTCTCGGTGCCGGTGACGGTGATCATGTCGGTCAGGATGCGCGCGCCTTTTAATTTTTTCGCTTTCGCGTAAATATAGCCGCCTTCGATCGTGATCTCGGCGCCCATCGCGCGCAAGCCCTTGATGTGCTGGTCGACCGGACGCGAACCGATCGCGCAGCCGCCCGGCAGCGACACCTTGGCTTCGCCGAAGCGCGCCAGCAAGGGTCCCAATACGAGAATCGACGCGCGCATGGTCTTCACCAGCTCATACGGCGCTTCCAGGCTGGTGATGTTCGCGCCGTTCAGGGTGACGTTCTCATCGTCCTGGGTGACTTTCAAACCGGTCTGCTCAAGCAGTTTGAGGATGGTTTTCACGTCGTGCAGGCGCGGCACGTTCGACAGTGCGACGTCGCCGCTCGTCAAGAGGCCCGCGCACAGGATCGGCAGCGCCGCGTTCTTCGCGCCCGAGACCGAAATTTCGCCATTCAGGCGTTTGCCGCCAACGATTTGCAACTTGTCCATTTAGCCTCCGTATTCTTCAGGCGTCAGGGTTTTCATCGACAGTGCGTGAATCTCTTCGCGCATGCGGTCGCCCAGCGCCGCGTACACCAGCTGGTGGCGCTGGATCGGGCGCTTGCCGGCAAAGGCAGGCGAGACGATCAGGGCCGAGAAGTGACGTCCATCGCCCTCGACCGTCAGATGCGTGCATTGCAGGCCGTTTTCGATATAGCTGTGGATCAGTTCTGGAGTGGTCGACACGTTAATTCCTAAGGTTTCAATGACGCAGTTTATAGCCGCCGCGCAGCAGGTTGATCGCCACTGCCGCGAGTACCGCGAAAAAAGCGGAAACGATGGCAAGGCTGGTCCACGGCGAGATATCGGACTGGCCGAAGAAGCCGTGGCGGAACCCGTCAATCATATAAAAGAACGGGTTGAAATGCGAGACCGCCTGCCAGAACGCGGGCAAGGAGTGGATCGAGTAGAACACACCGGCCAGGAAGGTGGCCGGCATGATCAGGAAATTCTGGAACGCGGCGAGCTGGTCGAATTTATCGGCCCAGATACCGGCGATCACGCCCAGCGTGCCCAGAATGGCCGCGCCCAGCAATGCGAAGACGATGATCCACAGGGGCGCCGCGAATGACAGGTGCGCAAACCAGGCGGTGATGGCGAACACGCCGGCACCGACCACCACGCCGCGCACGACCGAGGCCGCCACATACGCGAGCAGGATTTCCCAGTGCGACAGCGGCGGCAGCAGGATGAACACCAGGTTGCCGGTGATCTTCGACTGGATCAGCGACGAGGACGCATTCGCAAATGCGTTCTGCAACACGCTCATCATCACCAGGCCGGGCACCAGGAAGGCGGTGTACGACACGCCCGGATACACCTCGACCCGGCCCTCCAGCACGTGGCCGAAGATCAGCAAGTACAGCATCGCGGTGAGGATGGGCGCAGCGATGGTTTGCGTCGCGACCTTCCAGAAGCGCAGCATCTCTTTATAGAACAGGGTGCGGAAACCGACAGAAACGACACTCACAGCGCGCCCTTTTCCATGATCTGGATAAAAATGTCTTCGAGGTCGGCCTGCTGCAGCTGCATCTCGTCGATGACCGCGCCACTCTCGCGCAGGCGCGCCAGGATCGGTTCGACTTCGGCGTATTCGTTGACGCGCAGGCTGTATTTGTTGCCGTTGCCATTGCCGTGCTCGTCGTGCGAGACCAGGTGGCGCAGATTCTGCGGCAACGCTCCGCTTTTCAGGTGCACGATCAATTGCGAGCCGGACACGCGGCGCAGCAGCGCGCTCATCGTGTCGAGCGCGACAACTTCGCCGGATTTGAGCATCGCCACGCGCTCGCACATGGCTTGCGCTTCTTCCAGGTAGTGGGTGGTGAGCACGACCGTGTGGCCGCCTTCGCGGTTCAGGCACGAAATAAACTTCCACAGGGTCTGGCGCAGTTCGACGTCGACCCCGGCGGTTGGTTCATCGAGCACGATGACCGGCGGTTTATGGACCAGCGCCTGCGCGACCAGCACGCGCCGCTTCATGCCGCCGGACAGGGCGCGCATGTTGACGTCGGCTTTGTTCGTCAGGTCGAGGTTGTCCATGACCTCGTCGATCCACTTGTCGTTGTTCTTGATGCCAAAATATCCCGACTGCAGGCGCAAGGTTTCGCGCACCGTGAAGAACGGGTCGAACACGAGTTCCTGCGGCACCACGCCGAGTTTTTTTCTCGCTTCGCGGAAATCGGTCACGACGTCGTGGCCGTGAATCTTGACGCTGCCAACATCGGGCCGGATCAGGCCGGCGATGGTGGAAATCAGGGTCGTCTTGCCGGCGCCGTTCGGCCCAAGCAGGCCGAAGAACTCGCCCTGTTCGATCGTCAGGGAAACGCCCTTCAAAGCCTTGAAGGCCTTGTAGCTTTTCTCGACGCTGTTAATCTGGATCGCTGTCATTGTTCTTCGAAGTGGCCGCGGCACAGGCGTGCGCAAACCGGGCGGGGAAACGACCCATTATAGGGGAAATCGGGAATACAAGAGCCTGGCGGCATTGGGAGGGTCAGTGCCCGCGCGCGATGGCGGTGCGCTGATGGCGCTACCGGAAAACGCGGATGGCGGCGTACGATGTGCCGCCGTGACGACCTACGAGCGCGCCAGCACCCCATCGAGCCCGTACAAATGCGCCAACGCATCAATATTCGGCGGCACATTGACGAACGTGAGTTTCTGCCCCGCGTCATGTGCGCGGCGCTGCCAGGCCAACAGCAAGGCGACGCCGGACGAATCGGCGGCGCGTACGCCGCCCAGGTCGAACACGGTCTCGCCGGCCCGGATCGCGGCGCAGCCCTGCTCCAGCGCCGCTTGCGCGGTGTCGAAGGTCAGGGCGTCGAGCGACAGCATCGTATTTGCTTCGGCCATGCTTACTTCGGGGCCTTCAGCGGCTTGCTCGCCAGCTGGCGGTTGCGATCGGCCAGTTTGGTGATCAGGCCGTCGACGCCGGACTTGTTGATCTCGGCGGCGAAGGTGCCTTTATAGGTCTCGACCAGCCACGCGCCCAGCACGTTGATGTCGTAGATCTTCCAGCCGCCGTCACCCTTCGACAGGCGGTAGTTGATGGTGATCGGCTCGCCGCGAGCGACGTTCACCTGCGAACGCACTTCGACGTCGGTGTCGGCGGCTTCAGCGCGCATCGGCTTGAACTCGACCGTTTCGTTCTTGATCTGCGACAGCGCGCCAGAATACGTGTAGACGAGCAGCGTGCGGAATTCTTCCGACAAGCGCTTTTGCTGTTCCGGGGTGGCCTGGCGCCAGAAGCGGCCGGCCGCCAGGGCGGTCATTTTTTCGGCATCGACGTGCGGCAGGATCTTCGAATTGACCAGTTCCATGACGCGGTTGCGGTTGCCGGCCTGGATATCCTTGTCGGCTTTCACGCTGTCGATGACGTCGGCGCTGATGCGTTTCACCAGCACATCCGGCGCTTCATTGGTTGCCGGGGCAGGCGCTGCAATGACGCTGGTGGCGAACACGAGGGTTGCTGCGGTGGCGATGAGTTGGGCGATTGGTTTCATAAGCTCTCTTTTCTGTATTTGAGGACACAGCTTGCAGGACACTCCATGCATCGTGCGAGCTGTTTTACGAACTATTACTTCCGCTGCTTTTCCGCGTCGGCCGAGGCAGGCTCCGGCACCACTTGCGTGTTCGATGCCGGCGCGTTTGGCGTAGCCGATGCTGGCGCGTCCTCGCGCGGCGCTGATTCGCCGTCACGCACGCGGCTTTCACGGCGCTGCATGTAGCCGTCACGGATGAATTCGTAACGGTCGAGCGCGGCATCCTCCATCAGGCTCGATGCTTCCAGGATCGATGCGCGCTGGTCGATCACACGCACCCCAACGCCGATGTTGCGCGTACTTACCGGAGTCACGGTCGTCCAGGCATCGGCCCACATGTCGGCAGGCAATGCAGCGGTGTCACGCAGCGTAGATGGGCCCAACAGTGGCAACATCAAGTAGGGACCCGAAGGAACGCCCCACACGCCTAGCGTCTGACCAAAGTCTTCGTTGTGTTTCTGCAGTCCGGCTTCCGAAGCGATGTCGAGGATACCGACGATACCGAAGGTCGAATTGATGGCGAAACGCATGAAATCGGTCGCGCCCTGTTCGCCCTTGCCTTGCATCAGGTTATTCGCCGAGCTCCAGACATCTGACAAGTTACCAAAGAAATTGCTCACGCCCGTTTGCACGAAGCCCGGCAGCACCTTCTGGTAGGCCGTCGCGGCAGGCTTCAAGGCCACGCGGTCGACCGTGTCGTTCAACACGAAGGTGGCACGGTTAATCTTTTCCAGCGGGTCTTGCGGGTTGCCCGGCGTGGCGCAGCCGGCCAGGGCCGCGCAGGCGGCCAGGGCCAGTGCCAGCCTCATGTTATTACTTTTGCTATTGCTGCTCATTCGCTGCCTTCCTTTCCTTCGGCGGCCTTGCTGTAGATGAACTGATTGATCAGGTCTTCCAGCACGGTGGCCGATTGCGTACGGTTAATTCGATCGCCGTCGACGAGGTTTTTCGTGTCGCCGCCCGGTTCGATGCCAATGTATTGCTCGCCCAGCAGACCCGCGGTGAGGATCTTGAGGGACGAATCTTTCGGGAACTTGTAGTTCGGATCCAGATCAAGGCGAACCATCGCCTGATAGGTCTTGTCGTCGAAACTGATATCGCCTACCCGGCCAACCACGACACCGGCGCTCTTGACCGGCGCCTGTGGCTTCAATCCACCAATGTTGTCGAATTTGCCAGTGACGGCGTAGGTCTCGGCGAACGAGAGCGAACTCATATTGCCTGCCTGCAGTGCGAGGAACAACACAGCGGCAGCGCCCAGCAGGACAAACAGGCCGACCCAGACGTCAATGATTTTACGGTGCATAGTATTTCCTAGTATTCAGGCCGTCTGTGCGCGGCCATACGAAACGGTTTATTGGGCAAACATCAAGGCGGTCATGACGAAATCGAGTCCCAGCACCAGCAGCGAGGCGATCACGACGGTGCGTGTGGTGGCACGTGCCACGTCGGCCGGGGTCGGCTTCACGTGGTAACCCTGGAACACGGCGGTGAAGGTCACCGCGATGCCGAACACGAAACTTTTGATGACGCTGCTGACGACATCGCGGTTGACGTCGACGCCAGCCTGCATCTGCGACCAGAACGCGCCTTCGTCCAGGCTCAGCATTTTAACGGCGACCAGGTAGCTGCCCATGATGCCGACGGCCGAGAACACGGCGGCCAACACCGGCATGGCAATCACGCCACCCCAGAAACGGGGCGCCAGCACGCGCTGCACGGGATTGACGGCCATCATTTCCATGGCCGACAGCTGTTCACCGGCTTTCATCAGGCCGATTTCGGCGGTGAGCGAGGTGCCGGCGCGGCCGGCGAACAGCAAGGCGGTGACGACCGGGCCGAGTTCGCGGATCAAGGACAGGGCGACCAGGGAACCCAGCTTGTCTTCGGCGCCGAACTGGATCAGGTTGACGTAGAACTGTAGCCCCAGCACAAGACCGACGAACAGGCCGGAGACGATCGTGATCAGCAACGAATAGTTGCCAATAAAATGGATCTGCTCGGTAATGAGGGTCGGACGGCGGAACGCACCGGGCGAAAAACGCAGCAAGTTGAAAAAAGCGCGCGTGGCAAAGCCGAGGCTCTCGACCGATTCACGCGCGGTGGCGCCGGCGGACTCCATAAAACGCATGATCATCGCTTCGCTCCCAGACCCAGGTCGTCGGCCAGCGACTTACCCGGATAGTGGAAGGGCACCGGACCGTCCGGCTCGGCATTGACGAACTGTTTTACGTACGGGTCTTGCGAGACGCGCAGCTCGGCTGGCGTGCCTTCGGCGACGATCTTGCCAGCCGACATGAAATACACGTAGTCGGCGATGGCGAAGGTTTCGTTCACATCGTGCGAAACAAGAATCGATGTCGAGCCGAGCGCATCGTTCAGGCTGCGGATCAGGTTGGCGGTCAGGCCCATCGAGATCGGGTCGAGACCGGCGAACGGCTCGTCGTACATGATCAGTTCAGGGTCGAGCGCGATCGCGCGGGCCACAGCGACGCGGCGCGCCATGCCGCCGGAAATCTCGGCCGGTTTCAACTTCGAAGCATTGCGCAGGCCGACGGCGTTCAGCTTCATCATCACCAAGTTGCGGATCAGCTCTTCCGACAAGTCGGTGTGCTCGCGCAGCGGGAAGGCGACGTTATCGAAAATGGTGAGATCGGTGAACAGCGCGCCGAACTGGAACAGCATGCCCATCTTGCGGCGCAGACGGTACAGGCCGTCGGTGCGCAGCTCGTGCACAACCTCGCCGCCGACCCGCACGGCACCGCGCTGCGGACGGATCTGTCCGCCGATCAGGCGCAAGACCGTGGTCTTGCCGCAGCCGGAACCGCCCATCACGGCAATGAGCTTGCCGCGAGGGAAATCCATGCGGAGGTTCGACAGGATCTTGCGATCGCCATAGGCAAACTCGAGATCGCGTATTTCTACAAGGTTAGACACAAGGGGATAGTCGGATTGGGGAATCTCGTATTGTAGTGCAGAAACGGCAAGCTCTGCTTGGGACAGCCCCGTTTCAAACCCGGTTCCGACGCGTGCCTACAACACTACTAACCGAAAAGTCAGCTATTTAGTTCCGCAAGTCATTGTTTTTGTTGATATATGCATATATTCCAACATTGCAATTTGTTGTCTTTTATTAATATTTCCCTAAAGTAGCATGGGCTCAAGAGCGGTTCACCGCCCGGCCCACGCCAGAATAAGCTTACCGCGGCAGGACCGACGCTCCCATCAGGAACTCATCCACCGCCCTGGCACACTGGCGCCCCTCGCGGATTGCCCACACCACCAGCGACTGGCCGCGGCGCATGTCGCCGGCCACGAACACTTTCGGCGCCGAGGTCTGGTAACAAGTCTCGCCGTCGGTCGTGGCGCGCGCGTTGCCGCGCGCATCCTTTTGCACGCCGAAGGCATCGAGCACCTGCTGCACCGGCGAGACAAAGCCCATGGCCAGAAACACGAGATCGGCCTTCATCTCGAATTCGCTGTTCGGCACTTCGATCATCTTGCCGTCTTGCCACTCGACGTGGCAGGCGATCAGCTTTTCGACTTTGCCGTTCCTGCCTTCGAACCGTTTTGTGGCCACGGCAAAATCGCGTTCGCAGCCTTCCTCGTGGGAGGACGAGGTGCGCAACTTGGTCGGCCAATAGGGCCAGACGAGGGGTTTATTCTCGTGCTCGGGCGGCATCGGCATCAGTTCGAACTGGGCGACGCTTGCCGCACCGTGGCGGTTCGAGGTGCCAACGCAGTCGGAACCCGTATCGCCGCCGCCGATCACGACCACGTGCTTCGCCGTCGCCTTGATCTGGTCTTTCAATTTATCTCCGGCATTCACCCGGTTTTGCTGCGGCAGGAAATCCATCGCGAAATGCACGCCTTTTAGTTCCCGCCCCGGCACCGGCAAATCGCGCGGCTGTTCGGCGCCGCCGGCCATGACGACGGCGTCGAACTCGGCGCTTAAATCCTCGGGGAAAATCGTGTCGCGCGCCATGTTGCTGACCGCGGCCGGGAAATCCTTGCCGATCAGGACGCTGGTGCGGAAGGTCACGCCCTCCGCCTGCATCTGCTCGATGCGGCGGTCGATCAGGCCCTTCTCCATTTTAAAATCGGGGATGCCGTAACGCAGCAGGCCGCCGATGCGGTCGCTCTTCTCGAACACCGTCACAGCGTGGCCGGCGCGCGCCAGTTGCTGGGCGGCGGCCAGGCCTGCGGGGCCGGAACCGACCACCGCCACCTTCTTGCCGGTTTTCACCAACGCCGGCTGCGGCACGACATAGCCGTGTTCCCAACCGGCGTCGGCAATCTTGCGCTCGATCGACTTGATGCCGACCGGCTCGCTGTTGATGCCGAGCGTGCAGGCCGCTTCGCAGGGCGCCGGGCAGATGCGGCCGGTGACTTCGGGGAAGTTATTGGTGGAATGCAGGTTGTCGATCGCTGCGCGGTAATTATTGTGATACACCAGGTCGTTCCAGTCGGGGATCTGGTTGTTCACCGGGCAGCCCGTGTTGCAGAACGGAATGCCGCAATCCATGCAGCGCGCGCCCTGCACTTTTGCCTGGCCATCGCTCAGGGTGACGACGAATTCCTTGTAGTTCTTGACGCGTACGGCAGGGTCGACGTGACCTTCTTCCTGCCGTTCGAATTCCATGAAACCGGTGATTTTGCCCACGTTTTATTCCTTTTGCTTTCGGTGCCGGACACCGGTCGTTTTCTTAACGCAGCGCGGCTGCGCGATGGCTGCTTGAACCCGTGGACGGCAGCGCCGTCCACCCTACGAGCGGGTACGCCGCCCGGTGCTCGTTACGCAGCCAGCTCGATCTTGTCGTTCGCTTCTTCCATGCTGCTGTTGTGCATCTCTTCCAGCGCGCGCTTGTACTCGGTCGGGAAGACCTTGACGAACTTGCCGCGGCTGTTGGCCCAGTCATCGAGCAGGTTGCGCGCACGGGTGCTGCCGGTGTATTTGAAGTGGCGTTCGATCAGGCGGCGCAGGATGACTTCGTCCGATTCACGATCGGTCTCGCGGCTTTGGCTGTGCCAGCCGGAGATATCTCCCTGCTCCTTGGTCGACACCACGCGCTCGAGATTGACCATGGTCGTGTTGCAGCGCGCCTCGAACTCGTTTTTCGGATCGTAGACATAGGCCACGCCGCCCGACATGCCGGCCGCAAAATTGCGCCCGGTATCCCCGAGCACCACGACCGTGCCGCCAGTCATGTATTCGCAGCCGTGGTCGCCACAGCCTTCGACCACCGTCGTCGCACCGGAATTGCGCACCGCGAAGCGTTCGCCGGCCACGCCATTGAAAAAGGCTTCACCGGAAATCGCGCCATACAGCACGGTGTTGCCGACGATGATGTTGTCCACCGCCCAGCCGCGAAATTCCGTGTTCGGACGCACGATCACGCGGCCACCGGACAGGCCCTTGCCGACGTAGTCGTTGCCTTCTCCCACCAGGTCGAGCGTGATGCCCGCAGCCAGGAAGGCGGCCGCCGATTGCCCGGCCGTGCCCTGCAGCTGGATGTGGATGGTGTCGTCCGGCAGGCCGGCGTGGCCGTAGCGCTTGGCGACTTCGCCCGAGAGCATGGTGCCGACCGTGCGATTCACGTTGCGCACCGGAGAAATGAAGGACACGCGTTCGCCCTTTTCCAATGCCGCTTTCGCCTGCGCGATCAGTTTATGGTCGAGCGCGCGGTCGAGGCCGTGATCCTGCGCATCGGTGTGGAACAGGTTGCGCAGCGAGTCGGTCTTCGGCTGATAGAAGATGTTCGAGAAGTCGAGTCCCTGCGCCTTCCAATGGGTAATTGCGCTCGATTTATCCAGCAAATCTGCGCGGCCGATCAGTTCGTCATAGGTGCGGATGCCGAGCTGGGCCATCAATTGGCGCGCTTCTTCGGCGACAAAGAAGAAGTAATTCACGACGTGTTCCGGTTTGCCCTGGAACTTCGCCCGCAAGACCGGGTCTTGCGTCGCCACACCGACTGGACAGGTGTTCAGGTGGCATTTGCGCATCATGATGCAACCTTCGACCACCAGCGGCGCGGTCGCGAAACCGATCTCGTCCGCACCCAGCATGGCGGCGATCACGACATCGCGGCCGGTCTTCATTTGGCCGTCGGCTTGTACGCGGATGCGGCTGCGCAGTCCGTTCAGCACCAGCGTCTGCTGGGTTTCAGCCAGGCCCAGCTCCCACGGCGTGCCCGCATGTTTTACCGAGGACAAGGGAGAAGCACCGGTACCGCCATCGTGGCCGGCAACGACCACGTGGTCGGCCTTGGCTTTCGAGACGCCGGCGGCGACCGTGCCAATGCCCACTTCCGACACCAGTTTGACCGAGATCGACGCACGCGGATTCGCATTTTTCAGATCGTGGATCAGCTGCGCCAGGTCTTCGATCGAATAGATGTCGTGGTGCGGTGGCGGCGAAATCAAACCGACACCCGGCACCGAAAAGCGCAGGCTGGCAATGTATTCCGACACCTTGTGGCCCGGCAGCTGACCACCTTCTCCCGGTTTTGCGCCCTGCGCCATCTTGATCTGGATCTGGTCGGCCGAATTCAGGTACTCCGCGGTGACGCCGAAGCGGCCCGACGCGACCTGCTTGATTTTCGAGCGCAGCGAGTCGCCCTCTTCCAGCGGCAGGTCGACCGCCACCCGATCGGAACCGAGCACCGAAGCGAGCGTCTCGCCCTTGCTGATCTTGATGCCCTTGAATTCGTTCAGGTAACGGCGTGGATCTTCGCCGCCCTCGCCCGTATTGCTCTTGCCGCCGATGCGGTTCATGGCGATCGCCAGGGTGGCGTGCGCTTCCGTCGAGATCGAGCCGAGCGACATCGCGCCGGTGGCGAAACGCTTGACGATCTCTTGCGCAGGCTCGACTTCGGCGAGCGGAATCGCTTTACTCGGATCGATCTTGAACTCGAACAGGCCGCGCAGCGTCAGGTGACGGCGGCTCTGGTCGTTGATGATCTGTGCGTACTCTTTATAGGTGCTGAAATTGTTCGCACGGGTCGAGTGCTGCAGCTTGGCGATCGCATCCGGCGTCCACATATGGTCTTCGCCGCGCACGCGGAACGCGTATTCGCCACCGGTGTCCAGCGCATTGGCCAGCAGCGGGTCCGCACCGAAGGCCAGGCTGTGCAGGCGCAGCGCTTCCTCGGCCACTTCGAACAGGCCAATCCCGCCGACGGTCGACGAGGTGCCGCGGAAGTATTTATCCACCAGCGTTTTATTCAGGCCGACGGCTTCGAAGATCTGGGCGCCGCAATACGACATGTAGGTCGAGATGCCCATCTTCGACATCACCTTCATGAGGCCCTTGCCGATCGCCTTGGTGTAGTTATAGCAGGCCACATCCGGCGCCATTTCGTGTGGCAGGTGCTGGGCCAGGTCGGCCAGGGTTTCCAGCGCGAGATACGGGTGCACGGCTTCTGCGCCAAAACCTGCGAGCAGGGCAAAGTGGTGGGTTTCGCGGGCCGAGCCGGTTTCCACGACCAGGCCGGTCGAAGCACGCAGGCCGCGCATCACCAGGTGCTGGTGGATGGTCGAGGTTGCGAGCAGTGCGGGAATCGCGACGACGTCGCTCGAGATCGCGCGGTCCGAGACGACCAGGATGTTGTGGCCGGATTTCACCGCATCGACCGCTTCCGCGCACAGCGATGCCAAGGACGCTTCGATACCCTCTTTGCCCCAGGCGACCGGATAGCAGATGTTCAGTTCATACGATTTGAATTTGCCGCCGGTATGCAGGCTGATGTTGCGCAGGCGCGCCATGTCATCAAAGCCGAGCACCGGTTGCGACACTTCCAGACGCATCGGCGGATTGACGTTGTTCGTATCGAGCAGGTTCGGCTTGGGGCCGATGAAGGACACCAGCGACATCACCATGCTCTCGCGGATCGGGTCGATCGGCGGGTTCGTCACCTGGGCAAACAATTGTTTGAAATAATTATACAAAGGTTTGAGCTTGTTCGACATCACCGCCAGTGGCGAGTCGTTGCCCATCGAACCGGTCGCCTCTTCACCCAATACGGCCATCGGCGCCATCAGGAATTTCAGGTCTTCCTGGGTGTAACCAAAGGCTTGCTGGCGATCCAGCAGAGAAATAGCCGCTTTCTCGCCTTGCGCCGGAGTGTCTTTCATCCGGTTTTGCGCGAGCTGCGACTCCGACAGCTTGATTTCGTTGAGCTTGATGCGCACCGACTTGATCCACGCTTTATAGGGCTTGGCGTTCGAATAGGTGTCTTTGAGCTCCTTGTCGTCGATGATGCGGCCCGCTTCCAGGTCGATCAGGAACATCTTGCCGGGCTGCAGACGCCATTTCTTGACGATGCGCGATTCGGGAATCGGCAGCACGCCCGATTCGGAGGCCATGACGACCAGGTCGTCTTCGGTGACGACATAACGCGCCGGACGCAAGCCGTTGCGGTCCAGCGTACCGCCGATGTGGCGCCCGTCGGTGAATGCCATCGCCGCCGGGCCATCCCATGGCTCCATCATCGCCGCATGGTATTCATAGAAGGCCTTGCGGTTCTCGTCCATCGACGTATGGTTTTCCCAGGCTTCGGGAATCATCATCATCATCGCCTGGGCGATCGGATAACCGGCCATCACCAAGAGTTCCAAGGCATTGTCGAAGCAGGCGGTGTCGGACTGGCCTTCATAAATCAACGGGAACAGTTTATGAAGGTCGTCGCCCAGCACGGCCGATTTCATCATCCCTTCACGGGCGCGGGTCCAGTTGAAATTGCCTTTGACCGTGTTGATCTCGCCGTTGTGGGCGATCAGGCGGTAGGGGTGCGCCAGCGGCCACTCGGGGAAGGTATTCGTCGAGAAGCGCTGGTGCACCAGCGCCAGGGCCGAGACGCAGCGCGCATCTTGCAGGTCCTTGTAGTAGACGCCGACCTGGTCCGCCATGAGCAGGCCCTTGTAGACGATCGTGCGCGCCGACATCGACGGCACGAAGAATTCTTTGCCATGCAACAGTTTCAGGGCCTGGATCGCGTGGCCCGAAGATTTGCGGATGACGTACAGTTTGCGCTCGAGGGCGTCGGTGACCATGATGTCCGGACCGCGGCCAATAAAGATCTGGCGGATCACGGGCTCCTTGGCTTTCACGGTCGGCGACATCGGCATGGCATCGTCGACCGGTACATTGCGCCAGCCGAGTACCACCTGGCCTTCGATGCGCACGGCGCGCTCGATTTCCTGTTCACAGGCGATGCGCGAAGCGTGTTCCTTCGGCAGGAAGACCATGCCGACGCCGTATTCGCCGGGCGGCGGCAGCTCGACGCCCTGCTTTGCCATCTCGTCGCGGAAATATTGGTCGGGGATCTGGATCAGGATGCCGGCACCATCGCCCATCAAGGCATCGGCGCCGACGGCGCCCCGGTGATCCAGGTTCTTCAGGATTAACAGCCCCTGATCGATGATGGAATGGCTTTTGTTGCCTTTGATGTGGGCAATAAAACCGACGCCGCAGGCATCGTGTTCATTGGCGGGATCGTATAAACCTTGGGCAATCATGCAGGACTCTCCACAGCTTTTTCAGGGGTGAAGGTCGAGAATAGTGCAATGCAACAAAGACGGCAAGGGAAACAATAAGGGTCAGAGTCCAATTAAATTGGCCCTCCAGTACAGCCAAAATAAATAGGGACAGGTTAAATCGGTGGCGTCTTGAATGGCCGGCCGCGCTTGGCGGGCAGGATCCGACGCCCGCTCTTTTGTTCAAGCGCGCGCTTGAACGCCTGGCTGCCGAGCGGCTGGCCTTTCTGCACGGCGCCGGCGATCTGCGCCAGTTCATCCGTGCCAATGCCCTGCCCCACCAGCTCGATATACGCCGCCTCGCGCTGGAATGGCGTATTGCCCAGTCCCCAGAACAGGGCGTGGTCGGTGATCACGGCATCGGCGTGCGCGCCGGCATGGTGCCGGTAACTCGACCAGGGATAGGCAGCCGGCTCGCCCGCTTCGCCTTCGCGCACCGGCGCCAGCTCGATGAAACGGCTGCACATCATGAAGTGGCCATCGGTATCGACCACGGCCGTGCGAAAACGCCCTTCGAACAGGCCGCCGGCACGCGCGTATTTGCCGTTGTACCAGGGAACGTAGAAGCGGCCGAGCTTTTGCATCATCGCCGCCAGGCCTTCTTCCGTCTCCGGCGTGGCCAGCAGGTGCAGATGAGTGGCCAACAGTGCGTAGGCGTGGATCGCGACGCGGTAAAAGCGCGCCGATTCGCCGAGCCAGCCGAGGAAGCGTTCGTAGTCTTCCCGTTCACGGAAGATCAGCTGGCGATCGTTGCCGCGCTGGAGGATGTGGTGCGGTTGCTTGGGGAGGATGAGGCGGGGTTGGCGGGCCATGGTCGCGGGTCATGAATGCGGATGGCCTTGATTCTAGCGCAGCAGTGGGACCGTGTCCCCGGTTTCTTCGACAGCGCAAGATGTTCATTGCGACCCTGTCCCGATTTTCTTTGGCTCATTGAGGCCACTGGCCTCAATGAGCCCTGACATCCGTTACGCCAGCGTGAACCCGGCTGACAGACTATATCCCTCGCCATACGCGCTGCGCAGCGGCAATTCCTGCCCCAGCGCCGTTCTCGTCTTCTTGCGCAGGCGATAGACCAGCATGTCGACGCGCCGGCTCGCATCCGGGTCGTCGCCGCCCATGCCGGCCACGATCGTCGCGCGCGGGACGGGACGGGTGTTGATCGTCAGCAGGTGCAGGAAATTGAATTCCTTCTCGGTCAAATCGATCACCTTGCCCGCCAGCTCGAGCTGGCGCGCGCTCACGCGCAGCGTCCATTTCATCGGCGCCGGCGCCGGTTCGCTCGGCCGCACGCGCCGTCCCAGCGCTTCGATGTGGGCAGCCAGTTCCGGGAACTTGATCGGCTTCGTCAAATAATGGTCGGCGCCGAGCTGCAGGCCGAGGATGCGGTTGTCGAACGCAACGCGCCCGGTCAGCACCAGGAGGCCGATCTCGGGATACAGCTGGCGCATGCGCGGGATAACCGTAAAACCGTCTTCGTCGGGCAAGCCAAGGTCGAGCACCACGACCGCGGCGGGGGTGCGCGTCAGCGCAGCCCACATTTCGCCGGCGGAGGTGGCGATCGTGACGTCATGCTCGAGTTCACGCAGGAAATCGGCCATGTCGCCGGCGTAATCGCCGTTGTCTTCCACAATCAGTATCTGCGTCATGGGGGTGCCATCTTGTTGTTCAGGTGTTGCCAGATGGTGGCAGGGCCATTACCGGCGCCGTTGTCCCGGCCGGCGCCGGATTATCAGGGCTGGCCGCCCGGCGCGCAAGGTGCTTCGCCGCACCAGCCACCGGCAGCCAGATGCGGAACTCGGCGCCGCCGCCGGCCGGCGTCACCAGGCTCAGCACGCCGCCATGCACTTCGACGATCGAACGCGCCATGTACAGGCCCAGGCCGCTGCCCGGCATGCCGTCGGCATTGCGGCCGCGATAAAACTTGTCGAACACGCGCAGGTGCTCGTCCTGCGGCACGCCGGGGCCGTGGTCGCGCACCGCCAGTTCGATGCCGCTGGCCGCCAGGCGCCCCTGCAACACGACCGGTGAAGTTGGTGGCGAATAGGCGATCGCATTGTCGATCAATACCTTCAGCGCCAGGCGCAGGCCTTCCGGCTCGCAGCGCAAGCTTGCGGGCAGCTCGTGCGACTTGATGCTGGCCACGCGTCCCGCTGCGCGCAGTTGATCTTGGCCCTCCTCCAGCAGCACGCGCGGCGCCAGCGAGGTCGGCTGGCGTTCGCTGCCGATACCGGCCATGCGCTCGGGCGACAGGTAGTCGTCGAGCATGCCGATCAGGCGGTCGGTCGCCAGCGCGATCTTGCGGTAGCGGGCACGTGTCGGCTCGTCGGCCTGGACGCAGGTCGCCTCCAGGCGCTGGATGGCGCCGTCGATGGTCGACAAGGGTGTACGGAATTCATGGTTCAGCATGCTCGCGAAGCGCTTCTGCTCGGCTTCGCGCAGGCGCCGCGGCGACAGGTCGCGCACCAGGCCGACCAGCGCCTGCGGCTGGCCATCTTCGCCGCACAGCAAGGAAGAGATGATCTCGACCGGCACCGGATAGCCGTAGGCGCCGTAAAATTCGGCTTCGCGCACCAGGCGCAGACGGCTGCGGTCACCCGCGCGCAGGCGCCGCATACGCTCCGGCAATCCCAGGCACAGCGCCGCCAGCGGGCCATTCGCCCCGGGACCAATCCCGGCTGCCACTTCGGCCGCGGTATACCCGACCAGTTGTTCGATGGAAGGGCTGACATAGCGCAGCTGGCCGCTGGCGCAGTCGATGCTGAAGGCGATGTCGCCGCCGATTTCGGCGATGACACGGAACTGCTCGGCCAACGCCAGGCTGGCGCTAGCCGAGCAGTCGTTGCTGGCGCTGCGGTTCATCGGAACACCTTCCAATCATAGGGGAAGCTCATCGGGCCGGAACGCAAGCCACAGAAGAGTATATCGCCGCCAGTGCCACTCTGTACAGGTAGCCTTGTCGCTAATACCTGATTGAATATCTTGTATTTACAATATTGTTCAATATCTTCCACAGCGATGCCGGTTTTTTCCGAATGTTGTTCGCCGTACATGACAACTGCGGATAAACGCGAAAAAAATGCCCGCGTGAAGCGGGCATGGGGGGGCCTGCACAACATCTTACTGCTCTTCGAGCGGCGCGAAGATCGCCTGTAAATCTTCCTGCGTCAGCGCCATCTTCTGCGACTCGCCCTCCGCCAGGATCGAGTTCGCCAGTTCCGACTTTTTCTGTTGCAGCAGCTGGATCTTTTCTTCCAGCGTGCCTTTCGCAATGAGTTTGTACACGAATACCGGCTTGTCCTGCCCGATGCGCCAAGCGCGGTCGGTGGCCTGGTTTTCCGCCGCCGGGTTCCACCACGGATCGTAGTGAATGACGGTGTCGGCCGCGGTCAGGTTCAGGCCGACGCCGCCGGCCTTCAAACTGATCAGGAAGATCGGCACCGCGCCCTGCTGGAACGCGGCCACCTGCGCCGAACGGTCGCGCGTCTCGCCGGTGAGAATCGCATAGCGGATGCCGCGCGCCGTCAGTTCCTCTTCGATCAGCGCCAGCATGCTGGTGAACTGCGAGAACACGAGGATCTTGCGGCCTTCTTCCAACAAATCGTCGACCATCTGCATCAGGTCGATCAGCTTGGCGGAGATCGCCGCCGTGTTTTTCTTCGACGGCATGGTTTTCACCAGGCGCGGATCGCAGCAGACCTGGCGCAGTTTCAACAAGGCTTCCAGGATCACGATCTGGCTGCGCGCCACGCCCTTGCGGTCGATTTCCTCGCGCACTTTCTTGTCCATCGCCAGGCGCACGGTCTCGTACAAATCGCGCTGGGGGCCGGTCAGTTCGACGCGGCGCACCATCTCCGTCTTTTGCGGCAGTTCCTTGGCGACGTTGTCTTTCGTGCGGCGCAGCAGGAAGGGTCGGATGCGGCGATTTAATAACATCCGCCGCACCGGATCGTCCTGGCGCTCGATCGGATGGCGGAACTGGGTATTGAAAGCTTTTTCCTCGCCCAGCAGGCCGGGCAGCAGGAAGTGGAACTGCGACCACAATTCTCCCAGGTGGTTTTCCAGGGGCGTGCCGGTCAGGCACAGGCGGTGCTTCGCGTCCAGCGAACCGGCTGTCTGCGCCGCCTTCGAGCGGGTGTTCTTGATGTAGTGCGATTCGTCGAGGATTACCAGGTGATAGTGGTGCTCGCGCAGCTTTTCCTCGTCGCGCGGCAGCAAGGCGTAGGTGGTCAGCACGATGTCGGCCTGTTCGATCTGGTCGAACAAGTCCATGCGCTCTTTGCCCTGCAGCAGCAGCACGCGCAGGCTCGGGGTGAAGCGCGCGGCTTCTTCCTGCCAGTTGGTCATCAGGCTGGTTGGCGCAATGACGAGTGCCGGACTGGTCAGGCGGCCGGCCTCTTTCTCGGTCAGGATGTGCGCCAGCGTCTGCACCGTCTTGCCGAGACCCATGTCGTCGGCCAGGATGCCGGCCAGGTCGTATTCGCGCAGGAACTGCATCCACGACAAGCCATCGAGCTGGTAGTCGCGCAGCGTCGCTTGCAGGCCGGCGGGGGCCGCCACCTTTTTGACGGAACCGAACTGGCTGAGTTTACGGCCGGTCTCGCGCAGCTGTTCGCCGCCGAACCAGCGCATCTCGAGGCCGCGCGCGAGTTCTTCCAGCCGGCTCGCGTCGAGCGTCGACAGGCGCACGCGGTGCTTGATCTTGTCGTTGAAATACAGCTCGCCCAGCGTCGCCAGGATCGGTTTTACGCGCGACCATGGGAGGGCGACGCGCAGGCCTTCCGGCAAGGTCGCCAGCATCTGGTCGGTTTCGCCATGGGCGGCCAGCACGGCCGGATCGAAATCCATCGGCGCGTTGCGGATCATCTGCACCAGCACCGGCAGCAGCGGCACGCGCTTGCGGTTCACGACGATGCCCAGTTCCAGCTCGAACCAGGCTTTACCGGCTTCTTCCGGCTCGTCGATCTCGGCATACCAGTCCTCCACAGGCACCACGTCGTAGCGGTACTTGTTTGACTTCTGCAGGTGCCAACCGGCGTCCGACAGTGCGTCGAGGTCGCTTTCGGCAAAGCGCAGCCAGTGCGCCTGGCTCTCCAGCTGCACTGCGCCGGCCACGGCCGACAGGGGCGTGGTCGCCGGCTTTTTAAAACCCAGTTCGGCGAGTGTGTCGAGCGCCTGGCTTTCCGCCACGGTGTCGCGTTCGATGATTTCGGTGACGTCGCCGATCTGGCGCACCACGCGCTGCGACGGGTCGAACGAGACGCGCTGGCCGTCGTAATCGAACGACAGCACGGCGAAATCATGCCAGCGCTGGGTACCGGTGTCGGCCAGCGTCGCCGCGTCGAGCAGCAGGAACGGTTGCGGCTTGACATCGCTGCGCAGGCGCTGGGTGAGCGGCTGCGGTAGCGGCATCAGTTCCTGCAAGCCATGCGCCAGCAGCAGTTGCGAAACGCGTTTCTTGTCGTTGCCGGTGAGTACGGGGGCTTGTGCCACCAGCGCCTGCAATTCGGCCAGCGAGATGTCGACGCCGCCGCGGTTCAGGCTCAAAGGGCCGCAGGACAGATTATCGATATACCAGGGTGGATCGGTCGGCAGCATGTAGTCGATCAGGTCGGCGCCGGGGTGATTCGCGCCGTTCGTCGGTTCCACCGACCAGCCGAGTTTCGCCGCGCGGCCTTCGTCGCGCCAGGCGAGATTGGCTTGCCGGGTCGGCCCGCCCTGCAGCGGATAGACCAGGCCATTCGCCATGTCGGCCCAGGAATTTGCCCACAACAGTTTGCCCTGGCGCAGCAATAAATCGAGCAGGATGGCGCCCACTTTGCCCTTGGGCTCGGTCGCGCTGGTGCTTTGCGAGGAGCCGCTGCGCATCGCGATGAAGAAGCGCACCAGGTCTTCGTCTTCGCCTTCCAGGTAGGCGGGCGGCGCCGACAGTAAGGAAAACACTTCGTTCACGGGACTGGCGGCGGCGACATCACCATTCGGCCGCAGGCGCGCCTTGCACAGGCAGATGGCCACGTGGCGCCCGCCACTGGTCGGCGCCATCACATACACGAACTTGTACTGGATTGCCTTCGGATCAGGGACATCGGCGCTCAGCTTCGGTTGCGGATGCGCCGCCGCTTCGACCCGTTGCAGCCAAGTCGCTACCGGTGCGGGCAGTGCGGGCGCGCGTGCCGGCGTCGCACGCGGTGCCGGGGCATCGTCCGCGTGTTCGCGTGGGTAATCAACTGTGTGCATTGGGTCCTTGAACCTGTATGAAAAAAAACAACAAACGCCATTATCTCTCATACGGGCACTTCAGTTTTGTTCGGAATCTCACGTTGCCGAGAAATGTTTACGTTGTGAAAGACTGGCCTCCGCATCATGGCATATTGCCGGCTTTCAAAAAAGACGTTGGTGCGAATCCGCTGTCAAGACTGGCGCTTCCTTCGCATTTGCGTAACACTGCCCGCCTGACTCACGGATTTTTGCCCCATGCTGCCTTCCATCGAACAACGCCTCGCCATCGAACTGGCCGCCAAGCCGGCGCAAGTCGCCGCCGCCATCGCCCTGCTGGACGAGGGCGCCACGGTCCCCTTCATCGCGCGCTACCGCAAGGAAGCCACAGGCGGACTCGACGACATCCAGCTGCGCCTGCTGGAAGAGCGCCTGCGCTACCTGCGCGAGCTGGAAGAGCGGCGCGCGGCGATCATCGCCTCGATCACCGAACAGAACAAGATGACGCCGGAATTGCTGCAGTCGATCGCCCTGGCCGAAGACAAGACCCGCCTCGAAGATTTGTATTTGCCATATAAACAAAAGCGCCGTACCAAGGCGCAGATTGCGGTCGAAGCCGGTCTTGCGCCACTGGCCGACGATTTACTTGCCGACCCATCGCGCAATCCGGAACAAGAAGCCGCCAACTACCTGCGCGATGCGTTCAGCAATGCCGACGGCGTCAACAACCCGGGCGTGCCGGACACGAAAGCGGCGCTTGACGGCGCGCGCCAGATCCTGATGGAACGTTTTGCCGAAGACGCGACGCTGCTGCAAGCCCTGCGCGCGTATGTGGGCGAGCACGGCGTGGTCGAGTCGAAAGTGGTCGAAGGCAAACAGGACGAAGGTGAAAAGTTCGCCGATTATTTTGACTATTCCGAGCCATTGGCCAGCGTTCCGTCGCACCGGGCGCTGGCGCTGATGCGCGGCCGCCGCGAAGGCATCCTCGACGTCGTGCTGCGCTTGGACACCGAAGCGGAAAAACCAAAATGGGATGCGCCGCACAATCCCTGCGAAAGCCGCATCGCTGCCCGTTTCGGCATCAAGGGTGCGGGCCGTCCGGCCGACAAATGGCTGCTCGACACGGCGCGCTGGACCTGGCGCGTGAAAAGCTTCATGTACATCGAGACCGAATTGATGGGCGCGCTGCGCGAAAAAGCGGAACTCGACGCCATCAACGTGTTTGCACGCAATTTGAAGGCGCTGCTGCTGGCCGCGCCTGCCGGCCAGCGCGCCACCATGGGCCTCGATCCCGGCTTGCGCACCGGCGTCAAAGTGGCCGTGGTCGACGCCACCGGCAAGGTCCTCGACACCGCCACCATCTACCCGCACCAGCCACGTAATGACTGGGACGGTTCCCTGCATGTGCTCGGCCAGTTGGCGGCGAAACACCATGTCTCCCTGATCTCGATCGGCAACGGCACCGCCTCGCGCGAGACGGATAAACTGGCGCAGGATCTGATCAAGGCGAAACCGGAACTGACACTGACGAAAATTGTCGTCTCCGAAGCCGGTGCGTCCGTGTATTCAGCGTCCGAATTCGCTTCGCGCGAACTGCCCGACATGGACGTGTCGATCCGCGGCGCTGTCTCGATTGCGCGCCGCCTGCAGGATCCGCTGGCCGAACTCGTGAAAATCGATCCGAAGTCGATCGGCGTCGGCCAGTACCAGCACGACGTGTCGCAGACCCAGCTCGCGCGCTCGCTCGACGCCGTGGTCGAGGATTGCGTGAATGCGGTCGGTGTCGACGTGAACACGGCCTCGGCGCCGCTGCTGGCGCGGGTGTCCGGCCTGTCGTCAAGTGTCGCCCAGAGCATCGTCAGCTACCGCGACATGAAGGGCGCGTTCGCCTCGCGCGCGGCCTTGAAGGCCGTGCCGCGCCTGGGAGAGAAGACCTTCGAGCAGGCCGCCGGCTTCTTGCGCGTGATGGGCGGCGAGAATCCGCTGGATGCTTCGGCGGTGCACCCGGAATCCTATCCGGTGGTGCAAAAGATCCTGGCCGACGTCAAACGCGACATGAAGGCGCTGGTCGGCGACAGCGCCCTGATCAAGACCTTGAATCCGGCCAGGTATGCGGACGAAAAATTCGGCGTGCCGACCGTGACCGACATTTTAAAAGAGCTGGAAAAGCCGGGGCGCGACCCGCGGCCGGAGTTCACGACCGCCACGTTCAAGGAAGGCGTCGAGGAGATCAGCGACCTGCGCCCGGACATGATCCTGGAAGGCGTCGTCACCAACGTGGCGGCCTTCGGCGCCTTTGTCGACATCGGCGTGCACCAGGATGGGCTGGTGCACATCTCGGCCCTCTCGACTACCTTCGTCAAGGATCCGCACACGGTGGTGAAGGCGGGCCAGGTCGTCAAAGTCAAAGTGCTGGAAGTCGATCCGAAGCGTAAGCGCATTGCGCTGACGATGCGCCTGACGGATTCGGCGCCGCAGCCGGGTGCGCAGCCGCAGCAACGTGGCGACCGCGATGACCGCAAGCGCGTGGCCCAGCATGGGCGCCAGGAACGCCCGGGCGATAAGGATACGGGCGGTGTGATGGCGGCGGCGTTTGCCAAGCTGCGCAAGTAAGCCGTGATCTGCGCAGTTTGACGCGCAGGGCGCACAGGCGCAGGTGTTGATTGCCGATTCAACTAAAAAACTGCGCCATCTCCGGCACGCGTTTGACCAGCACGCCGAACACATACAGCGCCAAACAGGCCAGCCCGATGCGGTTCATGCTGGCCCGCGACATCGCCGCCTGGCCGGTCTTGCTGATGTGGAGCGCGTCGCGCAGCAGCACGGCCGCATAGATCGTCAACGCCAGGCCGGTGATGACGACACCGGCGCCATCGCGCGTGATGCCGCTGACGATGTCATAGATGCCGATAAAGCCAAGCACGGCAACCAGCACGAAATTGAAACCCGCCGAAGGCGCGGCGTTGGGGCGTTGTTGCATGAACGGTTCCTGAATAGTTGGTACGAGAGAAACCGGGCGATCATACCGCATTCGCAGGCCTCTCCAGCCGCGCAAGCGGGCGCTTGCACACTGCACCGCCGCGGTCGATTTCTTATAGAATGGCGCCATCCCCCATTTCCCACCGAAGGCAAGCACATGAGCGACGTACAAACCTGGATCAAAGACACCGTGACCAACACCCCGGTCGTGCTGTTCATGAAGGGCACCGCGCAATTTCCGCAATGCGGCTTCTCCGGCCGCGCCATCCAGATCCTGAAAGCCTGCGGCGTCGATAACATCGCCACCGTCAACGTGCTGGAAGATCCGGAAGTGCGCCAGGGCATCAAGGATTACTCGAACTGGCCAACCGTGCCGCAGCTGTACGTGAATGGCGAGTTCATCGGCGGCACCGACATCATGAACGAGATGTACGCGTCGGGCGAACTGCAGGCGATGTTCCCGAAAAATGCCTGACCAACGTCCGCGGCGGATCGTCGTCGGCATCACCGGCGCGACCGGCGCGGTCTATGGCGTGCGCCTGCTGGAACGGCTGGGCGCCGTCCCGGGCGTCGAGACCCACCTTGTGGTTTCCGACGCGGCCTCCCTGACCCTGCATCAGGAAGTCGGGATGCAAAGGCGCGAGGTCGAGGCCCTGGCCCACGTCGTCCATAAACATCGCGAAATTGGTGCGTCGATTGCCAGCGGCTCGTTCCAGACCGATGGCATGGTGATTGCGCCCTGCTCGATGAAGACGCTCGCCGCTGTGGCCCACGGCCTGGCGGATAACCTGGTCGCACGCGCGGCCGACGTCATTTTGAAAGAACGGCGGCGCCTGGTGCTGATGGTGCGCGAAACGCCGTTGAACCTGGCGCATCTGCGAAATATGACGGCGGTGACGGAGATGGGCGGAATTATTTTCCCGCCGCTGCCGAGCTTTTATCATCGTCCGGCCAGTATCGAGGAGATGGTCGACCACACACTCGACCGGGTACTGGATTTGCTCGACATCGAGAATGCCGCCGCGCCCCGCTGGTCCGGCATGCGTAGCACTTAGAACGGCAATTGCGCTCAGCGCTTCATCATGTAGTCGCCGTCGCCGGCCTTTTTCAATTCCCTTGCTTCTTCCAGCATTCGGCGCTGAGCGATGCGCTTGCGCAGCACCTCCGCATGGCGCGCGGCCGTCATCGGCGGCGCGGTCATGAGTTCTTTGAGCTGGGCAGTGTTCATGTAATTGCTTTTCATTGGCGCACATCCTCGGCTGTGAGAAATCGATTATGCGCCAGTCCAGACAATTTGTACTGCCTGACTCGGAAGAAAATTTGTAAGCGGAAACGCCTTCGTGAAGAAGGCGCCGGCTTACTTGAGGGGGGGTTGGTGGTTCAACCGTACTAGCATACGGATGAACTCGCGTGCCAGTTGCCGGTGGTGCTCGTCGAGGCGCTGCAGGTCGGCGATCAACTTGACGTCGGCCGATTCGAAGCGCGCGCTGGCGCCACCCTCGGCTTGCGTACCCGGGGTTTCGGAACCGCCGAAGCGCAGCCAGTCGGCAGGCACGCCCAGCCATTGGGCGATCATGCGCAACTTTTCCTGGGTCGGAATGGCTTCGCCAACCAGCCATTTGCGGGCCGCATGCACCGTGATGGGACGGCCTTCGAAGCGAATGTTAAATTCGCGCGCCAGGCGGGTCGGGCTGTCCGGTGAGTAATGTGCGTTTTTCAGCGCTTGCTGGAGACGCTCACTAAAGCTCTCCCGTTCGTTCGTGGAATTCATGATGGCACTATTTTCATGCTCGACTACAAACGTCAGTGGATGGGCTGTCATCCCATTTGTGACATTCATCAGGTCGATGACTTAACAAAGAAGTGGAAATTGAAGAGATTTTCCGCGCGTTAGGCGAATCATGCCATAGAATTTCCGAAATGCATGAATGTATCTTGCTCGTGTACGTACGGAAATAAATTTGTTTCGCGTGCGCGACACGCGTGTTCGGCCGATGGCCGTTGTACAGGATGCGGGTGGGCAGGACGCCCCAGGCGGATCCGGCGAAGAATCGTTCAGGTCAGGTGGAAACGGATGATTCCATCGACGCCAGTTACACGTCTTAACATACCATCATTCCAAAGTTTGTGCAGGTGTGCGAGTGCCTCGCCCAGTGCAAAGCTGAGCTGGTGCGCGTCCAGCTGGCGCCGGAACATGATGGGCACGATGTCCATCGCGCTGACCGGCAGCCGGCACGCCTGTTCCACCTCGGCCAGACGCGCCACGTGGTGCTCGCGCAGCTGAGCGATGCGGGTATGCAGGCCGCGGAACGGTTTGCCGTGCGAGGGCAGCACCAGCACGTCGTCCGGGAGCTGTGCGAACTTGTCGAGCGAATCGAGGTATTGCTGCAGCGGGTTGCCTTCGGGTTCGACGGCAAACACGGAAACGTTCGTTGAAATGCGCGGCAAGACCATGTCGCCCGAGATCAGGACATTGCGTTCCTCCGAATACAGCGCCGCATGTTCCGGCGAGTGGCCAAAGCCGGTCATGACGCGCCAGCGCGCATTCCCGATCGGGACCAGTTGCTTGTCCTGCAGCCGGGTATAGGCGGCGGGCACGCTCGGCACCAGCGATGGATAGTAATTGCGGCGGCTGCGCATCTGCTCGAGCATGGCCGGGTCCACTAAGCCGTGGCGTTCGAAATGGGGAATCGCGGAAGGGCCATCGACGCCCGGCAAGGCGGCCGCCATCATGCGCGCAAAGCCGAATTCGCCGGTCGTCGTCCAGAACGGCGCGCTAAAACGGTCGCATAACCAGCCGGACAGGCCGACATGATCCGGGTGGCAATGGGTCGCCAGCACGCGCAGCACGGGTTCGCCTCCCATGGGACCTTCCAACACCTGTTCCCAATTGGCGCGGGTAGCGTCGTTTGCCACGCCGCAATCAATGACGGTGTATCCACTGCGCCCTTCCCGCTCGTCCTTCAATAGCCACAGGTTGATATGGTCGAGCGCAAACGGCAGCCCCATGCGCAGCCACCCCACCCCTGGCGCCACCTCGCGCACGCTGCCAGGGGCAGGCAATTCATCGGCGAAGGGATAAACGAGCTGGGATTCGAGCGGATTCATGTTCGACAATCTTTCGTAGTGATGCTATGCGGGCGCGCTACAATGTGTTCGACGTTGACGTTGACGTAAACGGAAAACATTCTAAGCGATTCTCCGCTCTGCCACTTTCAGCCGCATTTCATGCCCACGACCTACACCATCGCCGAACTGGCGCGCGAATTCGACATCACCGCGCGTGCGATCCGTTTTTACGAAGACCAGGGATTATTGCGCCCGAGCCGCGCAGGCGTGGGCGGACGCAACCGGGTCTACACGCCGCGCGACCGTACGCGCCTGAAACTGACGCTGCGCGGCAAGCGCCTTGGCCTGACGCTGTCGGAAATCAAGAGCATCGTCGACATGTACGAATCCCCCAAAGACACGGTGGCGCAGATCGACCGCTTCCTCGGCGTGCTGTCGCACCAGCGCGAAACGCTCGAGCAGCAACGCGCCGACATCGAGATGGCGCTCGAGGAAATTTCCGCGCACGAAGAAGAATGCCGGCGCCTGCTGGCCGAGAGCACGCCGCCAGGCGCCAGCCAGGCCGCCTGATTGCCGGGGAAGCTGGCCGGCTTCTGCTAGCCGCTACTTGACGTTTACGTTAACGTCACACACGAGTATCATGCAAAGTGCCCATCTACACTGCCAACCCGTTCACCGAGAGGACGACATGCTGCATCTTCCAGGCTTGACCTTTGACCATGGCGAAGACATCGCCGCGCTGCGCGAAGCAGTCCAACAGTTTGCGGCAGCTGAAATCGCGCCGCGCGCCGCAGAGCTCGACCGCACCGACCAGTTCCCGATGGACCTGTGGCGCAAGATGGGCGAACTCGGCGTGCTCGGCATTACCGTCAGCGAGGAATACGGCGGCGCCAACATGGGCTACCTGGCCCATATCGTGGCGATGGAAGAAATCTCGCGCGCGTCGGCCTCGGTCGGCCTGTCCTACGGCGCCCACTCGAACCTGTGCGTGAATCAAATTAAACGCAACGGCAGCGAAGAACAAAAACGCAAATACCTGCCGAAACTGATCTCGGGCGAGCACATCGGCGCACTGGCGATGTCCGAGCCGAACGCCGGTTCCGACGTGGTCAGCATGAAGCTGCGCGCCGACCTGAAGTCCGGTTCGGGTAGCGACCATTACGTCCTGAACGGCAACAAGATGTGGATCACCAACGGTCCGGATGCCGACACCCTGGTGGTCTACGCCAAGACCGACCTGGAAGCCGGCCCGCGCGGCATGACCGCCTTCCTGATCGAAAAGGGTTACAAGGGCTTCTCGATCGCGCAAAAGCTCGACAAGCTCGGCATGCGCGGCTCGCACACCGGCGAACTGGTGTTCCAGGATTGCGAAGTCCCGGTCGAAAACGTGCTGGGCGGCGTCGGCAAGGGCGTCAATGTCCTGATGTCGGGCCTCGATTTCGAGCGCACCGTGCTGTCGGGCGGGCCGCTCGGCATCATGGCTGCCTGCATGGATTCGGTCGTGCCCTACATCCACGAGCGCAAGCAGTTCGGCCAGGCGATCGGCGAATTCCAGCTCATGCAAGGTAAAGTGGCCGACATGTACTCGACCATGATGGCTTGCCGCGCCTATGTGTACGCCGTCGGCCAGGCCTGCGACCGCGCGACCAACGCAGCGGCGATTCGCGCCCTGCGCAAGGACGCTGCCGGCGCCATCCTGTACAGCGCCGAAAAGGCGACCTGGATGGCCGGCGAAGCGATCCAGACCCTGGGCGGGAATGGGTATATCAACGAGTATCCGGTCGGCCGCCTGTGGCGCGATGCCAAGCTGTACGAGATTGGCGCGGGCACCAGCGAGATTCGCCGCATGCTGATCGGGCGTGAGTTGTTTGGCGAGACGATGTAATCGTCGCCGGGAACGCGGCATCGACCGTCCGTTGGGCTTCATCCCCAGCGGACGCCCAACATCCCATCGTTGCATTGCAATAAAATAGCCGATCACCAGACCCAGGCGCGAGACGAACGATGACACAAGTTGCGTTCCCTAAACTGCTGTCTTCCCAGATCGCGTTCGACATCGCGCGCAGCATTCAGGACGGCTTCGACAAGCACTACCGCCTGTTCCGCGAGGCCAGCCAGGCTGCGAAACGCCATTTCGAGACCGCCAACTGGCCCGTCGCCCAGCGCGCCGCGCGCGAACGGATCGACTATTACGACCAGCGCGTGCAGGAAGCCGTGCACGCCCTGGAAGACGACTACGCGCCCGAAGACCTGGCGGACCACGTCTGGCGCGAAATCAAGCTGCACTACATTGGCCTGCTGTCCGGCCACAAGCAGCCGGAACTGGCCGAAACCTTTTTCAATTCGGTCAGCTGCCACATCCTGCACCGTACCTATTACCACAACGATTTTATCTTCGTGCGTCCGGTGATCTCGACCGAGTACATCGATACCGAAGAGCTGCAACCGGTCTACCGCGTGTACTACCCGGCCGCCGACGGCTTGCGTTTTGCGGTGAAACGCATCGTCACCAATTTCCAGCTCGCCTGCCCTTTTGCCGCGCTCGATCGCGACGTCGCGCTGGTAGAAGCACGCATGCTCGACACCTTCGGCCTGCATCAAACCGAGCCGAACCAGCAATTCCAGGTGCTGTCGAACCTGTTCTTCCGTAACAAGGGTGCGTATATCGTCGGCCGCGCCATCAACGGCGCGCGCGACTACCCGTTCGTGATTCCCGTGCTGCACAACCGGCGCGGCGAACTCGTGCTCGACACCGTGTTGACCGACCCGGAACAGATCGGGATCCTGTTCTCGTTTACGCGCGCTTATTTTTTGGTCGACATGGAAGTGCCCTCGGCCTATGTGGAATTCCTGCGCAGCCTGATGCCACGCAAGCCCAAGAGCGAGATCTACACCCTGCTTGGCCTGCAAAAACAGGGCAAGACCCTGTTCTACCGGGATTACCTGCAGCACCTGAAACACAGCTCGGACCGTTTTCACAGTGCGCCCGGCATCCGCGGCCTGGTCATGCTGGTGTTTGAATTGCCTTCCTTTCCGTACGTGTTCAAGGTCATCAAGGATTTTTATCCGCCACCGAAAGACACGACGCGCGCGCAGATCAAAGAAAAGTATTTGCTCGTCAAACACCACGACCGGGTCGGGCGCATGGCCGATACGCTCGAATATTCGGACGTCGCCTTTCCACTGGCGCGCTTTAGCGAAGAATTACTGGCCGAACTGCGCCGGCATGCGCCCTCGCTGGTCGAGATCGAAGGCGAGCGCATCATCGTCAAGCACCTGTACATCGAGCGCCGCATGGTGCCGCTGAATATGTACCTGACCGAAGCCGAAAAAGCTGGTGACGAGGCGCGCATCGAACACGGCATTCTGGAATACGGGAATGCGATCCGCGACCTGGTCGCCGCGAATATTTTTCCGGGCGATATGCTGTATAAAAATTTCGGTGTCACGCGCCAGGGCCGGGTCGTGTTCTACGATTACGATGAGATCGAAGCCATCACCGACTGCGTGTTTCGCGATATTCCCGAGGCACGCAACGAGGAAGAGGAAATGGCGGCTGAGCCCTGGTACCCAATCGGGAAACATGACGTATTTCCCGAGCAGTTTGGCCGTTTCCTGCTTGGAAATTCGAGGATTCGCCACTATTTTCTGAAGCACCACGCGGACCTGTTGACGCGCGCCTGGTGGCAGGCCCACAAGGACCACATCCTGGCAGGCGAAGTACACGACATTTTTCCTTACCCGCAGCACATCCGTTTTCACCACCCGATTACCACCCCGGCGCCTTCATCTACATACGCGCCATCCTTTTGGAGAACCAACACATGAATGATCCAGTCGTTATCGTCGGCGCCGCCCGTACACCGATGGGCGCCTTCCAGGGCGATTTTTCCTCGAAAACGGCGAGCGACCTCGGTGCGGTGGCCATCAAGGCCGCGGTCGAGCGCGCCGGGGTCGATCCGCAAATCGTCGAGCACGTCTATTTCGGTAACTGCCTGATGGCCGGCCAGGGCCAGGCCCCGGCACGCCAGGCGCTCATCAAAGCCGGCCTGCCGCTCTCCACGGGCGCGGTCACCCTGTCGAAAATGTGCGGCTCGGCCATGCAGAGCGCCATCTTCGCCAATGATGCCCTGCTCGCCGGCAGCGCCGACGTCGTCGTCGCAGGCGGCATGGAATCGATGACCAACGCCCCCTACCTGATCCCGAAGGCACGCGGCGGCTACCGCATCGGCCACGCGCCGATGTTCGACCACATGATGTTCGACGGCCTGGAAGACGCCTATTCGCGCAACGAAAAGACCGGCGAAGGCCGTTCGATGGGCACCTTTGCCGAAGAATGCGTGGCCTCGTACGGGTTCACCCGTGAAGAGCAGGATCATTTTGCGATTACCTCTGTAAAACGCGCCCAGGCCGCCAACAACGACGGCTCGTTCGACTGGGAAATCGCACCGGTCAGCGTCACCTCGCGTAGCGGCGACATCGTGGTCGAGAAGGATGAAGGCCCATTGAAGGCGAAGATCGACAAGATCCCGACGCTGCGTGCGGCGTTCAAAAAGGACGGCACTGTGACCGCCGCGTCCTCCTCGTCGATCAACGATGGCGCCGCGGCGCTGGTCATGATGCGCGAGTCAACAGCCAGGAAACTCGGCCTCACGCCGATCGCGCGCGTCATCGGCCACGCTACCCACGCGCAGGAACCAAACCTGTTCACGACCGCCCCGATCGGCGCGATGCACAAGCTGTTTAAAAAGACCGGCTGGACGGCTGGCGACGTCGACCTGTACGAGATCAACGAAGCCTTTGCCGCCGTGCCGATGGCCGCCATGCGCGATTTAAGCATCCCGCACGACAAGGTGAATATCCACGGCGGCGCCTGCGCGCTGGGCCACCCGATCGGCGCTTCGGGCGCGCGCATCGTCGTCACCTTGCTGGGCGCCTTGAAGAAGACCGGCGGCAAGCGCGGTGTGGCGGCCCTGTGCATCGGTGGCGGTGAAGCGACCGCGATGGCGATCGAGATGGTGTAAGTTGGATGGTCTCCGGGTGCGTTTCGACCCGGAAGCGTTGTACCGCGTGGGCTCTTGAGCCCACCCGGTACAACCGTACGAAATCGAAACGTAATTTTCGCCGCGAACGTTCGCGATTCACTGTTTGACCTGACGGAGTCACACCATGCCTACTGCCCTGATCATCGGCGCCTCGCGCGGCATCGGCCGCGAGCTGGCGCGCCAATACCGCGCCGACGGCTGGCGCGTGATCGCCACCGCCCGCAAACAGCAAGACCTCGACGAACTGGGCCAACTCGGCGCCGAAGCGCATGCACTCGACGTCACGCACGCCGACGCGAGCGCCGCCCTCGGCTTGACGCTCGATGGCGAAACAATCGACAGCGCCTGGCTGGTCGCCGGCCTGTACGGCCCGCGCGACGACGGCTTTCCCACGCAAGACGATTTCGACAGCGTGATGCACACCAACGTGCTGGCCGCGATGCGCCTGCTGCCGATCGTCGCGCCACAAGTGGCCGCGGCGCAGGGCAAACTCGGCGTGCTGTCCTCGCGCATGGGTTCCATCGGCGCACGCAACAGCACCATCGGCTCGCTGTACCGCGCCAGCAAGGCGGCCCTGAATTCCGTACTGCGCGACACGGCACTGACGTTCGGCCCGCAAGGCGCCACCTGCGTCGCCTTCCACCCCGGCTGGGTCCAGACCGACATGGGCGGTGCAAGCGCGGCCATGAACGTCGAAGACAGCGTGCGCGACCTGCGCGCAACCCTGGCAAGCATCACGCCTGACGCGAACGGCACTTTCCTGAACCACGACGGCGACCCGATTCCCTGGTAAGCCGAATAACAAGTCAACAAGACAAGAGACACCATGATCCTGACCGAAGAACACCAGATGATCCGCGACGCCCTGCGCAGCTTTGCGCAGGAACGCCTGGCCCCGCAAGCGGCCCGCTGGGACAAGGAACATTACTTTCCGAAAGCCGAACTGAAGGAACTGGCCCAGCTCGGCGCCTTCGGCGTGGCGGTGCCGGAGCAGTACGGCGGCGCGGGCCTCGACTACGTGTCGCTGGCGCTGGTGCTGGAAGAAATCGCCGCCGGCGACGGCGGCATCTCGACCATCATTTCGGTCAACAACTGCCCGGTCTGCAGCATCGCGATGATGTACGCGAGCGAAGCGCAAAAGCAGCAATGGTTAATTCCCCTGGCGCAGGGTGAACTGCTGGGCGCCTTCGCACTCACGGAACCGCACACCGGCAGCGACGCCGCCGCCCTGCGCACCACCGCGGTACGCGATGGCGATGAATACGTCATCAACGGCACCAAGCAGTTCATCACCAGCGGCAAGTACGGCGACGTCGCGATTGTCATGGCCGTGACCGACAAGGCGGCGGGTAAAAAAGGCATCAGCGCGTTCTGGGTACCGGTGAACACGCCCGGCTACATCGTCGCCGGCCTGGAACAGAAGATGGGCCAGCATTCGTCGGACACGGCGCAGATCGTGTTCGAGAATTGCCGCGTCCCGGCCGCGAACCTGATCGGTGAAGAAGGCATGGGTTATAAAATCGCCCTGTCGGGCCTCGAAGGCGGGCGCATCGGCATCGCTTCGCAATCGGTCGGCATGGCGCGTGCAGCCTTCGAGGCAGCGCTGGCCTACGCCAAGGACCGAACCAGCTTCGGCAAACCGATTTTCGAACATCAGGCGGTGCAGTTCCGCCTGTCGGAAATGGCGATGCAGATCGAAGCGGCGCGCCAGTTGATCCTGCACGCGGCCTCGATGAAGGACGCGGGACTGCCCTGCCTGAAGGAAGCGGCAATGGCAAAATTGTTTGCCTCCGAGATGGCCGAGCGCGTAGTGTCGAACGCAATGCAGGTCTTCGGCGGTTACGGTTATGTGTCCGACTTCCCGATCGAGCGCATCTACCGCGACGTGCGCGTCTGCCAGATTTATGAGGGCACGAGCGACATCCAGAAAATCCTGATCGCACGAGCGCTCTGAGGTGCACGCAGCCGCCTTACCCACGATCCGCAGCGTCGTGCCCGCCGACCTGCCGGCCCTGTTCGTCTATCTCGACGACCACCTGCAAGACAACGGCCGCGACGGCACGCCGCTGTTCCAGCCGATGGCGCGCGCCGATTCGCGCTTCCCGGTCGACAAGCGCGCCGCGTTTGCGCTCGGCCTGGGCGCGGGAGTCGGCGCCCCCGGCTGGCGCCGCGCCTGGATGGCGCTCGATGGAGATGGCGCCATCTGCGGCCACGTCGACCTGCGCGCGCGGCCCGAGCGGGCGTCCAGCCACCGCTGCCTGCTCGGCATGGGCGTGCACCGCGATTTTCGGCGCCAGGGATTGGGTGAGCGCCTGCTGGCCACTGCGCTCGACTGGGCCCGTGGGCAGGCTGCGCTCGATTGGGCCGACCTCGAGGTGCTGTCATCGAACCTGCCGGCACGCCGCTTGTATGAGCGCTGCGGTTTTACCTTTGCCGGCGAATTGCCCGACCTGTTTCGTATCGACGGCGAGCAGCACGGTTACGTGTACATGACTCTTCACCTAGCTGGGGTCTGACATTCGGACACGTCCTCTGCCGTAATATTCAGGCAATGCCTTTTTGAAACGCAGCGACTACCAGGTTCGGGCGGGGCTGAAAGTATGGCTGTGCTCGTGTCCGAATGTCAGACCCCAGCCTTTTACAAGCGCCTAGCTGACTGCGCTTTCCAGCAGCGTCACCGTCTGCCGCTCGGTATCGAGGGTGGCGCGAATCCCCATCGGGATCGTGAACTGGTCGCGGATATGCCCGATCGAGTAGCCCGTCACGGCTGGAACCGAGAGCGGCTGCAAGTGGATGTCCAAGGTCTGGTCGAGGGTCAGCGAGCTATCCTCGTGCTCCGGCCCGCAGTCTTCGCAGATGCCGACCATCACGCCCGCCGCTGTCGACAAGCCGACGGATAAATCGAGCTGGGTCATCCAGCGGTCGATCCGGTACGGCGCCTCGTTGACTTCTTCCAGGAACAGGATGCTGTCTTTAAAATCCGCCGCATACGGCGTGCCGGCCAGCGCTGCGACCAGGCTCAGGTTGCCGCCCATGAGGGGGCCGGTCGCCGTTCCGCCGTGCACGGTGCGCATGGCGAAATGGGGCTTGTCGAGCGCGCGCCGGCTGTTTTCCAGCGCCATCGGAATCGTGTACGTCGGCTGCGGGTCGGTCAGCACCGCCATCATGTGCTCGATCGCATAATCCGTCATCGTCGACGACGCCACCGGGCCGTGGAAGCTCACCAGTCCCGCGTGCTTGTAGATGGCCAGGTGCAGCGCCGTGATGTCCGAGTAGCCCAACAAAATTTTCGGGTTGGCGCGGATCAGCTTGAAATCGAGGTGGGCCAGCAGCGAGATGCAGCCGGAGCCGCCGCGGATCGGCCAGATCATGTTGATTTCCGGGTCGCCGAACATGGCGTGCAGATCGGCCAGGCGCTGCGGTACGCTGCCGGCGTAGTTGCCGTGCACTGCGCGCAGGGACGCGCCTTCGCGTACTTTGAACCCCAGTGCTTCGATGTTGCGGCGCGCCTTGGCGATCGATTTCTCGGTGGCGTAGCCGCCCGGCGCGATCAGGGCGACGGTATCGCCAGGCCGCAGGCGCGGAGGTTTGATCAGCGGTGTCATTTTTAATGGTGCGACACGGCGCCGGCGTCGAGCGGCGGCGGCCGGCATTGGCAGCAATGCGGCCGCTGCCAGCCAGGCCGCGAAGGCGCGCCGGCTGGTGCTCATGCCACCCTCGTTCGGGGAATCAACATGTGACGAAAAAAAGTAACAACCCGTGCCGGGCAAGCGCGGAAGCGCTGCCTGAGGCACGGGCCGCCTGCACGCACAATCAGAAGAACTTGTACGAGAGGTTCAGCGTGTAGGCACGCCCACGCGGATCGGCAACCCGTGGATCCCAGCCGGCGCCGACGACGTCGTCGACGTTGTGCGCGGTGAAGGACGGATCGCGGTCGAACAGGTTCTGGACACCGAAGGTGATCGACGTATTTTTAAAACCCTTGTACGTCGTCGCCAGGCCGAAGCGGGTATAGCTCGACACGTCCGGATCGAAACCCGGCGGCGGCGTACCCTTGCCGGCGTTCGGCAATTGATCCTTGTAGCCCGACGCGAAGTTATTGCTCACCAGGACGTTCCAATCGCCACGGGTCACGCTGAAGGTGGCGCTGTGCTTCCATTTCAGGTACAGGTCGCGCGTGAAGAACAGGCCGACGTATTCCTTGTACGGCTGGCCTTCGATTTCGGCGAATTTAAAACTGTCGGTCCAGGTGCCGTCCAGAGTCGCGTTCCACTTCCAGCCGCCTTCGAACTTGCCGTCGCCGCGCAGGCCGAGGTCGATGCCGCGGGTCTTCGCGCCCGCCGCATTGATCCAGCCGGCCTGGATGTACTGGATCGTGCCGTCCGGATTGCGGATGATGTTGTCCGACAGCGCGACCGGGTTCTGCAGCACGATGGTTGGCGTGCGGTTCAGGATCCGATCCTTCATGTTGATCGCCCACCAGTCGAGCGAAGCCGAGAAGCCCTTGAAGGGCTCGATCACGATACCGAGCGTGCCCTGCTTCGAGGTTTCCGGCTTCAGGTTCTGGTTGCCGCCTGAGAGGTAATCGAAACGATCCGGTGCACAGAAACGCGGATCGTTCGGATTGGCCGCGCAACCGACGGTGTCGACCACGCCGCTCGACATTTCCTGCGGCAGTGCGCCGGTATAAAGCTGGGTAAAGCTCGGGGCCAGGAAGCCCTTGTTGGCAGAGCCGCGGAATAGCAGCCAGCTCGCCGGCTGGTAGCGGAAGGCGATCTTCGGATTCGTGGTCGCACCGATCACGCTGTAATCGTCGCGGCGCACGGCCAGTTGCAGTTCGAGGTCGGTCGTGACCGGAACGATGAACTCGGCAAACAGCGCCTTCACGTCGCGCGTGGCCTTCGGCAGGTTGGCGTTGCCCGGCGACAACAGGATCGGATCGGCCGCCACGTCCTGGGTGTACAGGTAGCTCTCGCGGCGCAAGTCGAAGCCGGCCGCCATCGCCAGCTTACCCGCTGGCAGCTGGAACAGTTCGCCCGACACGGTGCCGTCGAGCTGGGTCATGGTCGTCTTGCCGGTCTGGAAGGCGCCGCGGTATTTGGTGCGTTCGAGCGCATCGATGGCCGCCTGGGTCTGGCTGCCGTCGATCGACCAAGGATTGACGATGCCGCTGCCCAGCACGCTGTAGAAATCGTTCGTGTAGGCGTAGCCGTCGAGCAGCTCCATGTGGGTCTTGCTCTGCGCTTTCGACAGGCCGAGCTTGTAGTCCCAGTTGCGCAGCGTGCCTTCCATGCCGACCAGAAGGCGCCCGCTCTCGGTCGTGTTTTCCTGGGTGCGGTTGCCCAGCGGATTGGCGCGCCACTTGTAGATGATCGGCAGGTTGCGGTTGTAAGTCGGGATGAAGGGCGTCAGGTCCTGGTAATACTGGCCGCCGACTGGATAGGCGTTACGGTTGGCCAGCGAGGTCGAGATCTGGGCCGGGGTCAGGATCGAGATGACTTGCGAACGCGAACCGATCGCCTCGACAAACAGCTTGTGCTCGGGCGCCAGTTTATAGGTGCCGCGCAGCAGCAAATTCGTCTGTTCCGACGGCGACTGCATGACGTAGTCGCCACCGTAGTCGTAGGCGCAGGAATAGGTCGAGCGCAGCGGTGAGGTCACGTCTTTCCACAGAGCACTCTGATATTGCGACATGCCTTCGACGCTGTCGCACTTGCCCTGGAAGCTCAGTGGATTAGCTTGCAGATAGGTGTTGCTGTCGCCTGGCACCTTGAAACCGGTGCCGAGGGCAGTGCCTGCACCGGTCAGCTGGTTGGCGAACGGAGTGCCGGTGGTGTCCGGCGACAGGCCGCGTTGCGGCTGGAAGCCGTTCGCGAACGCGCGCTGGCGCGACTCGAGCTTTTCGTTTTTCGTGAAGGCAACCGTGCCCATGACGTTGAAGCCGTCGTTTTCCAGGTCGCCGTGGCCGACGATCAGCGAGCCGCGGTGGATGTTGCCGCCGCCTGCTTCGGTGACGTTGGTATACGCCGACGCTTCCGCGCCCTGGTAGTCGGTTTTGAGGATGATGTTCATGACGCCACCGATCGCATCGGTGCCGTAGATGGCCGAGGCGCCATCCTTCAGGATCTCGATGCGGGCAATCGCCGCCATCGGAATCGAATTCAGGTCGACCGCCTTGCCGCTCTTGCCGTGGGTCGGCGCGCGGCGGCCATTGATCAGGACCAGGGTGCTGTTCGGTCCCAGGCCGCGGAACGAAGCGAAGCTAGCGCCGCCGCTGACGCGGTCGGCGTCCGGGCCGAACACGTTATTGCCCGAGGTCGGGTTGTCGGCGCCGGTACCGTTCGCCGAAATCATGCTCATCAGTTGCTCGGCCGAGGTGATGCCCTGCTTTTGCAGCATGTCGGCACTGATGACCTGCACCGGCAGCGCGCCTTCTTTCGCCACGCGCTTGATGCTCGAACCCGTGATCTCGACGCGTGCCATCGGGGTATTCGGTTGCAATTCCTGTGCAACCGCCGGGCTCACCACCCCGATCAGGGCAATCAGATGGGCTAATTTCTTTAACTTCACGCGTCTCTCCTATGGATTCCGTCAATCGACTCACTGGGCGGCGATAAATCGCTGGTCATCGTAATGTCATGGCATCACGTTATCTTGTCGTTTCGAGACTACGCCCGGCCTCTGGCGCCATCCAATGAAATAACCGGCTGGAAGTATAACTTCCGGGAATATTTATAAACGGAAATTCGACGGGTCTAGCGCTGCTGCTGGGACAAACGTGCCCTTTGCGCCACATCCACGTCGAGATAGCGCCAGGACGTCAATTCGACCGGATGACGCTTGTAGTTTTTTAGCCACGGATGCCGGATATCGGCGGAGACCGAATGGGTCAGCGGCACCCACGGGTTGTAGGCGTGGATCAGCTGGTTCATCTCGAAGTACAGCCGTTGGCGTGCCGGACCGTCGGCCAGCACGCGTGCCGCCTCGTAGCGGGTGTTGTACGCTGGCAAATTAAAACGTGCATAGTTGGCGCGGCCGGCGTTCGGGCCGTACAGCAGCTGGTAAAAATTCTCGCCGTCAGGGAAGTCGGCAATCCAGTTACTCTCGAACATCGTCACCTTGCCCAGGCGCGAGGCCTTGATGATCTCCGTCTTCTTGTCCGATTTGAACACGACGCGCAGGCCGATCGAATTCAGGCATTTTCTCCACAGTTCGTCGCGCAGGCGCCCGCCGACCGTCGCTTCGCTGTGCATGCTCAAGGTCAAGGGTTTGCCATCGGGAGCAAGACGGAACCCTACCCCATCGCGCTTGCCGTAGCCGTGGCGGTCCAGTAAGGCGTTCGCCAGCGCCGGATTGTAGGGAACCGGAGAGCGGTAGGCAGGGTCGTAGCCCAGCACGTTTGGCGGCAGCGGCGACTCGGCCTTGATCGCAAACCCTTTCTTTAACAGCGAGATGTCTTCCGCATTGTTGTAGGCGAGCGCGATGGCGCGGCGCAGGGCGATCCGGTCCTCCGTGTAGCCGCCCAGCACCGGGTCGTTCATGTTCATCCACATGTAATAGGTCTGCAGCACCGGAAACCGCGACAGCTGCATGCCGCGTTGCCGCAGTTCCGGTTTGAGTGCGCCGTCGCGGATCACCATGTCCGTCATCGATTCGGGCACCTGCTCGAGATAGTCGTATTCGCCTTTCAAAAAGCCGAGCATGCGGCCTTGGAATTCTTCGGCGATTTTCACTTCGACGCGGTCCACGCGCGGCAGGCGCTTGCCGGCCAGCGCTGCGGCAATGTTCTGGTCTTCCGGATCCTTGCCCGGCGTGGCGCTGAACACGGCGCTCGAATACGGGTTCGCCAGCAGCACGATGCGGTCGCTTCTCTTCCAGTCGCCGATCATGAAGGGACCGGTGCCCACCGGGTGGTTCCCGGCCTGGCCCGGATAGGCTTCGATCACTTCGCGCGCCACCACGCTCGATGCCGGTGTCGCCATATAAAACAGGAAGTTATTATCCGGCTCCTTCAGGCGGATGCGCAGGGTGGTACGGTCGAGTGCCTGCAAGCCGGGAATCGCCGTGTCATGGCTGAACTGTTTTTTCAGGGCCTCGTCGCCGGCGAGCTTGCCGTCGAACATATACGACCAGGGCGATTTGATGGCCGGGTCGTACAGGCGCTGGAGGCTGTAGACGTAGTCCTGCGCCGTCATCTCGCGCCTGACACCCTTGAACGCCGGATCGGGCGTGAAATAAATGCCGGGCCGGATTTTAAATGTGTAGGTGCGCCCGTCGGCGCTGACTTCCGGCATGGCGCTCGCCGTGTTCGGGCGCAATGTGACGGGGCGCGCAAGGTAGTCGTAGCGCAGCAGCGGATCGAACAGGTTTTCCAGCAGGGAGAGCGTGGCAATGTCCGAGGCGGCGGCCGGATCGAGGCCGGTTTCGCCCGTCGACAGGAACATGTACAGCACTTTTTCGCCCCCTACTGGGCCTGCCGGCGGGGCGGCAAGCGCCACGCCGGCAGCGAGCAGCAAAGTACAAAAGGAGGCGTGAAGTGTCATGGTGCAAGTCCTGGTTGAGCGTTGCGTATGATAGGCGCGCGGCCTGCGGCAAGCAAACCAAACGCTGGGCGCATAACTTTTCTGCATGGCGCGGCTGCATTCTTTCATCCTTGCACCTTGCTCTGCGCCTATACTCTGCGCTGCAGAATCGTGCGCATGAGTGCCGTGACGATCGTCTGCGGCTGTTGAACCAGCGGCGTCATCCGGAACCATGGGCCGGACGACCCCGCCCGCTTATCGGACCCACGCATGGCATTAAATTACATCTGGACTGGCTTTTTCCTCGTCGGCTTCGTTGCAGCGCTTGCCCAATGGCTGTTTTTAGGCGACAACGAAATTTTTAAACGCGTCATCGACGGTACCTTCAGTTCCGCCAAGATGGCAGTGATGGACATCGCCCTGCCGCTGGCCGGCGTGATGACGCTCTGGCTGGGCATCATGAACATCGGCGAAAAGGCCGGCGCCATCAACCTGTTCGCACGCATCATCGCACCCTTCTTTTCCCGCATCTTTCCAGGCGTACCGCGCGAGCACCCCGCGAATGGCCACATGGTCATGAATTTTTCGGCGAATATCCTGGGACTCGACAATGCCGCGACCCCGTTCGGCCTGAAGGCGATGGAAAGCCTGCAGACACTGAACCCGCACAAGGAAGAAGCAAGCGATGCCCAGATCATGTTCCTGGTCATCCAGACCTCGGGCCTGACGGTGATTCCGCTGGCGATCATGGCCCAGCGCGCCATCCTCGGCGCGGCGAATCCGGCGGATATTTTTATTCCGACCCTGATCGCCACCTTCTGCTCGACCTTCACCGGCATCGTTGCCGTCAGCCTGCGCCAGCGCATCAACCTGCTCGACCCGGTCGTGTTCGGCTGGATCGGCGGCCTGACGGCGATCATCGGCGCCCTCGTGTTTTATCTCACCAATTACCTGGCCAAGTCGGAGATCGAGCTGGTATCGGTGGTTGCTGCCAACCTGATCCTCTTTTCCATCATCGCCGCCTTCATGGTGGCGGCGCTGCGCAAGGGGATCAATGTGTTCGAAGCGTTTATCGAAGGGGCGAAAGGCGGCATCGAAACCTCGCTGAAGATCATTCCCTACCTGGTCGGCATGCTGGTGGCCATCAGCGTGGTGCGCAACTCGGGCATCCTGGGCCTGATCGTCAACGCCTTCGAATGGGTATTTACCCAGCTTGGCCTGCGCACCGACTTCGTCGGCGCCCTGCCCACCGCCCTGATGAAGCCTTTGTCCGGCAGCGGCTCGCGCGCGATGATGATCGACGCGATGACGACCTATGGCGTCGACTCCTTCGTCGGCCGCCTGGCCTCGATCCTGCAAGGCGCAGCCGACACCACCTTCTATATCGTCGCCCTGTATTTCGGCTCGGTCGGCATTCGCAAGACCCGCTACGCGATCGGTTATGGATTGCTGGCCGACCTCGCGGGCGTGATTGCCGCCATTTTCGTCGCCTATCTCTTCTTCGGTTAATCGATCAAGGAGCCGCATGTTGCGCCAACTCGCCCTCGCCGCCGCCCTCCTCGCCGGTTTCCCGGCACAGGCCCAGTTGCCGCAACCGGTGACGCAACTGCTGGCACAGCACGGCATGACGCCCGACTCCGTCAGCGCCCTGGTGCTGCGCGGCGACCAGGTCATCGTGTCGCACCTGGCCGAGCGCCCCATGCAGCCGGCCTCCACCATGAAACTGGTGACGACCCTGGTCAGTCTCGAGCACCTGGGACCGGTGTTTCGCGGACGCACCGAGATGCTGACAAACGGCGAACTCAAGAAGGGCGTGTTACAGGGCGACCTGGTGCTGCGCGGCGGGGCCGATGCCGACTTGTCCGGGGAAGTGCTGGAAGGCATGCTGCGTGCGCTGCACAATGCCGGCATCAGGCGCGTCAACGGTAACCTGGTACTCGACCGCAGCCTGTTCCAGCCGGCGCGTCTTGATGTCGGCCTGCCGCCCTTCGACGAGTCGCCCGAGGCGTATTACAACGTCATTCCCGACGCGCTCCTGATCAACAAGAACATGCTGCAGATTGACATGCGCTCGACGGATAAACGCCTGCAGATCGACATGCAGCCGGCGCTGTCCGGCGTGACGATCGCCTCGAACATGACGCTGGTCGACGCCGATTGTACAAAATGGGAAGACGGCTGGAAGCTGCCGCAAGCGGTGCGCGCCCCGAATGGCAAGCTGCGGGTCGTGTTGCAGGGAACCTACCCGAAGAACTGCGCCAGGACCAACAGCATCAATGTCCTTGATCGTGACGACTATATCGACGGCCTGTTTCGCCTGAAGTGGAAACAGCTGGGTGGCAAGCTGAGCGGCAAGACGGTCGCTGGTACGGCGCCGCTTGACGCGCGCCTGCTGGCCGAACACCGTGCGCGGGCGCTGCCGGAGGTGGTGCGCGATACAAACAAACCGTCGGACAATGCGCTGGCGCGCACGCTGTTCCTGAGCCTGGGCGCCCTGGAAGCGGACCCGGTGCTGGGCAGCCGGCCACTGCCGGCCCTCCCGGACCACACCACCTATACCCGTGCCGACGGCGCGGTGCGCAACTGGATGCGCGCGCGCGGCATCGACGACAGCGGTTTTGTCATCGACAACGGGTCGGGCCTGTCGCGCATCGAACGCATCAGTCCGGCGCAGATGGGCGGCTTGTTACGCGCCGGCCTGCGCAGCAACTGGGCGCCTGAGTTCCTGGCCAGCATGCCGATTGCCGGGACCGACGGCACCATGCGCCGGCGCCTGAACGGCAGCCCGGCCGCGGGGCGCGCCCGCCTGAAAACCGGGACACTGCGCAATGTGGTGGCCGTGGCAGGGTATGTGCCGGATGCGAACGGCGTGCAGCACGTGGTGGTGGCGATGCTCAATGACGACCTGGCCGGCGACGGGCGCGGGCGCGCCGTGGTCGATGCGCTGGTGGATTGGGTGGCGAAGTCGGGGGGCGTGGCGCCAGCCGCGCAGTAGGTTTCGTCGGGTGGGCCGGGCGGCGAAAGGCTCTTGAGCCCACGCTGTTTCACAATCTGAGCTGTGTTCGCCTGAACCGGCGCCAACTGCCGATGTGCATTCTGACTTGACGAATGCCGGACGCGCAATGTGTAGGCGACCGCCGTACCGCGTGGGCTCGAGAGCCCACCCTACGCCTGTGCTGGCCGCGCAAGCTCAACCAATCGAGCTTACTGCCTTTTCTCTTGTCCCGCACACAATATTGCTGCGATGACACATAAAAACAACGCCCCATTTGTGTGCGTTGTATGTAATTACGTCAATTGTTAATATGACTTTCACGTATGGAAACATAGCCATACGTCATGACCGTATTCCGAGGCAATCCGCTTCGAACATCAAGAAAAGAGAGAACATGACGAGACCTGCCTGCCATCCCTTCCGCCAAACCCTGCTCGCGACCGCCCTGCTGGCGGCGCTGTATCCTGCTGCTGCGCAAGAGACGGGCACTACGACTTCCACGACGGGCGCCGCCGACGACAGCACGCCGGCCCGCGTTGTCGTGCTCGGTTCGCGTTCGAGCGCCAAGACCGCGCTCGATACGGCAGCGCCCGTGGGACTGATCAATGCGAAGGACATGCAGACCGCCGGTCCCCTGGAACTCGGCAAGCTGCTGCAAACGCTCGATCCGTCGTTCAATTTCTCGACCACTTTCATCAGCGACGGCACCGACATCATTCGTCCGGCCACCCTGCGCGGCCTCGGTCCCGACCAGCTGCTGGTGCTGGTGAACGGCAAGCGCCGCCACCAGCAAGCGCTGGTCAACGTCCAGCAAACCATTGGCCGCGGTTCGGCCGGTACCGACATCAATGCCATTCCCATGTCGGCAATCAGTCACATCGAAGTGCTGCGTGACGGCGCCGCCGCCCAGTACGGGTCGGATGCGATCGCCGGCGTGATCAATATCGTCCTCAAATCGCAGATCAAGGAAACGCAGGTCAGCAGCTCGGTCGGCACCACCTCCGAGGGCGACGGCGACATGATCTCGGCCAGCGCCAACACCGGCTTTGCGCTCGGCACCGACGGTGGCTACGTGAACCTGTCGGTCGAAGGCCGCCGCCGCGGCGAAACCAACCGCGCCGGCGTCGACACGCTGCGTGTCGATCCACCGCGCGTCACCCAGCGCATCGGCGACAGCCTGGCCAAGGATGCCTTCCTGTGGGTGAATGCCGCCCTGCCGCGCACCAAGGACAGCGAATTCTATGCCTTCGGCGGCACCTCGAAGCGCTCCGGCGATTCGGCCGGCTTCTACCGCACCGCGGGCGACGCCCGCAACGTGCCGGCCGTCTACCCGAACGGTTTTCTCCCGAACATCGTCACGACGGTGAAAGACAGCTCGTTCGCCGTCGGCTACCGCCACGACCTGGCCAACGACTGGAAGTTCGACACCAGCGTGAACCACGGCCGCAGCCAGCTGAAATTCCATGAGCGCGAGTCGATCAACGTCAGCTACTGGTACGAGCCAAGGCCAAGCGGCGGCATCTATGCCGAGTCCCCGTTGGAAGCCGATACCGGCACCCTGAAATTCAACCAGACCACCTTCAATGCCGACCTGCGCGGCCCGATCGACCTGGGCGGCCGCAAGGTCTCGCTGGCGGCTGGTTTCGAATACCGCACCGACAATTACGAAATCGAGGCCGGCGACGCGGTCTCGTACCAGTACGGCCGCACCAACAACCCGGCGATCGTCATCCGCGACCAGACCGGCGGGATTGCCGCTTCCGGCGCCCAGGGCTTCCCTGGCTACACGCCATCGACCGCAGTCGACGAAGGCCGACATAACATCGCCTTCTACATCGATGCCGAGCACAATCTCACCGACAAGCTGCTGGTGGCCGGTGCGGTCCGTTACGAAAAATACTCGGACTTCGGCAGCACCACGACCGGTAAGCTCTCGATGCGCTACGACCCGTCGCGCACTGTCGGCCTGCGCGGCAGCGTCTCGACCGGCTTCCGTGCGCCGTCGGTGCAGCAGAAGTTCTACAGCTCGGTGTCGACCAACCTGAACGCGGCCGGCGTGCTGACCGAAACCCTGACCGCGCGTGAAGGCAGTGCCGTCACTCGCGCCTTCGGCATCGCTCCGCTGAAGGAAGAGACCTCGAAGAACGCCAGCATCGGCATCGTGCTGCGCCCGATGCAGAACTTCTCGGTCACGGCCGACCTGTACCGCATCGATATCGACGATCGCATTGTCTTCTCGAGCAACATCGCACCGGAAGCTGGCGCCGGCCCGATCCGTGCCATCCTCGACCCGCTGAAGGTCGGCCAGGCGCAGTTCTTCACCAACGCGATCGACACCAGCACCAACGGTTTCGATCTGGTGGCGGAGCACACCACGCGCTGGCCTGGTTCGACCCTGGTGCTGTCCGGCCAGCTCGGCTTCAACGAGACCGAAGTCAAGGCGCGCCGCTCGCAGTCGCCAGTCTTGAGCGGCGCCCAGCTGTTCGACGACACGCAGGTCACGCTGATCGAACGCGGCCAGCCGCGCCAGCACCATGTGGTCGCCGCCGACTACACGGCTGGCCCGTGGAATGTGAACACCCGCGCCAACTACTTCGGCGAAGTGCAGGGCCAGGGCTTCACCCCCGGGTTCGTGCAGACCTGGGAAGCGAAGTGGCTGGTCGACCTGAGCGTGCGCTATGCCTTCACCAAGCGCCTCTCCCTGGCCGTCGGTGCAAACAACCTGTTCGACACCTACCCCACCGAGTGGGACAAGGAGCGCGCAGCGCCGTTCCCGCAACTGGGCTTCACCCACTGCTGGGAAACCTGCCCGATCGGCGTCAACGGGCGCCAGATGTACGCCCGCGTCGACTACGCGTTTTAAGGCTTAGCCCCCGCTAGAGCGTGTGAAAAATCTCGTTTTGTTCACACGCTCCAACCCCGGGCACGCAGCGTCAGGGTTTCGACGCCTGCGTGCCTCCTGCCGATGAAGGCTCCAGCCACGGAGCCCCTGCCACGTCGGGCCTGGCCTCGACCAGCGCCACCTGCGCCTTCGTCGTTTCGCGGATCGTGCGCACGACGTCGAGCATCGTTTTTTCGGCGAATTTTTCGGGGGTGCCAAGCACCATGCCGCTGGCCCGGCGCGGCCACTCGAGCCAGCCGCCCTCTTTCTTGGTGAAGGCGGCGTACATGTCGAGGTGGTAGCCGGTTTTATATTGATACAGGCAGGCGACGATATGCATGTCTTGTCCGCCGCGCACGTCGGGGCGGGCTTTGGCGGTCCAGCTGGCGCCGTCGCAGCTCGGTCCACGCGCGGCGCCGGGGGCGTCGGCCAGTTTGAAGCGGCCCGGCTGGTCGAGCACCTCGGTCGTTTCAGGCAGGGGCGTGGCCAGCGTGGCGTTCTGGATGTTGCGGCTGATGCCCTCGCTGGCCGCACGCACCACGCTTGGGGCCGGCGCCTCGGTTTTAATATCGAATACCCGGACATACTCGATCGTCCGGTCGCGCGCCGTGAACAGGTCACCTGCCGCCGTTCCGCACCCTGCCAGCGCCGTTGCCACGGCAGCGGCCATCATCAATCGTTTCATTGCGCACCTCTCTTGTCCGTTGGAAGAATGGTATTGCGCGAGAGGAAAAGAAGCGGACTCGTCAAGCCGCGGCATCAATCTCTCGTCAGTACCAGGAGATTGTCCGGGTCCAAAGAGTGCCGAAGGATGAGAAAACTCAAGTGTGCGCCGAAGTGGCGGAAATGATGTCAGAGCACGCGGCGAAAGCGCGTGCGCACGCGTTCGCGGTCGCCGCAGTCGAAATGCCACCATTCGGTATTGATCCCGGCGAAGCCGGCGCCGCACATGGCGCCGCGCAGCAGGCGGCGGTTGGCGACCTGTTGTTCGCTCAGTTTTCCAGTGGCCAGAAAACCTTCTTCCAGCGCCGGGTGCGACAAATCGGTCATGTCGTCGAAGCCTGTGCCCATGTCGAGTTCGCGTCCCGCGGCGTCGAGGATGGTCACGTCGAGCGCCATGCCGTAGGAGTGGATCGAGCCGCGCGCCGGATTCGCCAGGTACATCTGCAGGCCGGTGCCCTCCAGCGCATCCCACAGCTGCTGCTGCACCCGTTGCGGGCGCAGGGCGTCGAGCACGAGCAAGGTGTGGCCCGGTGCATGTTCGGCCAGCCAGGCGACTGCCGTTTCCAGGGCCGCGGCCGCTTCATGGTGCAGCCAGGCGCAGTCGAAAGGCGAGTACAGGTCGCGGCCGACGAAGTTGTTGGCGCCGGCGTAGCGCAGGTCGACCCCGATCCCCGCGATCGACGCCAGACACCGGAACTCTTCGCTGCCGGCGATGTCTTCGCTGGCAAGCGTCAAGCGCAGGTCCTGGCTATTCATGCACTTCCCTTTTCAAGACAGGTGCGGGCGGTCGCGCCGATGCAATTGGCCAGTTCGCGCGCGCCGTGCGACAGCGGCGCATGATTCGCCGTCAACAAATACAGCTGGACCGGCATGCCCGGGTCCCACTGGCGGCGCTGCACTTTATCAAGCGCTGCCGAGGCCGCCGTGAACGGATCCACCACCGCCGTGCCGGCGCCCGCTTCGACCAGCGAACGGGCGATCTGATAGGTCTGCACCACGGTGCGAAACACGGGCTGCACGCCCTGCGCTTCACAGGCGGCGACGACAATTTCACCGATCGGGTCGTCGTCGGCCAGGCCGATCAATTCACCGGTAAGACCTTCGGGACCGATCGGCTGCGCGCATTCGGCGGCGCTCCAGGTGCCGGCGGGCGCGATCACCGTCAGCATGCCCTGGGCGATCGGTTCGGCGACGATGCCGGGGTGGCGCGGGTCCTGCAGCGACAGCGCGAGATCGGCCTCGCCCAGGCGCAGCGCGTTGACGATTTCGCTGGTGTGGTAAGTCGCCAGTTCGCAACGCGTCTGGACGAAATCACGGCGCCAGGCCGTCATCGCCTGCGGCAGCACGCTGATGGCCAAGGTCGGCGTCGACACCAGGCGCACGGTCTCGACCGCCCGGCCCTTGAGACTGGCGGCCAGGCGGCGGATGCCCTGCAGGTCGCGATGGAGTTTTTCGGTCTCGATGAACAGGCGGTGCGCTTCCGGCTTCGGATAGAGTTTTCCGCGCACACGCTCGAACAGCGGCATGCCCAGCTGCAGCTCGGCATGCTGCAGCACTTTCGTCACGGCCGGCTGCGAGATGTGCAAGACCTGGGCGGCACCGCTGATGGTGCCGACCTGCATGATGGCGTGGAAAACTTCGATGTGGCGCAGGCGCATGGTTCACTCCTTGGAGACGCCCGTACGGGGTGGGCAGGCCGAAGGATACAGGGAAACGGCGTGCACCGCGAACGTCACTGTGGGGTGCCTGCAACCGGTGCGGCGGGTGTCGTCGTCGGTTGCGGCGCAGGCGGGACGGACAGCGTCGGCGGCGTTACCGGCGGCACGGGTTGCGCGGGCTGCGTCGGTTGCAGCGGCTGCACCGGCCGCATCTCCGGGACCACCGGGACCGCCGGCTGCGGGGCCGGCACCGGCATCGGCAGCGCCGGCACGCTCGGCACGGCCGGCAGCGGCGCGCTGGCCGGTGTCGTCAGTACTTCCAGCATGGCGGCCGTTTCCGCATCCGGTTCGCCGGCGATATTCGCCGGGCGGTATTTCATCTGGAAGGCGGCAATGACCGTCTTCGTCGGCTGGTCGAACACGCCGCTCTGGGAGAGTGCAAAACCGTGGCTGGCCAGCTTCTTCTGGAACCAGACCGCGTCCGGGGTCTGGATGTCGAACACCTGGCGCACGGCGGCGACGCGGTTCGCATCCGGCCACACGACCAGACCCGCCTTGGCCAGCTGGTACCACGGGAACATCGGACCCGGATCCTGCTTGCGCAGCGGAGCGATATCGCTGTGGCCGATGACGTTTTCCGGCTGGATGCCGTGGCGCGCGACGATCCCTTTGAGCAGCGGGATCAGGGCGTCGATCTGGGTTTGCGGGAACGGCGCGTAGACGCGTCCTGCCGGGGTATCCTTCCAGCCGGCATTCACGATCTCGATGCCGATCGAACTGTTGTTGAGCTGGGTGTACCCCTTCCAGCTCGAGATGCCGGCGTGGTAGGCGGCGCGGGTTTCGTCGACCAGGCCATACACGGTCGGCTTGACGTCGTCGGTGAGCAGGTAGTGGGAGCTCACTTGCTGCTCGGTCAGGATCTTCAGCGAGGACGGTTTGTCCGCGACGGTGTAGTGCAGCACCAGGAAGCGCACGCGGCTGGCCTGGCCCGTGGCCGAATAAGTCTTGTCGATGCCGTCGGGCGCGCTGGCACAACCGGCCAGCAAGGCGATCAGGAGGGTAGCTGCGAGGGATTTCATGGTGGTCCGTTTACATTAAAAAATCAGTGATCAAGGTGGGGTGTCGTCGAGGGCGGCCAGGCGGGCGGCGGCGTGGTGCGCACGCATCGCGCACTGCGTGATGATGGTATCCGGCGGCAGGCTGGCGCGCATGCTCGCTGCGATCGACGGGTGCAGCTCGGCGGCGCGGCCGCCCAGCGCCACCGGGCGCGGCCCGAAACGGCGAATCAGCGCCATGGCAAGGCGGCCCAGTTCGCGGCCGGCTTCTTCCAGAATCGCCGCGGCCGCCGCATCCTGCGCGGCGCTGGCGGCAACGGCCAAGGCCAGCTTGCCGACTTCGCCGCGTTCCTGTCCATAGATGAACTGGCGAGAATATGCCCAGTCCGATCCGCCGACGTATGCGAAGACGGCGCGCGCCATGGCGGAATCTTCCCAGCTGCCGGGCGCTTCATCCTCGAGGCGCCAGATGTGGCGCAGCGCTTCGCGCGCGATCCAGAATCCGCCGCCGCCATCGTCGAGCACGACGCCGCGTCCGCCGGCGCGATGAAACTGTCCGCCGGCATCGATGAAGGCGCCGATCGAGCCGGTGCCGGCATACACCAGGTAGCCTTCGCCGGGCGTAAAACTGGCGCGGTAGGCGATCTCGATGTCGTTGCACATGGCAATCGCCGCGGCTTGGATGCCGAGCAGTTCGGCCAGCCAGAGCGTCAATTGGGCGCCGTCGCCGCCGAAACCGGTGAGGCCGGCGCGCACGCGGACCGGCTGCGCTATCGCGAGCACGTCCTGGGCAAGCGTGGCAAAGGTGGCGTGCACGCTGGCGCGGCCATCGGGTTTGCTCATCTGCAGGGCGGACAGGCCGGCGACCGTGCCTTCGGCCAGGAGGGCGCCGTCCCCGGTCGCCAGCGCCCAGCGCGTCTGGGTGCCGCCGGCATCGATGCCCAGGCCGATGCCTGTATGAGGTCGAGAATTCAACATGAAGCGAGTGTAGGTCGGGGCGGCCAATGATGCGAATACATGGTGGCCGTCATTGCATGAGTAGAAGTGATGAATAAGGCCGTCAAACCATGAAGAAACGCACTATATCCTTCGGCAAACCTTAGAGCTTGCCCCAGACTTGAACGCGGTCGCCTTCGATACCCAGGCGATCCACGGCACCCACGAACACCGCATCCGGCGCCCCGAGCCGCGCATCGTCCGGCACCGTCCAGTCGACCTTCGACGCCGGCACGACCGTGAACTTCCACTCGTTGCCATGGCGCGCCCATACCGTGTACAGCGCGTTCGCCTTGCCGGCCGCCAGTTTTAAATCGACCCCTTTGGCAGTACGCACCGCTTTTACGCGCGGCAAGCCCGGTTTCACGTTGCCCAGCCAGGGCGTGGCCGGCACCAGGGCGGGCGTTGCATACGATCCCGTGCTCAGCTGGTCGGTGATGCCCTTGCGGTTCTGCATCAGGGCAACCATGCTGAAGTGTACGTGACCGCCCGCCTGCGGGCGCGCACGGGTGGAGGCGATCTGGTCGATGATTTCCTGCGGCTGATAATCCTTGCTCGGCGCGCCGATGCGGCTGGTGAACAGGCCCGGCCAGATGTGGCGGCCCTGCGTATTCTGGCCGATCCAGTAGTCGAGCAGCACATCGTACGCCTGCGGCGCCTGGCTACGCGCCCAGTACAGCTGCGGCGTGAAATAGTCGAGCCAGCCATTCTGCAGCCAGAGTTCCGCATCCGCGTACAGTTTGTCGTACTGCGAAAAGCCGGCGATGCCGCGCGGACGGCGGTCCGGGCGGCCCAGGCCAAAGGGACTGATACCGAAGCGCACCCAGCTCTTTTCGCGGTGGATGCCCTGGTACATGTCTTTAATTAAATCGTTGACGTTCTGACGGCGCCAGGATGGGCGGTCGAGCCTGCCGCCTCTGGCGAGATAACGCTCCCAGGCCGGCGTGTCCGGGAAATCGAGCTCGGCTTTCATCCCCGGCTTGCCGTCCAGCGCCGCCATGTTGCCGGCCACCGTTGGCGTCGCTTCGATCGGGTAGGGATAAAAATAATCGTCGATGTGCACGCCGTCGATGTCGTAGCGGCGCACCACGTCGAGCACCACGTCGAGCGTCTGCTTCGACGCCGATTCCTCGCCCGGGTCCATCCACATGAACTTGCCGTAGCGGCGCACGGCGGACGGGTTGGCACGGGTGATGTGATTACTTGCCACCGGCGAACGGGCGCCGTCGTGGCGCGCGCGGTAGGGGTTGAACCAGGCGTGCAGTTCGAGGCCGCGCGCATGCGCCTCCGTCACCCAGAATTTCAAGGGGTCGTACCAGGGCTGCGGCGCCTGGCCCTGGGCGCCGGTGAGATACTCCGACCAGGGTTCGATCGGCGAAGCATACATGGCGTCGGCCGAGGGACGCACCTGCAGCACGATCGCGTTCAAATTCATGGCCCTGGCGCGGTCGAGGATGGCGATGGCTTCCGCCTGCTGCTGCGGGGCTTTTAAATTTTGGCGGCTCGGCCAGTCGATATTCGCGACCGTCGAGACCCAGGCGGCGCGGAACTCGCGCGGCGCGGCGGGCGGGAACTTGCCGCTGGCGACAATCCTGTCCTTTGGCGTCGTCACGCTTTTTTGCGTGGTCGAGCAGCTCGCCAGGAAACCGCTCAGGGACAACATGCCCGCCAAGCCCGCCAGCGCCAACGCGCGTTTTTTCATATCAGCCACTACCGCTCCCACATGTTGTTGATCGTTATACTTTGACAAACCATTTTTTGCGCCACATGCCCCACGCCAGCGCGAACATGCAGGCGTTGAACAGCAGCGCGTACAGCGTGCGGCCCAGCGATACCGTGGTGCCATCCTGGGTCAGCTTGATACACCCGAGCATCTTCGCCACCAGCCCCGAGAACGCGAAGATGAACAGCGCATTCATGCCGTAGATCTGGAACGGCCGGGTCCAGCGCGCCGCCGCTTCACGCACGCCGGCATGGGGATTCACATCCAGCAGCCAGAAGAAGGCGCTGAATAGTAGCAAAGCCCAGCCCGTCATCAGGAAACAATAGGAAGGCGTCCACAGGCTTTTGTTGATCGGCATGAGGATGGCGTCGGCAATCACCCCCAACCAGAGGAACAGCAAGCCGGCCAGCAACAGCCAGACGGTCTGCTCGGTGCGGATGAGCAGCTGCATGCGCCAGCCGCAATAGACGACGGTTGGCGCCGCGAGCAGCGTGCACAGGGCGATGCGCTGCAGTACGCCAGGAATCCGTACGGTCTCAACATTGAAATGCGGGATCAGGTTCAGCAGGAAGCCGATCAGGAAGATGAGCACCGCACGTTTTGCCAGTTTAATGAGCAGCTGCGGCTTGTCGGCGCCTTGCTCCGCCAGGCGGCCCAGCGAGAGCGCCATCGCCACGCCGCCAATAAACAGGAAGAAGGGGAAGATGGTGTCGGTAAACGTCCAGCCGTGCCATGGGGCGTGGGCCAGTTGCGAATACAGGCTGCTCCAGTCGCCGGGGTTGTTGACCAGCACCATGGCGGCAATGGTAAAACCGCGGAAGGCGTCGAGCGAGTTCAGGCGGCCAGGAACAGCATGCATTTCCAAACGCCCTTACTTCTTCCCGAACTCCGGATCAATCTTCACCAGCCCGGCCATAATGAATGCCGGAATCGTCGCAATACACACCCAGATAAAGAAGTTTTTATAGCCCAGGTATTCCTGCAAATCTCCGCTCCACATGCCAGGCACCATCATGCCCAGCGCCATCAGGCCAGTGCAGATCGCATAGTGCGCGGTCTTGTGTTCGCCATCGGCGACCATGATCATGTACAGCATCATGGCGGTAAAACCGAAGCCATAGCCAAATTGCTCGATCGCGAGGAAGGCCGAGATCAGGTAGAGACTTGTCGGCTGCGCCTGCGACAGATACACGAACACCAGGTCCGGCAAATGCACGGCAAACACCATCAGCCACAGGCAGCGTTTCAAACCCAGGCGCGAAATCAGGTAGCCGCCGGCCAGGCCGCCGATGGTGAGCGAAATGATGCCGATCGTGCCGTAGGCCCAGCCGTACTGGGCAGTCGTCAAGCCGAGGCCGCCTTCCGCCAACGGATCCTTCAGGAAGGGCGCCACCAGTTTCAGGAGTTGCGCTTCGCCGAGGCGGAAGGTCAAAATGAAACCGAGGATCAGCCAGATATCGCGCTTGCGGAAGAACGAACCAAAGGTACCGAAGAATTCGCGCAGCGGATTGGCGCCCTTGGCGACCGCGTGATCGGCTTCCGGCGTCGGCAGCACCAGCTGGTGCCAGGCAAAGGCCAGGGTAAACACGCCGGCCAGTACAAAGAAGACAATCGACCAGGCCTTGTGCGCGTCGCCCAGGGAGACGGCGAGATAACCGGCCAGCACCACCAGCGGCCCCTGCCCGGCCAGCGTCGCCAAACGGTAAAAGGTGCTGCGCACGCCGACGAAGGCCGCCTGGTCCTTCTGGCGCAGGCCCAGCATATAAAAGCCGTCGGCCGAGATGTCGTGGGTGGCGGAGCTGAATGCCATCAGCCACATGACGGCCAGGCTGACGCTGAAGAATGCGGGCAGGTGCAGCACCGTGCCGACCGCCACCAGCGAGGCGGCCACGGCCAGTTGCAGCAGCACCGTCCAGCGCCGCTTGGTGCCGAACATATCCACAACGGGCGACCACAGCGGCTTTATCACCCAGGGCAGGTAGAGCAGGCTGGTGTAGAAGGCGATGTCGGAGTTCGACACCCCCAGGTCCTTGTACATGATGACCGACAGGCTCATCGCGACGACATACGGAATGGCCTGGGCAAAGTACAGCGATGGCACCCACAGCCACGGACTTTTCGCTTGAGAATTTTTCATGAGGCTTTCGTGATCGGGAATCATTTAACCGGCTCGCCCGCTGCGAGAGCGGCAGGCAAGCCCCTCCCAGTCACGGCTAAGCCAAGGCCTGGCGCACGCTGCCGTGCGCCGCTTCCAATACAGCCCGTGCTCGCTCGACATCGGTTTTTTTGGACAAGGCCACGATCGCGGTCTTGACGTGGAAATCGCATTGTTCCAGCACCGCGCGCGCCGCCTCTTCGTCGACGCCGGTGGCGAACGCGGTCAGGCGGATGGCGCGCCGTACCAGCTTGGCGTTGGTCGCCTTCAAGTCTACCATCAGGTTGCCGTAAACCTTGTTCAAACGCACCATCAAGGCACTCGAAAAAGTGTTCAAGGCAATCTTTTGCGCGGTCCCGGCCTTTAGGCGCGTGCTGCCGGAAATGACTTCCATGCCGGTGTCGAGGGTGACGCCGATGTCCGCCTCGTTCGCGACCGGGGCGTCGACATTGTTGGCAAAACCGATCGTCAAAGCGCCCAGCTCGCGTGCGGCGCGCAGGGCGCCCAGCACATAGGGCGTGCCACCGGAGGCGGCGATGAGTAAAACGACGTCGTCGTTTGTCACGTTCAGGGAACGCAGGTCGGCCGCGCCCTGGACAATATCGTCCTCGGCCCCTTCGACGGCGACGAACATCGCGTCGTTGCCGCCGGCCAGCAGCGCCACGGCGCGCCCATGCGGCCAGGAGAAGGTCGGGTACAGTTCAACGCTGTCGAGCACACCGAGGCGGCCCGAGGTGCCGGCGCCGACATAGATCAGGCGTCCACCCGCCTCCACCCGCGGCAGCGCGGCGGCCACCGCGGCGGCGATGCGCGGCGCGGCGGCGCGCACGGCATTGACTGCATTCATCTGGTCGTCCACCAGCACATTCACCAGGTCCGCGGTGGGGTACTGGTCGAGCAGGACGTGGTCCTGGGCTGGGGTTTCGGTTTTCAGCATGATGGCGGTCCGGCGGAGTATCGATAAAACCAGTGTAATACCAATTGAAGGAGCCCAGCCATGAAAGGAAGGGACAAACGCATACCAAAAAGTTATGCCGGCGCGCGCCGCAGCTCGGCCACGAAATCATAGTAATCGCTGCGGCAATACGAATGCGTCAGTTCCACGGCAACGCCCGATTCCAGGTAGCCGACGCGGGTGATGAACAGCACCGCCTGCCCTTCCGGCACGCCCAGTTGATGCGCCAGTTCGGTGGAAGCGTTCATCGCGCGGATGTGCTGCAGCGCGCGCACCGGCATCTGCCCGCCGCGTTCCAGGTGGGCATACAAGGAATGGTCGACTGCCTCGGGATCGGGCAGCACGCTGGCCGGGATCACGCTCGTTTCATAGGCCATCACCACATCGTCGGCCAGGCGCAATCGCTCCAGGCGTGCCACCCGGGCGCCGGGCGACAGGCCCAGCGCCAGTTGCTCGTCGGCGTCGGCCGCCACCACGTCGCGCCGCAGCCAGCGCGAATTGGGCGTGTAGCCGCGCTGCTGCAACTGCTCGGAAAAGCTCGACAGGTTCGATAATGGCTGCTCGATGCGCGGGGCAATGTAGTTGCCGGAACCGCGACGGCGCACGACCAGCCCCTGCTCGACCAGTTGATCGATCGCTTTACGCGCCGTGACGCGCGAGACGCCCTGCTGCTCGGACAGCGTGCGTTCTGAGGGCAGCGCCTGGTCGGCCTGGTAGCGGCCCTCGCGCACGTCCCGGGTGAGTTTGCGCGCCAGCTGCAGGTACAGGGGCGAGCTATCGTTGAGATCGATCTTGAAATCGATGGTGGCTTGGTTCATGTTCTTCTGCGGGTATGGATCACCGCCAGTGTAAGGGGAGTGCGCGCCAGGCAGGCTGAAAATTCTGCCATTTGCAGATTATGATGTTGCATACGCGTCGATACGAGGGGACGGCATGAATGGAAACAGGAGAACACTGCTTGGACTGGGCCTATTCGGTGCATTCGAGCCGGTGCTGGCGGCGCTTCCCGTGAGCGGCGGTGCTCGTGCGTTTACAACGCTCGAGCGCGAGCTGGCGGCCATCGTCACGGACCCTGCCTGCGAACTGGCGAGCCTGTCGGTGCTGGCGATCCGCGACGGCAAGCTCGCTTATGAAGGCCAGTTCGGCCGGCGCCGGATCGGCAACGGAGAAGGCCCGGACCTGCCTGCGAACCGGGACACCCTGTATCGGATCGCCTCGATCTCGAAGATGATGACGACCCTCGGCCTGATGCGCCTGGTCGAGGAGGGAAAGGCCGAACTCGACGCCGATGTTTCCGCCTACCTGGGCTTTACGCTGCGCAATCCCCGCTTCCCCGAGCGAGCGATCACCCTGCGCCACCTGCTCACCCACACGTCCTCGCTGCGCGACGACGCCGGTTATTCCTTCCCGGCCGGCACCGCCTTGCAGGAGTGCGTCACGCCCGGCGCGCGCCTCCATGGCGAGGGCAAGATGTGGGCAAGGGAGGCCGGGGCCGGCGACTATTTCACGTATTGCAACCTCGGCTGGGGCGTCATCGGTACCCTGATGGAGCGGATCACGGGCGAGCGTTTCGACCGCCTCATGGGGCGCCTGCTGCTGCAACCGCTCGGTCTGACGGCCGGCTACAACCCGTCCGCACTACCGCCGGCGGCGCTCACTAACCTCGCCACCTTGTACCGCAAGCGCACGCTCGACACTGAAATCTGGAGTGCACATGGCCCCTGGATCGCCCAGGTCGATGACTACCATACACGGCCACCGAGCCCGCCACCGGGCATCGAGCGCTACGTCATCGGCGAGAACGCCACGCCCTTCAGCCCGACGGGGGGCCTGCGCATTTCGGCGCGCGACCTGGGGGTCGTCATGCTGATGCTGATGAACGGCGGCGTGCATGAGGGACGACGCATCCTGCAGACCGGCACGCTCGCGCGCATGTTCGCGCGCCAGTGGACCGCGGACGGTAACAACGGCAACGGTGATACGTCGAATGGCTTTTTCAACTGCTGGGGCCTGGGCAATGCCCAGTTCCCGGACCAGCCGGGACGGCGCCTGGTCGAGGGCGGTTTTGATGCGCTCGGGCACCTGGGCGACGCTTATGGCTTGCGCTCGGTGTTCGCGGCGGATCTGCAAGGCCGCAGCGGCATGATCGTGCTCGCCGGCGGTACCTCGAGCGACCCTGGTCTGCAAAAAGGCCGGTACTCGGCGCTGGCGCGCTATGAGGAACGTATATTGACGAGCATGTTTCGGCACGCCATCGCCGATCAGTAAAAGACATTGTCACTGGCATCCTCATGACTGCCGGTTATGGCGTGGCGTCCCACTTTCATTGGCCCTCTGCGCCGCCAGCCCCTAAGCTCTTCCCCTATGTCAGTAAATAACGGTGTAGCGGGATGCAGCAAGTAATCGTCATCGGTGGCGGCGTGGTGGGTCTGACTTCGGCCTGGTGGCTGCTCGAGGCCGGCTTTGGCGTGACCGTCGTCGAGCGTGCGCCGGAAGTGGCCAGCGGCGCCAGTTACGGCAATGGCGGCCAGCTGAGCTACCGCTATGTCTCTCCGCTGGCCGACGCCGGCGTGCCCTTGAAGGCCATTGCATGGCTGTTCCAGGAACACGGCCCGCTGCGTTTCAAACCCGAACTCGACCTGCGCCAGTGGACCTGGCTGGCCAGCTTCCTCGGCCAGTGCACCGCGTCTGCCAACCGCCGCACTACGGCAAAATTGCTGGAACTGGGAGAGTTGTCCCGGTCAAGCATGAAGGGGCTGGAAAACATCGTCTCGCCCGACGATTTCGCCTGGCGCGATGCCGGCAAACTCGTGGTGTACCGGTCGTCGAAGCTGTTCGAGCAAGCGGCCGGCAAGGCCACGGCCGGCGAGATCTGGAGCGGCGCCGAATGCGCAACGCGCGAACCCGCGCTGGCCGCGGCCCGCGTGCAGCTTGCAGGCGGCATCTACAACAACGGCGAAGCAGTGGCCGATTGCCACGCCTTTTGCGTGGCGCTCGCTGAGCGCGTGCGCCTGCACCCGCGGTTTAACGGGTTTGTCCAGGCCGACGTGACGCGCATCGCGGCGACCGGCGGCAAAGTCGTGGGTCTGGATACGAGTGTCGGCGCGATCGGCGGCGACGCCTTCGTGCTGGCGGCCGGCATCGAAAGCCGCAATCTCGCCGCGCATGTCGGCATCAGGCTGCCGCTCTACCCTTTGAAGGGTTACAGCCTGACGGCGCCGATCCGGCCAGGGGACACCGCGCCCGAGATCAGCGTGACCGACTTCGAGCGCAAGGTGCTGTATGCGCGCATCGGCGACAAGCTGCGCGTGGCGGCGATGGTCGACATCGTCGGCGAAGACGTGCAACTCGATCCGAAGCGCATCGACAGCCTGACGCGGCAAGTACAGGAAACCATGCCGCACGCGGCCGACTACGGACGCCTGTCCGCCTGGGCCGGCCTGCGCCCGGCCACGCCGAACAGCGCGCCGATCATCGGCGCCACGCGCCTGTCGAACCTGTGGCTGAACGTCGGCCACGGCCCGCTCGGTTTTACCTTTGCCGCCGGCACCGCACGCGTGCTGGCCGACCTGATGCTGGAGAAAGCGCCGCCGTTTGCGCTGGACATGCTGGCGCTGCAGCGCTGAGGCGAGGGCGGCGCATGGGCGCGCCCCGAATGCACTATCATGAGCACAAGATTATAAAAAGAGCATCGGCATCATGATCCAGTACAACCTGCAGCAAAAATTCTTCCTGCTCCTCCTGGCCCTGGTCACCCTGGCCTTCATCTACATCCTGCTGCCGTATTCCGGCGCCATCTTCTGGGGCGTGGTGCTGGCCATCCTGTTTTCCTCGCTCCACCGCCGCATACTGCGCGAAACGAAGCACAAGCCGACGCTCGCCGCCCTGATCACGCTGCTGTTGATCATCGTGATGGTGATCCTGCCGCTGTCCCTGATCACGGCCTCGCTGGTGAAGCAGGCGGCCGCGGTGTACGAGATGATCAATTCGGGGCAAATCAATTTTGGTGCCTATTTCCTGAGCATCATGAAAGCGCTGCCCCAGTGGATGGTGAACCTGCTGGAACGCTTCGAGCTGACCGACCTTGCGTCCTTGCAGCAAAAACTGTCGGAAGGCGCTGCCCAGGTCAGCCAGACGGTGGCGCGCCAGGCCATCGCGATCGGCAGCAAAACCTTCGACTTCCTGGTCGGCCTGTTCGTGATGCTGTATTTATTGTTCTTCCTGCTGCGCGATGGCCAGTCGCTGGCCACCCGCATCAAGCATGCTTTCCCGCTCGGCAGCAAATACAAGCAGCGCCTGTTCAACAACTTCACGACCGTGATCCGCGCCACCGTCAAGGGCAATGTGCTGGTCGCCATGGCGCAAGGGGCGCTCGGTGGACTGATTTTCTGGTTCCTCGGGGTCGAGGGACCGCTGCTGTGGGCCGTGGTGATGGCCTTCCTGTCGCTGCTGCCGGCCGTCGGCGCAGCCATCGTCTGGGCGCCCGTCGCCATTTATTTCCTCGTCACGGGTGCGATCTGGCAGGGCGTGGTCCTGATCGCCTTCGGCGTGATCGTTATTGGCCTGGTCGATAACGTGCTGCGTCCGCTTCTGGTGGGCAAGGATACGAAGATGCCGGACTACCTGGTACTGCTCTCGACGATTGGCGGCATGGCCCTGTTCGGCTTGAACGGTTTCGTGATCGGTCCGGTCATCGCGGCGCTGTTCCTCGCGTGCTGGGATTTGTTTGTGTCGACCGAGGAATTCCAGCTGCATTGACAAGATGGCCCGGGCAAGGTGTGATAGTCGAGCGGACCACGTAAAACTATGACATCATGCCGCGCGCAACCCTTTTACGCTCGCCTCCGGACCCCATGTCGCTCGACCCAACACCCGCCCCATCAGGCCTCGACCGCCGCGCCAGTTCCGAGAGACGGTTCCAGGAATTGTTCGAGCAGGCGCCGACCAGCATCCAGATCCTCGGGCCCGGGGGCTACACGCTGCGCGTGAACCAGGCATGGCAAGACCTGTGGCACATCCGTGCCGGTACGCCGCTGCACGCCTTCGTCCTCAGCACTGACTACTGCCTGCTGCAAGACCCGCAACTGGTCACCAGCGGCGTGGCCGCCTATCTGGCGCGGGCACTGGACGGGGAATCGGTGGAAATTCCGGCCATCTACTACGACGTCGGCGAGCTGGGGACCAGCGGCCGGCCGCGCTGGGTCACCGCGCGTGCGCACCCGATCAAGGATGGTGCCGGGCGCACCGTCGAAGTGATGCTGATGCACGAGGACATCACCGATCAGGTGGCGGCCGAAACGGCGCTGCGCGAGCGCGAAGAACGCTTCCGCTCGCTCGTCATGGCGACCTCGCAGATTATCTGGACGAATACGCCTGACGGCCGCGTGCTTGACGATTCGCCGTCATGGCGCGCCTTTACCGGCCAGTCTTACGACGAGTGGAAGGACTTCGGCTGGCTTGACGCCCTGCATCCGGATGACCGCGAAAAAACCCGGTCTGTCTGGATTGCGTGCGTCGCGAGCCAATCGGTCTTCGAGACCGAATACCGCCTGCGCCGGATCGACGGCATGTACCGCTGGACCGCTGTCAAAGGCATTCCTCTGGTCGACGCCCACGGCGCCGTGCGCGAGTGGGTCGGCGCGAATACCGACATTCACGAGAAGGTGATGGCGCAAACCGAACTGGCCGAGCGTCTCGAGCACGAACGGCGCCATTCGGCCCTGCTGGTCAAAGTGGCGCAGGCTTCGCGTACCCTCGGCAGCGCCCTGTCGAGCGATGACATCGCGGCAGGATTGGTCGAGGAAGTGCGCAATATTCTCGAGGTGCATCAGGCAGTCGTCTCCCTGACCGAAGGAGAAAACTGGGCGCAGGCGATCAATGCCGTGTCGATGTCCGAGAAATACGCGGCCTTCCGGAGCTATGCGACAAAAACCGATGGCTCCGGCATCTACGCCGAGGTATGCCGTACCAACCAGGTCATGCGCCTGACCCAGGCGGAGCTGGAAGCCCATCCGGCCTGGAAAGGTTTCGGCGACCACGCAGCGCAGCATCCGGCCATGCGCGGCTGGCTCGCCGTGCCGCTGGTCGACCGCAAGGGCAGGAATATCGGCCTGATCCAGGCATCGGACAAGTTCGAGGGCGATTTTACCGAGCAGGACGAGGCGATATTGGTGCAGCTGGCCTCGATTGCCGCGAACGGTTTTGAAAATGCCCGCCTGTACAGTTCCTTGAAAGAGCAGGACCGCCGCAAGGACGAGTTCCTTGCGATGCTGGCGCATGAACTGCGCAACCCGCTGGCGCCGATCGCCTCCGCCGCCGAGCTGCTGAAAATCGGCATCGCCAGCGAGGAACGGGTGCGCCGTTCGAGCGAAGTCATCAGCCGGCAAGTAAAACACATGACCTCGCTGATCGACGACCTGCTCGACATCTCGCGCGTCACGCGCGGCCTGATTCAACTGGAAAACGTCGTGGTCGATATGCGCGCCACCATCCGCAGCGCCGTCGAGCAAGCGCGGCCCCTGATCGAGGCGCGCGAACATGTCTTGACAATCGAACAGGATCCCGCTGACACCCAGGTCGCGGGTGACCCGAACCGGCTGGTGCAGGTCGTGGCCAATCTGTTGAACAATGCGGCGAAATACACACCGCGCGGCGGACGCATCCTGCTGGCGGTCGAGCGCGATGCGAAAAGCGTGCACATCCGCGTGCAGGACAACGGCATCGGCATCGACAAGAATTTGTTGCCGCACGTATTCGACCTGTTCACCCAGGCCGAACGCACGCCGGACCGTTCACAAGGCGGGCTCGGGATCGGCCTGGCGCTGGTGAAAAACGTTGTGGGGCTGCACGGCGGAACGGTGACGGCGCACAGCGAAGGGCCGGGCGCGGGCAGCACCTTGACGGTGTCGCTGCAAACAATTTAGGCAGGGCTAGTTCCTGTAGCCAGTCCGCCAGCGTCGGTCTGCCTGAAAATCGCGGATAATCGCCGCATGTCCACACCGACCAATTCGCCCAAGACCTGCCCCTGCGGCGGGGCCTCGTTTGCCACCTGCTGCGGCCCCTTCATTGCCGGCGACGCCCTGCCGCCCACGGCCGAAGCGCTGATGCGCTCACGCTACACGGCCTACACCCAGCGCAATGACACCTACCTGCGCGCGACCTGGCATGCCAGCACGCGGCCCGTCGACGCCATCGTCGACCCGGACGAGCACCTGCGCTGGCTCGGCCTCGAGATAAAATCTGCTTTACGTTTACGTCAACGTAAAGCAGAATTGCCGGATCATCCAGAGTGTGACACCGTTGAATTCGTCGCGCGCTTCAAGGTGGGTGGGTGCGCGCACCGGCTGCACGAGACCAGCCGCTTCCTGCGCGAACCCGATCCGGACCTGGGCGGCACGCCGCGCTGGTTCTACCTGGACGGCACATTTCCCAAGTAAGAACAGATTAAAACAGAGGACGGCATGCCCCATATCGAGAGCAAACTCAACCCACGCGGCGACGATTTCAAAGCCAATGTCGCGGCCATGCAGGTCATCGTCGACGATTTACGGTCGAAAGTGGCGGCGATTGCCAAGGGCGGCGGCGAAGCAGCCAGCGCGAAACACGTCGCGCGCGGCAAACTGCTGCCGCGCGACCGCGTGCAGATGCTGCTCGATCCCGGTACCCCCTTCCTCGAGTTCTCCCAGCTTGCCGCCTACGACATGTACGACGGCGCAGCGCCTGCCGCCGGCATCATCACGGGCATTGGCCGCGTCGCCGGCCAGGAGTGCGTGATCGTCTGTAACGATGCCACCGTCAAGGGCGGCACCTATTATCCGATGACGGTCAAAAAACACCTGCGCGCCCAGGAAATCGCCGAGCAAAACAATTTGCCCTGCATTTACCTGGTCGACTCGGGCGGTGCCAACCTGCCGAACCAGGACGACGTGTTCCCGGACCGCGACCATTTCGGACGCATTTTCTTTAACCAGGCCAACCTGTCCGCCAAGGGCATTCCGCAGATCGCCGTCGTCATGGGGTCCTGCACCGCCGGCGGCGCGTATGTACCCGCGATGAGCGACGAGTCGATCATCGTCAAGGAACAAGGCACCATTTTCCTGGGCGGCCCGCCTTTGGTCAAAGCGGCGACCGGTGAAGTCGTCACCGCCGAAGACCTGGGTGGCGGCGACGTCCACACCCGGCTCTCGGGCGTGGTCGACCATCTGGCGCAGAACGATTTACACGCGCTGTCGCTGGCGCGCACGATTGTCTCGAACCTGAACCGCACCAAGCTGGTGCAGGGTGCAACGCGCGCGTCGACAGAACCGGCCTATTCTCCGCAAGAGTTGTACGGCGTGATTCCCGTCGATACGCGCAAGCCCTTCGATGTGCGCGAAGTCATCGCGCGCGTGGTCGACGGCAGCGAATTCGACGAATTCAAGGCGCGATACGGCACCACGCTGGTGTGCGGCTTCGCCCACATCTACGGCGTGAAAGTCGGCATCATCGCGAACAATGGCATCCTGTTCTCGGAGTCGGCTTTAAAAGGGACGCATTTTATTGAACTGTGCTGCCAGCGCAAGATCCCGCTCGTGTTCCTGCAGAACATCACCGGCTTCATGGTCGGTAGAAAATATGAAAACGAGGGCATCGCCCGGAATGGCGCCAAGATGGTGACGGCCGTCGCCACGGCCGCGGTACCAAAATTCACGGTCATCATCGGCGGCAGTTTTGGCGCCGGCAACTACGGCATGTGCGGCCGCGCGTTTTCTCCGCGCTTCTTGTGGATGTGGCCGAACGCGCGCATTTCCGTGATGGGCGGCGACCAGGCGGCGTCGGTGCTGGCGACAGTCAAACGCGACGGCATCGAGGGTAAAGGCGGACAGTGGAGTGGCGAAGAGGAAGCCGCGTTCAAGCAGCCGATCAAGGAACAATATGAACACCAGGGCCACCCGTATTACGCCAGTGCGCGCCTGTGGGATGACGGCGTCATCGATCCGGCCGACACGCGCATGGTGCTGGGGCTGGGCCTGTCGGCGGCATTGAACGCGCCGATCGAAGAGACGAAGTTCGGCGTCTTCCGGATGTAAGGCGTGAACATGAACTACGAGACCCTCACCATCACGGTGGCCGACAAGGTCGCCACCGTCACCCTGAACCGCCCGGAGCTGCGCAACGCGTTCAATGAAAGCGCGATCGCCGAACTGGCGCTGGCCTTCGATGAACTCGGCCGCAATGAACTGGTGCGCGCGGTCGTGCTGGCGGCGAACGGCCCGGCCTTCTGCGCCGGCGCCGATTTGAACTGGATGAAGAAAATGGCCGGCTACTCGCATGACGAGAACCGCGCCGACGCTTCTCGCCTGGCCGACATGCTGCGCACGATTTACCTGTGCCCGAAGCCGACGGTGGCCAAGGTGCAGGGCGACTGCTATGCCGGCGGCATGGGCCTGGTCGCTGCCTGCGACATCGTTGTCGCCGCGGAAGGAGTAAACTTCTGCCTTTCGGAAGTCAAATTGGGGCTGATCCCGGCGACCATTTCTCCGTATGTGATCAAGGCGATGGGCGAGCAGGCCGCGCGCCGCTATTTTTTGACGGCCGAGCGGTTCGACACGGCGGCGGCGCTGCGGATCGGCTTTGCGCACGAAGTGGTGGCGCCTGACGCACTCGACACCACGGTGGCGGGACTGGTGAAAGCACTGGTCTCGAACAGCCCGAACGCCGTGCTCGAAGCGAAAAAGCTGGTGCGCGACGTCGTCGGCCAGCCGGTGGGCGATGCCCTCCTGCTCGATACCGCCGAGCGCATCGCCGCGATCCGGGCATCGAGCGAAGGACGCGAAGGCGTGGCATCCTTCCTCGAGAAACGCAAGCCGGCGTGGCTGAACTAGACAAGCAACGGGATTCATTGTGAAGCACCAGACATCGTCCGACTGGATCGCACGCAGCCTGCGCAGCGTGTGGCACCCCTGCACGCAGATGCAGCACCACGAACAGGTGCCACTGATCGCGGTCGCCCGGGCCAAGGGAGCCTGGCTGTACGACCACGAAGAGCGGCGCTATCTCGACGCCATCAGCTCCTGGTGGGTGAACCTGTTCGGCCATGCGAATCCGCGCATCAATGCGGCCTTGAAGGACCAGCTCGACACGCTGGAACACGCGATGCTGGCCGGTTTCACCCACGAGCCGGTGATTGAACTGTCGGAGCAGCTGGCCGCGCTGACCGGGCACGCGCTCGGCCACGCCTTCTATGCGTCCGACGGCGCCTCGGCGGTCGAGATCGCGATGAAGATGAGTTTTCACGCGTGGCGCAATGCGGGTTTCAGCGACAAGCAGGAATTCGTCTGCCTGCAGGGCAGCTATCACGGCGAGACCATCGGCGCCTTGTCGGTGACCGATGTCCCGCTGTTCAAGGACGCTTACGGCCCGCTCTTGCGCGCATCCCACGTGGTGGCTTCGCCCGATGCGCGCAACGCGATGGAAGGCGAGTCCGACCAGGACGTGGCGCGCCGTGCCATACAAGATGTGGAACGGCTGTTCGAAGAGCGCGGCAACAAGATTGCGGCGATCATTGTCGAGCCGCTGGTGCAGTGCGCGACCGGCATGGCGATGCACGATCCGCTCTACCTGGAACTGCTGCGCGAACTGTGCGACCGCCACCACGTGCACCTGATCGCCGACGAGATCGCGGTCGGGTGTGGGCGCACCGGCACCTTCTTCGCCTGCGAGCAGGCCGCGATCTGGCCGGATTTCCTGTGTCTGTCGAAAGGCATCAGCGGCGGCTATCTGCCGCTGTCGCTGGTGCTCACTACCGACGCCATTTATCAGTCGTTCTACAGCGAAGACATCAGGCGCGGCTTTCTGCATTCGCACTCGTACACGGGTAACGCGCTGGCCTGCCGCGCGGCCTTGGCGACCTTGCAGATTTTCCGCGACGACGACGTGTTGAACCGCAATCGCGCGCTGGCGACGAAACTCACGATTGCGATGGCGCCGCTGGCCGGGCACGCGCGCGTGCGCCACTTCCGCCAGCGCGGCATGATCTTCGCGTTCGATGCGATCGAGCCGGATGCCGAGCGGGCGTCGAGCTTCGCACGGCGCTTTTTTACTAGCGCCATCGACAACGAACTGCTGCTGCGCCCGATCGGCCGCACCGTGTATGTGATGCCGCCGTATGTGCTGGACGAGGAAGAAATCGACTTGCTCGGTGTGCGCGTTAAATCCGTGTTCGACTCCGTGATGGCAACATGAGCATGGACCTGATCGACAGCGTCAACCGCCAGCTGGCCGCCCTGGACGAGGCAAGCCTCATCCGGCGCCGCCGTGTCGCCGATACGCGCTGCACGCCGCTGCTGGTGGTCGACGGGCGCGCCATGCTGGCCTTTTGCAGCAACGATTACCTGGGCCTGGCCGCGCATCCGCGCGTGGTCGATGCGCTGCGCGCCGGCGCCCAGCTGTACGGCGCCGGCAGCGGTGCCTCGCACCTGATCAGCGGCCATAGCCGCGCCCACGCCATCTTGGAAGAACGCCTGGCCGAATTCGCCGCGCCCCATATCGAGGACGCGCGCGCGCTGTATTTAAGTACCGGCTACATGGCCAATCTCGCCGTGCTGACCGCGCTCGGCGCGGACAGTGACGCGGTCATCTTCTCCGAGGCGCTGAACCACGCCTCGCTGATCGACGGCGCGCGCCTGGCGAAAGCACATGTGACGGTCTACCCGCACGGTGATGTAGCGGCGCTCGATGCACTGCTGGGCGCGAGCAGCGCCCCCACCAAGATCGTCGTCACCGATGCCGTCTTCAGCATGGACGGCAACCTGGCGCCTCTGCCGCAACTGCTGACCCTGTGCGAACGCCACGGCGCCTGGCTAGTTGTCGACGATGCCCACGGCTTCGGCGTGCTCGGCGCCCAGGGACGCGGCGCCCTGGAACATTTCGGCTTGCGCTCACCGAACATCGTGTATGTCGGCACGCTCGGCAAAGCAGCCGGTGTCAGCGGCGCCTTCATCGCCGCCCACGCCAGCGTGATCGAATTGATGATCCAGCGCGCCCGCCCCTACATCTACACGACGGCCGCGCCGCCGGCGCTGGCGCATGCCTTGTTGACCAGTCTCGACATCATCACGGGCGACGAAGGCGCGGCCCTGCGCAGCCACCTGGAACTGCTCATTGCGCAGCTGGACACGGAACTGCGCCTGCAGCGCTGGCAGCGCGTCGTCTCGCACACGCCGATCCAGCCGATTCTCATCGGCCCGAATGACGAGGCGCTGCGCATCGCCGCGGCGCTGCATGGACGCGGCCTGTGGGTGCCGGCGATCCGCCCGCCGACCGTGCCTCAAGGGACGGCGCGCCTGCGCGTCACTCTGTCGGCGGCGCATACCCATGACGAAGTCGCCCAACTGGCGACGGCACTCAACGAACTGGAGGCCATGTGATAAATAACCTGAACGATCCGCAGGAACCGGAGGTCGAGACCGCCCCGCCGCCTCCCCCCGTGCTGCCGGAGCTGGACCAGGAACCGGTCAGCGCGCCGGGAGAAGCACTGCTGGCCGAAGGTATTCCACTGCGCTTTTGCTGCTTTGTCACCGGCACCGACACCGAGATCGGCAAGACCCTGGTCTCGAGCGCCATCCTGCACAACCTGGTCGAGAGCGGCCAGCGCGCCTGCGGCATGAAGCCGGTCGCCGCCGGCGCCGAGATGCGTGACGGCGAACTGCATAACGAAGACGCCGACATGTTAGCGAGCGCCGGCAATGTCCACCTGCCGCGCAGCATCACGACCCCCTACCTGCTGCGCGCAGCCTGCGCTCCGCATATCGCGGCCAGCATCGAAGGCGTCAGTATCGAACCGGTACCGATCATCGCGGCCTACGCCGAAATCCTGGCGGCGTCCGATGCCGTCGTGGTCGAAGGCGTGGGCGGCTTTTGCGTACCGTTTTCCGACAGTTTTGACAGCGCCGAGCTGGCAACGCAACTCAATCTGCCGGTGATCCTGGTCGTCGGCATGCGCCTGGGCTGCATCAGCCACGCATTGCTGACGGTGGAAGCCATCGTCGCGCGCAATCTGGTGCTGGCCGGCTGGGTCGCCAATACGGTGGATCCTGAGATGCCCTTTTTTGACGAGAACCTGCAGGCGCTCGCCGCACGCATCCCGGCCCCGATGCTGGGAATCGTGCCGCGCCTCGAACAAGCTACAGCCGCCAACGCGGCCCGATTCATCGATCTCGCGGGACTGCCGGGATGGCCGTCCCGCGGAATCGGCACCAACTGAAGGATTTATCATGAATGCTCCCCACACCGTCGCCCTCCACCGTCCTGTCGCCATCGCCGAACGCCTTGACGCCACCTGGCCACTGGCCGACGTACTGGCGCTGTTCGACCTGCCTTTCAACGAGCTGATGTTCCGCGCTCAAAGCGCGCACCGCACCCACTTCCCCGACGGCGACGTCGAACTGGCAACCCTGCTGTCGATTAAAACCGGCGGCTGCGAGGAAGACTGCAGCTACTGCCCGCAGGCGGCGCGTTACGACACCGGCGTGGAAGCGAAGAAAATCCTCGACATCGACACCGTGCTCGATGCCGCGCGCCAGGCCAAGGCCAGCGGCGCCACGCGCTTTTGCATGGGCGCCGCCTGGCGCAGCCCGAAAGAGCGCGACATGGCGAAGGTCGAAGAGATGGTGCGCGAAGTAAAAGCGCTGGGCATGGAAACCTGCGCCACGCTAGGCATGCTCGAAGAGGGACAAGCCGAGCAGCTGAAAAAAGCGGGCCTGGATTTTTATAATCACAACATCGACACCGCGCCCGATTTCTATAACAACGTCATCTCGACCCGCGAATACCAGGACCGCCTCGATACGCTGGGGCGCGTGCGCCAGGCAGGATTGAAGGTCTGCTGCGGCGGCATCGTCGGCATGGGAGAAACGCGCGAGCAGCGCGCAGGCCTGCTGGCGCAGCTGGCGAACCTGAATCCCTATCCGGAATCGGTGCCGGTGAACCACCTGGTGCAAGTCGAAGGCACGCCGCTGCACGGCTTGGCCCCGCTCGATCCGCTCGAATTCGTGCGCACCATCGCCGTGGCGCGCATCACGATGCCCGAAGCGCGCGTGCGCCTGTCGGCCGGCCGGCGCCAGCTCGGCGAAGCGGTGCAGGCGATGTGCTTCATGGCCGGCGCGAATTCGATTTTCTACGGCGACAAGCTGCTCACAACGGGCAATCCGGAAGCCGAAGACGACCGCACGCTGCTGGCGAAACTGGGCCTCAAAACCCGTTCGGCCACGCTGGAGTCGGCGCCGAAGGAAGCCTGCGGCTGCTAAGCCTTTCTCCTTCGATTACTACGAAAAATATATAGCGAGACTAACGCATGTTCAACAAAATCCTCATCGCCAACCGTGGCGAAATCGCCTGCCGTGTCGCCGCCACCGCGCGCCGCATGGGTATCCGCACCGTCGCCGTGTATTCGGACGCGGACGCAGGCTCGAAGCACGTTGCGGTCTGCGATGAGGCGGTCTGGATCGGACCGGCCGCCGCCAAGGAAAGCTATCTGCGCGCCGAGAAAATCATCGAAGTGGCAAAGGCCACCGGCGCCCAGGCGATCCACCCGGGCTACGGCTTCCTGTCCGAGAACGCGGAGTTCGCCGAAGCCTGCGACAAGGCGGGCCTGGTATTCATCGGCCCGCCCGGCTCCTCGATGCGCGCGATGGGTTCGAAGTCGGCCGCGAAACAGTTGATGGAGGGAGCCAACGTCCCCCTGGTGCCGGGCTACCATGGCGAGAACCAGGACCCCGAATTCCTGCGCCGGCAGGCCGACGCCATCGGTTATCCGGTGCTGCTGAAAGCCAGCGCCGGCGGCGGCGGCAAGGGCATGCGCGTGGTCGAGCGCAGCGAAGATTTCGTCGCCGCGCTGGCTTCCTGCAAGCGTGAAGCGATCAGTTCGTTCGGCGACGACAAGGTGCTGGTCGAAAAATACCTGACCCGTCCGCGCCACATCGAGATCCAGGTGTTTGCCGATACATTGGGCAACTGCGTTTACCTGCACGAGCGCGACTGCTCGGTGCAGCGCCGCCACCAGAAGGTGATGGAAGAAGCGCCGGCCCCCGGCATGCCGCTCGATCGCCGTGCGGCGATGGGCGAAGCGGCGGTTGCCGCGGCGCGTGCCGTCGGCTACGTCGGCGCAGGTACCGTCGAATTCATCGCCAACCAGGACGGTTCGTTCTACTTCATGGAGATGAACACCCGCCTGCAGGTCGAGCATCCGGTGACCGAGATGATCACCGGGACCGACCTGGTCGAGTGGCAGCTGCGCGTGGCCTTTGGCGAAGCGCTGCCGAAAAAGCAGAGTGAATTGGCGATCCACGGCCACGCGATCGAGGCGCGCATCTATGCTGAGAATCCCGAGAAGGGTTTTTTGCCGTCGATCGGCACGCTGCGCCACATGGATACGCCGTTCGCCGTGAATTTCGAACTCGGCGGCGTCGCGGGCGTGGAGCCGGCCGCCGTGCGCATCGATTCGGGCGTGCGCGAGGGCGATGCGATTTCTCCGTTCTACGATCCGATGATCGCCAAACTGATCGTCTGGGGCGTGGACCGCACGCAAGCGCTGGCGCGCCTGTCGCAAGCCCTGAGCGAGTTCCAGATCGTGGGCCTGGCCACGAATATCGCATTCCTTAAACGCCTGGTCGAAGGCGAGGCCTTCGCCACGGCCGACCTGGATACGGGCCTGATCGAGAGAAATGGCGCGACGCTGTTCCCGCCCTCGAAAGCGGCGCCTGCCGGTGCGCTGGCGCTGGCTGCCGTTGCCCTGATCGAAGCGGAAAAGGGACAATCGGCCGGCGCCTCGGCGAACGCCTTTGATCCGTGGGGCCAGGCGCAAGGCTGGCGCCTGAATGGCGACTACCGCCGTCAGCTGTCGTTCGCTGACGACTACGCGGCCGGCCTGGAAGGCGGCGCATACAGGATCGGCGTCGTGTATCACGCGCAGGGCTGGGAACTCGAGGTCGATGGCCTCAAGCAGGCTTTGAGCGTCAGCGGTCACCAGGGCGGGACGCTGTCGGTCCGCCTCGGCGAACAATCGATGCACGGGACCGTGCGCCGCGACGGCGCTTTGTTCCACGTCTTCACCAATGGCGAACATTTTGCCCTGGCTTACAACGACCCGATGGCGCATGCCGGCGAGGCGGAAGCCGCCGGTGGACGCCTCACTGCGCCGATGCCCGGTAAAGTCGTCGCCGTGATGGTCGAAGCTGGTCAGGAAGTGAAAAAGGGCGACCCGCTCGTCATCATGGAAGCGATGAAGATGGAGCACACGATCGCGGCACCAGGCGACGGCTTGGTGGAAGAGGTGCTGTACGCGGTCGGCGACCAGGTGGCGGACGGCGCGCCGCTGCTGGCTTTCAAGGCGGCATGATGCGCGTCCTGCTGTACCGGGGTGATGGCCAGATCGGCCAATGGGCCGAGGACCTGGCGCGCGCGCTGCCGGGTGTGGAGACGCTCGGCTGGCAGGAGGGCGAAACGCTCGTCCCGTGCGACTACGCCCTGGTGTGGAATCCGGCGCCGGGCCTGCTATCGCAACTGGCAGACGTCAAGGCGATCTTCCTGATGGGCGCGGGGGTCGATGCCATTTTAAAATTCGGCGACGCACTGCCGGCCGTGCCGATCGTGCGCCTGGGCGACGCCGGCATGGCGGTGCAGATGGCGGAGTATGTGGCCTACGCGACGCTGCGTTACTTTCGCCGCTTCGACGAGTACGAGGAGCAGGCGCGCCATGGCCTGTGGGCGCCCTTGCCTGAGTATGAGAAGCAAGCGTTTACGATCGGCGTGATGGGGCTCGGCAAACTCGGACTGCGTGTGGCCGAGACCATGCGTGGGTTCGGCTTTCCGGTGCGCGGCTGGAGCCGCACGCCGAAAGAGGTGCCGAGCGTCGACTGCTTCGCCGGCATGGAGTCGTTGGACGCGTTTTTGAGCGGCACGCGCGTGCTGGTGTCGCTGCTGCCGCTCACCCTCGACACCAACAACCTGCTCGACCGGCGGCGCATGTCGACCTTGCCGAAAGGCGCCTATCTCATCAACGTCGCGCGCGGTGCGCAGGTCGCGGAACCGGACTTGCTGGCCTTGATCCGCGCCGGGCACATCGCCGGCGCCACGCTCGACGTGTTTCGCAACGAACCGCTGCCGGCGCCGCACCCGTTCTGGGACGAGCCGCGCATCACGATCACGCCGCACATCTCCGCACTGACCGTGCGCGCTGACGCCGTGCGCCAGATCGCGCTTAAAATCGCCGCCTTCGAGGCGGGATACCCGGTGGACGATGTCGTCGACCGCAACCTGGGATACTGAAATGAACAGCCAAGCCAGCCTGCCGCAGAAGGTCAAAGTCGTCGAAGTCGGTCCGCGCGACGGCCTGCAGAACGAAAAGGACACCATCAGCGCCGCGGTGAAAATCGAGCTGGTCGACCGTCTTTCACGCGCGGGTTTTACGAATGTCGAGGCGGCGTCGTTCGTGTCGCCGAAATGGGTGCCGCAGATGGCCACCAGCGCGGAAGTCATGGCGGGAATCACCCGCCTGCCGGGAACGATCTATTCGGCCCTGACGCCGAACATGCAGGGGTTCGAGGCGGCGCTGGCAAGCCGTGCCGACGAAGTCGTGATCTTCGGTTCGGCCTCGGAAGCGTTCTCGCAAAAGAACATCAACTGTTCGATCGCCGAATCGATCGCGCGCTTCGAACCGGTTGCCAGGGCGGCCAAGGCGAATGGCCTGCGCCTGCGCGGCAGCATCAGCACGGCCTTTGGCTGCCCCTACCAGGGTGAGGTGCCGTTAGACGCCGTGGCCGACGTGGTGCGGCGCATGCGCGACCTCGGTTGCGACGAGATCGACATCGCCGACACGATCGGCGTGGCGACCGCGCGCAAGACCCAGGAAGTGATGCTGGCAGCGGCGCGCGAATTCCCGCTGCAGCAGTTATCAGGCCACTTCCACGATACCTACGGCCAGGCGCTGGCGAACATCTATGCCAGTCTGGAGGTGGGCGTGCAGATTTTCCATTCGTCGGTGTCGGGCCTGGGCGGCTGCCCGTATGCCAAGGGCGCGACCGGGAACGTGGCGACCGAAGACGTGCTGTATTTGCTGCACGGCCTCGGTATCGACACCGGGATCGACCTCGACCAGGTGGTCGACGCCGGCCAGTTCATCTCGCAGCAGCTGGGGAGAAAAGGCGCGAGCCGCGCAGGTAACGCCATCGCAGCGAAACGCCTCGGCTGAACCAATAAAAAGGCGCCCGGTCGAAACTTGTTCGACGAGGCGCTTTTTTCATGGTCGGTGAACGGTGAACGTTAACGAAAAAAGCCGACAACTTTCGCTGTCGGCTTTTCTCTCAATGCTGGTCGGAGTACAAGGATTCGAACCTTGGACCCCCTGGTCCCAAACCAGGTGCGCTACCGGGCTGCGCTACACTCCGAAGACACGCATCATAGCGGTTGGGATTGTTTTGGTCAAGGTCGGGTTTTCATTTTTTTGGATGGCGCGGGTATCAGGATAGACAATGGTGACATTGGCAGCGCGTGGTGGTGCCGCTTTCGAGGGCGGCGCGGGACGGGCGAATCGGCGCATCGCGGTCGGAATCGCGCTCTCGCTCGTCGTGCATGCGCTGGTGCTGAACATGGGGCGGAGCCAATCGCGGCGCGATGGCGAGGAAGCGCCGCGTTCGATCGCCGTGCGCTTGCGCCCACCTCCTCCCCCTGCGCCGCGGGTCGAGGAGCCGGCGCCTGTCAGGCCTGCTGCGCGTCCGGCACGCAGTGCGCAAGGCGCAGCAGCGCGGCCCGTGATCGCGGTCGATCCGGCGCCGCAACCGGCGCAGCCTGACCCCTTCACGGTACAACAGGCGCCGGAGCCGGCGGACGAACCGGACACCCCGCGCTTCGACCGCGAGGCCGCGCGCAAGATGGCGCGCTCACTGGCCGACATCCGCGACCCTGCCAAGGAGGGCACGGCCATCGGCCAGTTTCCCGACAAGCCGCTCGAAACCGAAACCCGCGCCGCGCGCGCGATCGGGGCGGCGAAGCGGAGAAACTGCAAGGACGGGGTGCCGGGAGGGCTATTCGCGCCGCTGTTGATGTTGGCGGACAAGAAGGATAGCGGGTGCAAGTGGTGAAGAACCAGAACAGCCGCGAACCGTTCGCGATTACTCGCCTTTTATCTGCAAGGCCCGCTCATACAGCGCATTCTTCTTGCGCCCCGTGATCTGCGCGGTGAGATTCGCCGCCTGCTTGACGCTGCATTCGGCGAGCAAAATGTTCAGGATGCGCTCCGCTTCCACATCCTGCGCATCGGTCTCGATCGTCGCCCCTTCCACCAGCACGACGAATTCGCCGCGCTCGCGGTGCTGGTCGGACTTGACCCAGGCCAGCGCCTCCCCCAGCGGGCAGCGGTGGATTTCCTCGAACATTTTGGTCAGCTCGCGCGCGAAGACGACCTGGCGCGTCGGCTCGAACACCCCAACCAAGGCTTCGACGCAATCGACGATCCGGTGCGGTGCCTCGTAAATGACCAGCGTCGCCGGCTCGCGCGCCAGCGCCGTCAAGGCCGCTTCGCGCTGCTTCGACTTGGCCGGCAAAAAGCCGACAAAATTGAAACGGTCGTTGACCAGGCCACTGCTTGACAACGCGGTGACCGCCGCCGAGGCGCCCGGCAGCGGGATCACGCGCAGGCCGGCTGCGCGCACGGCATCGACGATGCGCGCGCCCGGATCGGAGACGGCGGGCGTGCCGGCATCCGACACCAGGGCCACGCGCTCGCCGGCGCGCAGGCGCAGCACCAGCTTGTCGGCCACTTCGCGCTCGTTGTGCTGATGCGCCGCGACCATCTGTTTGTTCAAGCCGTAACGGGTGAGCAGCGCGCCGGTTTTGCGGGTATCCTCACAGGCGACCACGTCAGCCAGCGCCAGCAAGTGCAGCGCGCGCAGCGTGATGTCGGTGGCATTCCCGATCGGGGTGGCCACCACGTATAATGTTGCTGTAGGATAAGACTGTTGAGCTGCCTCGGCCATCACGGGGAGCTGGGCGATATCGATGGACTGGTTGTCGGTCATGTTGAGGATACGATGCGCGTAAAAAGTCTAAAAAATGTCATTGCCACCGCTGTGGTCGGCCTGATTGCCGGCTTGGCTGGATGCAGCAGCACGCCCCTGCCGCCCGATATGGGTTGCGGCGTACCGGGCGGATTGTGCGCGCCCGCCTTGCCAAACACAAGTGCGCGCCCCTACGAGCCGCCCCCGCCGACGCCGGAACCGGGCTCGGAAACCAGCACCTCGCCGGTGGAACTGTATCCCGTCACCGGCGCGCCGCAAGCGCAGGCCCGGCCGGCCGGCGGCACGGCGCGCATCGCCCTGCTGCTGCCGCTACAGTCGCCCGGCCTCGGCCAGGCTGCCGAGGCCGTACGCGCGGGCTTCATGGCCGGTCATGAACGCGACCGCGCCGGGATCGAGGTGAATGTGATTCCCAGCGGAGATTCGCCCGAATCGACCCTGCAGGCGTATGCCCGCGCCCTTGAACAGAACGACATCATCGTCGGCCCGCTGGCACGCTCGAGCGTGGCCGCGATCGTTGCCGGTAATGTCGTGACGAAACCGACGCTGGCCCTGAACCACCCGCAGACCGACCGCCCGCTGCCGCCCCAGTTGCTCGTGGTCGGCCTGTCGCTGGAAGAAGAAGCGCGGCAGGTGGCCGAGTGGGCTGCGAAAGAACACCCGACCGGGCGCGCCCTCGTGCTCGGCGGCAAAGCGGCCTGGCAGCAGCGCGCCGCCGGTGCGTTCACAAGCCGCTGGACGCGCCTGGGCCACGACAACGCGACCGTCGAACTGCCGAGCATTGACGGCTATGTCGACGCCAATGCGCTGGCCGCACTGCGCTCGCGCCTAGAGACCGACCGTCCCGCACTGGTGTTTGCCGCGCTCGACGCCGGCGCCCTGCGCCAGGTGCGCAGCGCCCTCGGCACCTCGTTGCCGACATATGCGCTCTCGGTCGCCAATCCGGGCCGCGCGCCGGGCCTGTCGGTGCCGGAACTCGATGGCGTGCGCCTAGTCGACCTGCCCTGGACCATCCAGCCGGATCACCCTGCAGTGATGGCCTACCCGCGCCCGGTCGACGCCGACTCGCTCGACATGCAGCGTTTATATGCGCTCGGTATCGACGCCTTCCAGGTAGCACGCACGCTGGCGCAGCAGCCGGGCACGAACTTCGAGCTCGATGGCGTCACCGGCCGCCTGTCGGTGCGCCAGAACGATGGCGCCTGGACGCTGCGGCGCGACGAAGCAGCCGCCGTCTACCGCGACGGCATCGGTTACGAAGCGGTGGCCGGGAAGTGAGATGGGGCCGCCGCGCCTGTCGGAGAAGCAGTCCCAGGGCCGCGATTGGGAGCAAACCGCCCTGCGCTACCTGCGCCGTCACGGCCTGCTCCTGATCGAAGCCAATTTCACCTGTAAAGGCGGTGAGATCGACCTCATCATGCGCGACGGCGAGTCGCTCGTGTTCGTGGAAGTGCGCCAGCGCGCCGACCGCCGTCACGGCGGGGCCGCCGCCAGCATCACTCCCAGTAAAATCCGGAGATTGGTGCGCGCCGCCCAGGTCTACCTGCAACGCCTTCCCACCCTGCCGCCCTGCCGTTTCGACGTCGTCGCCATCGATGGCGAAGAACTGGAGTGGCTGCGCGACGCGATTCAAGTTTGACAGGCCTGATCCGGCAGTTGTAAGCAAACTTTACATTGCTTTGCCGCCCGCACGCGCTACTACACTATAATCTTCGGCTATGAATACTCAACGCATCCTTGCTCACTTCCAGGAGAGCGCCGACCTGAAACTGCGGTCGGCCGCGGCTCTGTCGCAACCCATTTCGCAGGCGATCGAACTGATGTTCGGCGCCCTGTCCAACGGTAACAAGATCCTGGCATGCGGTAACGGCGGTTCGGCCGCCGACTGCCAGCACTTCGCGGCCGAACTGGTCGGCCGCTTCGAGCGCGAGCGCTTCCCGCTGCCGGCCATCGCGCTGACCACCGATACCTCGATCATGACGGCCGTCGGCAACGACTATAGTTTCCGCGAGATTTACTCGAAGCAGGTGCAAGCCTTCGGCCAGGCCGGCGACATCCTGCTGGCGATCTCGACCTCGGGCAATTCGGGCAACGTGCTGGCCGCCGTCGAGGCCGCGCTCGAACGCGAGATGCGCGTCGTTGCCTTGACCGGCAAGGATGGCGGCGCGCTGGCCAAGCTCCTGACCGACGCCGACGTCCACATCAACGTACAGCACAGCCGTACCGCGCGTATCCAGGAAGTGCATCTGGTCGCCATTCACTGCATTTGCGACGGCATCGACGTCGCGCTTTTCGGAGGAGACGAGAATGAATAAACCCGGCCTGAAGGGCCCCCTGGCAAAAGCCGTCCTGTGTCTGGCCATGCTGGGCTCGCTGCAGGGCTGCGTGCCGCTGGTCATCGGCGGCGCCGCGATGGGTGCGGCCGCCACCATGGACCGCCGCACGCTGGGCGCGCAGACCGAGGACAAGTCGATCACGGTGAAGGCTGAAGTGCAGGTGCCGAAACTGGTCGGCAGCGCCGGCCACGTGAACATCGCCAGCTACAACCGCAAGGTCTTGCTCACCGGCGAAGTGCGCGACGAGGCGATGAAAGCGGCGATCGAGCGCGAAGTGCGCGGCATCGAAAACGTCGCCTCCGTCATCAACGAACTGGTGGTGGCGGGCCCGTCGAGCTACACCTCGCGCTCGTCGGACGCTTTGATCACGGGTAACGTCAAGGGCAGCCTGGTCGAGATGAAAACGATCTCGGCAACCTCGTTCAAGGTCGTCACCGAGCGCGGCACCGTCTACATGATGGGCCGCGTGACCCAGCGCGAAGGCGACCTGGCAGCCAAGATCGCCCAGAGCGTCGCGGGCGTGCAGCGCGTCGTGAAAATCTTTGAATACATGACCGAAGAAGAACTGCGTACGCAGTTCCCGAAGACGTCCTCGGTCGCCCTGTAATCCCGGCGGGGCCTGGCCCCGCTTTTTTTCGCCTGCGCCATGACTGCTCGCACCCCTTCTTGGATCAAATCCGCCGCCATCGGCCTGGCTTTGCTGGCGCTGGCGGGCGTCGGCTACCTGAGCTTCGCGCGCGGCGAAAAAGCCCCCGAGGTCACGTTCATCAGCATCGCCGGCGACAAGATCAGTACCGCGAACTTGCGCGGCAAGGTCGTGATGGTCAATTTTTGGGCAACCTCGTGCACCACGTGCGTGAAGGAGATGCCGGCCATGGTCGATACCTACAACAAGTTCAAGGGCCAGGGACTGGAATTCGTGGCGGTCGCCATGCAGTACGACCCGCCGAATTACGTGCTCAACTTTACCGAGACGCGCAAGCTGCCCTTCATCGTCGCCCTCGACTCGGGCGGAGATATCGCCAAATCCTTCGGCGACGTCACCCTGACGCCGACTACCTTTGTCATCGGCAAGGATGGCACCATCCTCAAGCGCTATGTCGGCGAACCGGATTTCACCGAAGTGCATGCCCTGCTGCAAAAGGCGCTGGCCGCCGGCTGAACCTGTCACTGCGGCCGTGCTCGCCTTGCCGTGATGCCGATCTGTCATTACACTGGATTGACCGCATAGGCGACGCGAATGCTACAGCACGCCTGACTTAGCGCAAGCCTGCGGTGCCGGAACGGGCCAAGCTTGATGCATTCGCTGGCTACGCTGTTGTGGCCATGCGCAAAGGAGATGCAATGGGTTATTTGTTCCCCCGAATAGGCATGTTCGCCGCGCTGCTCGCGCTGGCTGCCTGCGCCGGACCGCGGCCGAAGGCGCTCGCCGTGCTGCATTACCAGCATGTCGCGAATGCGCACGAAATTCGTTTTACGAATCCCATCCCGCTGTCGGCCGCCTTGTACCGGGTCGGCCATCTGACGCCGGTCGATTCGCAAGGTTTCTGGGCCATCTTCGTGCTGTGCAATGCCGACATCACGGAATACGCGGGGCGCGGCTTTCGTTACAACGTCAACAATTTTCGGGTCAGCCACGAGGGACGCGAGTTCGGCGGCCTGTCCCCCTATTCGCTGCGCTACCAGGGCCAGGTCGACCTGAACAATGCGGGCGACACGATGCCGATCCTCGACGCCGTCGCCGCCGAAATCCAGGAAGGACCGCCGACGCAGCTTTTCCAGAGCGGCTTCTATCCCGACCTGAACTACCGCTTCGCCATCTTCGTGCCGAAGGCGCTCGACAATTACGCCGGCGAGGAGTTGACGCTCACCTATACAGGCCAGCCGGCTATCCTGGTGGGGAATGGCAAGCCGCCGTCGGACTTGCCGGCCGTCGGCGGCAGCGCGGGCGGAGTGGCCGCCGCCTGCGTGCCGCCGCTCCCTTGAGAGCGTTACGCGCTCGCTTGCTTGGGATATAAAATCATTTGCGTGCAGCGGAACAAGGCGATCGTCTTGCCGTTCGACTTGTCCGTCACTTTGACGTCCCACACCTGGGTCGTGCGCCCCATGTGCACGACGTTCGCCACGGCGACAATCGTTCCCTCGCGCGCGGTGCTGAAATGGTTCGATTTCAGTTCGATGGTGGTGAAACTCTGCGCGCCTTCGGGCAGGTTGGCGATGCAGGCGTAACCGGCGGCGGTATCGGCCAAGGTCACCACGCTGCCTGCGTGCAGGTAGCCGTTCGGCGCCAGCAGATGCGGTTTGATGGGCAGCTGCGCGGTCATGCTCTGGTGGCCGATCTCGGTGATTTCGATGCCGAGGTAGCCGGGCAGCGTGCCGATGCCGCGCTGATTAAAACTCTCTAAGCTGTGTTGGGTGGTCATGGTGGATTGTCCGGTAGCGAATTTGCTATCGTACACCGGGATCAGGCCCGACGTTTCTGCTTGCCGGGCTTGCTCACCGTACTCCCCTGGCGCTTGCGCGTCGCTGCGTTCTGCTGCTGCAGCAGCGAATCGACCCGCTCGGACGCTTCGCGTGCCAGTTGCTGGGCTTCCAGGATGCTGGGGAAGAACTCGGGTTCGCGGTAACCCAGCCAGGCATAGGCCGAATACAGGCGGCAGGTGTCTTCGACTTCCTGCAGGTTCTTCCAGAGCAGCCCTTCCGGCTTCGGCGTGAGGCGGGAAATTTTCTTTTTTGCCAGCGACAAGGCCCAGTGCTCCCAGGCGCTTTGCAGCATCGGTACCCGGCTCGAGATGGGCACCAGGGAGAGCATGAATTTATCGGCCACCGACAGGTCCAGGGTGTCGAGCCATTCGGCGCGTTCGTTCTGCTCTTGCGTGATGCGCGGATAGAAAAAACCGTCCGGCACGTCGATATTATGGACAAAACGCCGCAGGAGTTTGACCAGGGAAGTCTCCCTGGTCACCGACGAGATCCTGTGCAACTGCTCGAGCGAGGGCGCGACGGCAAAGCCGGTGGCCGGCACCGGCGCGATTTTTTCCTTCATCAGGGCGCGCATGACTTCATGGGTATCGTCGTCGTAGCCGGCGACAAAACCCTCTTCGTGCACGCCGTAGCGCCCAGCGCGGCCGGCGATCTGTTTTGCCAGCGCCGCCGAAATCTCTTCTTCCTCGACCCCGTTGTATTTCACCGCAGTCGTCATCACGATGCGCGCGATCGGCATGTTCAGGCCCATGGCGAGGGCATCGGTGCCGACCACGATATCGGCCTTGCCCTCCCGGAAACGCTCGGCCTGGGCGCGCCGCACTTCGGGCGACAGGTTGCCGTAGACGGTCGCCACCGACAATCCCTTCTCGGTGATCATGTCGCGCCACATCAGGACCTCGCGCCGCGAGAAGGCGATGACGGCATCGCCCCGGCGCAGGTTCGAGAGTTTGCGCACCGGTCCCGGCTCCATCGCCAGCGGCGCCATGCGTTTCAGTATGTGCACTTCGAGCGGCACTTCCAGCCGTTCGGCCAGCGCCTCGATCGCGCGGCGCGCTTCCGGCGCCCCGACCAGGTACACGGTGGCGGCCGGCGCGCCGCAGACGGCGGCGGTCCAGGCGGCGCCGCGGTCGCGGTCGGCGAGCATCTGGATTTCGTCGATCACCGCCACTTCGATCGGCGTTTTACTGTCCAGCATCTCGACCGTGCTGGCCACGTGCGTGCTGCCTTCGGCGATACGCCGCTCTTCCCCCGTGATCAGGCTCACGTTCAAAGGCTCGCCATGGGGACGCGCCGCTTGCAGGCGCTCGTAGTTTTCCAGCGCCAAGAGGCGCAGTGGGGCCAGGTAGGCGCCGCTGCCCGCTTTCGCCAGCGCTTCCATCGCGCGGTGGGTTTTACCGGAATTCGTCGGCCCCAACAAGGCGATGAACTTTCTCTGCATGCGGCTGGCCACCTCGAACGATTCCGGGTACTCGGCCAAATTGATACTTTCCTTGGTACGGGCAGCGTGCCGCTCTTCCTGCTCGCGTTCGATCGCGTGATCCACCCGCTGGCGGATGCGCTCGAACACGTAGTCGGCCGGTTCCGAAGTTTCGAGTTCGTCGAGCACCCCCAGGAACAGGCGCGGGTCGAACCCGGCGTCGTCGGCCTGTTCGGCGATGTCGCGCACAAACTCCTCGGCGTCGAGATGGAGTTCGGCCAATGCCTTGTCGCCGGTGCGCTCCTCGATCAGTTCGCGCCGGGTAATCAAGTCCATCTTGCGCCATTTGCCCGGCTTGGCCAGCACACCGCGTGCCGGCACCAGCGCATAGGGCACACGCAAGCCTTCATAGCTGACTTCGCCGGAGAAGCGCAGAAACACCCGCCCTTCCATCTTGACCAGTTCGATGCCGCGAGCGGCCAGGTCGAGTTCGCGTTCAAGGAAAGCGTCGTCGCCCGTGTCGTTGTCGGAAGCGTCGTAACGTGGATTGCTCATGTGTCGTAAAGGTGATGTCTGCTTGTTATCACTATAGCGCGGATGGGGCCAACCTCCTGTTCCGCATTGCGGCGGCACAGCCACGCTGAACTGTACGATTCGTCCAAAAGTGTGTCCTGCTATCGACAAAAGTTTAACCAGATGGACCGGCGACGCAGAATGTTATTTTCCTCAAAGAAATTTTCCACTATAGTCGGAAGCTTAGCCACCACTTACGTCGCCCTGCGCCCATACCGCCCGGAAGCACGCCAATCATGAAAAATAACCGGATCGGCCTGATTCTTGTCGGCTCCATGCTGGCGGTAATCACATTGGTGGTGACGCTGCTGCTGCAGCGCCAGCAAACCGAGCGCGCCGAACAAGTACGCGCACAAGGCCTGGGCATGGTGCGTTCGCTCGCCGCGTTGCCGCAGGCCGTGCTGGTGCCGGCCAGGGGCGTACCTGGCGTGCTCGATTCGATCCTGGCCTACCGCGACAATCCCGATTTCGCCTACGCGGCTGTGAGCGCCGAGAATGGCCGCAGCCTGGCCGAGGTGGCCAGCGCCGGCACCCTGGTGCCGCCCGCCGCCCCGCTGGCCCTGACCGGTTTCGCCGAGCGCGCCATTCCCGCCGGCCATAACGGACGCGCGATCCGTGAATTCCATGGCCCGCTGGCCAGCGCCGACGAGAAAACGCAGGTGCGCATCGGTTATTTTGAAGCGCGCACACCGTTTAACATGCAAGACCTGCCCTTCTATGCGCTGATTGCGCTGGCGATGTTTCTGCTCGTCCCGCTGATCTACCTCGTGATCAAGCGCGAAATGGCGCCGCTGGCCGCGCTCGGCGAGCAGTTGCGCACCGTCGCTGCCGCCGCCCAGGCCGGTACCGGCCAGACGCTGCCGGTGCCGGCCGCCGCCGACAGCGACGCCGACGTACGCGGCCTGGCGCATAAATTGAACCGTTATCTCGACCAGGCCAGCACGCGCATCCGCGAACTGGAACAGGAAAGCGTGGCGAACATGGCCAGCGGGCGCCTGCTCGAATACGGCAGCAACAAGATGCAGGCGGTGCTGCAATGCCTGCCTGACGGTTTACTCGTGCTCGACCCGGCCGGCGAAGTGACTTTTGCGACCGGCAAAATCGAGCCACTGCTCGGTGTGCCGGTGAGCGAGGTGCTGTCGCAACCGGTGGAGGCCTGGTGCCGCGATCCCGAACTGCGCGCGATGCTGGCACGCTTCCGTAGTGCCGGGCTCGACACGCGCAGCCAGATGACCATCGAATTCAACCCGGCCGGCGTGCCCGGCAAGCGCCTGTGGGCCACTGCCCAGGCGCTGCTCGGCCACTCGATGGCCTACGGCACCCTGGTGGTGCTGCGCGACGCCACCCGCGAACACCTGGCGCGCCAGGCCGGCAACGATTTCGTCGCCCACGTCGCGCATGAACTGAAGTCGCCGCTGAACGTGATCGGCATGTACGGCGAGATGCTGGCCGACGTCGGCGAAGACGACCCGGCGGTGCGGGTCGAGGCGATCAACGTGATCCAGGACGAGGTCGAGCGCATGAGTTCACTGGTGAACAACCTGCTCAACGTGAGCAAGCTCGAGATGGGCAGCATGCGGCCAGAACGCCATCGTGTAAAACTCGACGACCTGCTGCGCGACGCGTATCAGCAGGCACGAACGCGCGCCGAAGCCAAGGGCATCCGCCTCGACCTGCAGGTGGCGCGCGACCTGGCCGCCGTCTCGATCGACAAGGACCTGTTCCGCATTTCCCTGAACAACCTGCTCAATAACGCGATCAAATACAACCAGGCCGGCGGCACCGTGGTGCTGGCCGCCGACGAAAGCGATACCGATGTCGTCATCGCCGTACGCGACAGCGGCATCGGCATGACGCCGGAAGACCGCGAGCGCGTGACCGAGAAATTCTTCCGCGTGCGTGAAACCGGTACTGAACAGCGCGGCGGCCACGGCCTCGGGCTGTACCTGACGAACCAGATCATCGAACTGCACCACGGTCGCCTGACGATCGACAGCGAACTCGGACACGGCAGCGTGTTCTCGATCCACTTGAAAAAAATGCCGGCCCTGGTCGAAGGAGGCCAAGTCCTATGAACAAACGCACGATCCTGCTCGTCGACGACGAGCCCCACGTGATCCGCGTGCTGCGCCTGATGCTCGAGCGCGAAGGTTACGAGGTCGCTAGCGCCAACGATGGCGCGGAAGCACTCGAGAAGATGAGCGCGCGCCGTCCCGACGTGATGGTCAGCGACATCCAGATGGCCGGCATGGACGGGCGCGAATTGTGCCGCACCACGCGCGCGCGCTATCCGGATGACAGGTTCCCGATCTTCGTGATGACCTCGATGACCGCATCGGGCGAGCGCGAATGGGTAAGAGAACTGCCCAATGTCGACTTCCTCGAAAAACCGCTCAGCCCGCGTCAATTGATTGCACGCCTGACGACCTATTTTGCAAACGCCGCCACCTCGCCGGAGAATACCCATGCAGCTTGATGCCCTGACCGACCTCGATTTCACCCGTTATGCGCGCTGGCTGCGCCGCACCACCGGCGTCCTGCATGACTTCGCGGTGTGCGCGCCAACCGGCGCCCTGGTCTGGTCGTCCCTGCCCGACAGCGATATCGGACACTGGATCGGCACCCGATGTGCGGCCGGCTTCGCCTGGCCCTGCGACGGCGAGGGCATGCAGCGCATGGATGCCGACGGCGCCACGCTGCTGTACATGGCGATCCACGCCAGGACCGGCCTGCTCGGCTATCTGGCGGTAAGGATTGCCAACCCGGTTGCCAGCCTGACGGAGGCTCCGCTGGCCTGGGACGGCCTGGCCGAAACCTTCGAGGACATCGCTGCCGGCATCGCCGACGAATATACCGCCAAGCGCGAACTCAATACCATGGCGCAGGAGCTGTCCGAGCGCTACGAAGAACTGCACCTGGTGTACGCGATCGACAAGCAGGTCCAGCAACTCGAACCGGGCGCCGACCTGTTCGAACGCCTGCTGCAAAGCTGGGCCGAACACATGGACGCCGACGTCGCCGCCTTCGTGAAACCGGGCGAAAACCTGTGCGTGCACGCCACGAACCTGTCGGCGCCGATCCACAACCTGGACTTGGTGCTGGTCGAGATGCGCGGCGATCTGTACCGCTTCACGCATTCGGCGCGCGCGCCGATCGTCATCAACGACGTCGACGATCCGCGCCGCGCCTACATCTTCACCGACCTGCCGTTCAAATTGCTGTGCTGCCCGGTGATTCATGAGCGCAGCGTGGTGGCGATCCTGGTGCTGGCAAATCACCTGGCAAAGCCCGACTTTTCGAACAGCGACCGCAAACTCGGCGAACTGCTGGCGAACCAGCTGTCGGGCTTGTCGAAGATGTACGGCATGCTGGCGGAAACGCAAAAATTCAACGACCAGATGGCGAATGCCCTGATCGAGGCGGTCGAAGCGAAAGACCCCTACACGCGTGGTCACTCCGAGCGCGTGCACCACATCACGATGGAAATCGGTGCGCTGATGAACCTGGGTTCGCGCGACACCGACGACCTGTTCTGGGGATCGCTCCTGCACGACGTGGGTAAAATCGGCATTCCCGACGCGGTGCTGTGCAAACCGGGCCGCCTCACGGCCGACGAGTTCACTTTCATTAAAGTGCACCCGGAGCGCAGCTACGAAATCCTGCGCCACATCGACCGTTTGAAAGGCGCGGTGCCGGGCGCACGCCACCACCAGGAAAAATACGACGGCACCGGCTACCCGCATGGGCTCAAGGGCAACGATATTCCCCTGCACGCGCGCATCATCGCGGTGGCCGACACCTACGATTCGATCACCAGCTCGCGCGCCTATCGCGCCGGGCGCAGCCACGAAGTGGCGATGGCCGAAATTGCGCGTGTGGCCGGCAGCCAGCTCGACCCGGCCATCATCAAGGTGTTCGAGGAGGTCTGCGCCAGCGAGCCGGAATGGATCGCGCGCTTCAAGATCGCGCGCGACGTCGTGGAAGCGGCAGCGTGAAAGCCGCAGCCTAAATGAGTGAAGCTGTCACCCGCAGCCGTATCGGCTCGATGACCTACCTGGCGCCGTCGATGGCGCTGGTAGCAAGCGATGCCATCGATGCGGTGGAAAGCGCGATTGCCGAATGCATCACCCAGCACCAGGTCAGCATCGTGCTCGACCTGGGCAAGGTGCCGCTCCTGTCCGGGCGCGCGCTGGAACTGATGACGCGCGCGGCGAACCGGCTCGGGGCGCTGGGCGGCTGGCTGAAACTGGCCTATCCGAGCCCACTGCTGCTCGACATCCTGAAGGTGACGGGCGTGGCCGACCAAGTTGAGTTATATGATGCTCCGCCCGCCTCGGCAAAGCCGGTGCGCTCTGGTGGCCAGTTGAAACTGGGCGATATCCTGGTCGAACGCGGCATCGTGACGGCAAGCCAGGTGGCGGAAGCGGCGAGATTGCAGGAGCAGACCGGCAAGCGCATGGGTTTCATCATGGTCGAGAAAAAATGGCTGTCCGAAGCCGCGCTGTTCCAGGCGCTGGCCGAGCAGCTCGACCTGCCTTTTGTGAGCCTGCGCGCAGGCCTGTACGACCCGGTTGCCGTCTCGCTGCTCGAACGCGACGTGGCGAAACGCCTGAACGTGATCCCGCTGTTCGTGGTCGAGAATACGCTGACGATCGCCACCGGCGAGCCGCAGGCGGTGCACAGCATCGACGAGATCCGCACCCGCACCGGCTGCCGCATTCGGGTGGCGATGGCGCCGCCGGCCGACATCAACCGGGTGCGCGACGACGCCTACGGCGGCACGATGCCGGACTTTATCCACAGCGAGGCAAACGACCTGGAACTGGTGGAAAACCAGATCCCGGACGACTACACGCAGATCGACCAGATGGCCGGCGCCAGCCCGGTGATCAACATGGTCAATGCCGTGATCCAGCGCGCGATCCACGACAACGCCAGCGACATCCACATCGAGATCTCGCGGAATAAATCGCGCATCCGCCTGCGCATCGACGGCATCCTGTACGAGGTCATGTCGCCACGCGTCGAGCTGCACCCGGCGATCGTCTCGCGTTTGAAAGTGATGGCGCACCTCGACATCGCCGAGCGCAGGCTACCGCAGGACGGCCGCATCCAGGTCATGACGCAAGGCCGCACGGTCGACCTGCGCTTCTCGTCGCTGCCCGGCATCTACGGCGAAAAGGTCGTGCTGCGCGTGCTGGATAAAAACCAGTCGATCCTCGACGTGGATAAACTGGGGATGAACAAGGGAGCGGTCGACGCCTTCAAACGCCTGCTCGGGCGCAGCCATGGGCTAATCCTGGTCACCGGCCCGACGGGCAGCGGCAAGACCACCAGCCTGTACGCGGCGATCAACTACCTGAAAAGTATCGAAAAGAACATCGTCACGATCGAGGATCCGGTCGAGTACCAGCTCGACATCATCAACCAGAACCAGGTGAACGATGCGATCGGGCTGACCTTCCCGAAGATCCTGAAACACGTGCTGCGCCAGGACCCGGACATCATCATGGTCGGTGAAGTGCGCGACCGCCAGACGGCCGAGATCGCGGTGCAGGCCGCGCTCACGGGTCACCTGGTGCTCACCACACTGCACACGAACGACACGCTGGGCGCCGTCGCGCGCCTGGTCGAGATGGGCGTCGAGCCGTATTTGCTGTCCTCGGCCTTGATCGGCGTGATGGCGCAGCGCCTGGTGCGCCGCATCTGTCCGGCCTGTAAAACGGGCTACCTGGTGCCGCCGACCGCGGCCGCGGCCTACGGTTACAAGGGAGAAGGCAACCTGAAACTGCAAAAAGGCCGTGGCTGCCCGTCGTGCTACGACTCCGGCTACAAGGGCCGGCTGGGCATCTACGAGATGCTCGAAGTGGGCACGGATTTGCAGCGCATGATCGTGGCCAATGCCAGCAAGGACGCGATGACGCAGCACGTGGCCGATAGCGGCCACCGCGACCTGTACGCCGACGGCATGGAACGCGCCTTCGGCGGCGACACCACGCCCGAAGAAATCGCGCGCGTCGTGCATTCTCAATAAAGGACCCGTATGGCACTTGAATGGGATGACCCAACGGGTACCCCGGCCGCCACGCCGGCAGGCGTGGCCGGCGGGCGCAAGCGGACGTGGAATTTTAGTTCTGAATCGCGCATCGGCAGCGCCGACCGCGTGATGTTTACGGAGCGCCTGGTGCTGCTGCTGGAAACGGGCGTGCCCCTGCACGACGCGCTGGGCGCGCTGCACGAGCAGGCCGGCAAGCCACGCTTGAAAGCGATCATCGGCGAAGTCGCCAACGACATCGTCAGCGGCCGGCGCTTTTCCGAAGCGCTGGAAAAACACCCGGAACTGTTCCCGCCCACCTACATCAACCTGATCGGCGCCAGCGAGGCCGGCGGCTTCCTGGCCGAGGTACTCGAGCAGCTGGTCGAGATGGACGAAAAGCAGGAGCGGCTGCGCAGCACGATCGTCTCGGCGCTGTCGTACCCGGGTTTCCTGATTGTGTTTTCGATCCTGGTGGTGGTGTTCATCCTGGTCGCCGTGTTCCCGAAATTCTCGGTGATGTTTACGGCGATTTATGACGAATTGCCGATCACGACCAAGGTGTTCATCTTCGCCAGCGAGCTCCTGACGAAGAATGGCATCGTCTTTGGCGGTGCGCTGCTGGCCCTGGTCGCCACTGCCATCGTGGCGCTGCGGCGCCCGGATGCGCGCGAATGGCTCGACCGCATGAAGCTGCGCCTGCCATTCGTCAAGGACATCTTCATCAAGATCTACCTGACGCGCCTGATGCGCGTGATGGGCATTTCGCTCGAGCGCGGCGTGACCATCCTCGCCACCCTTGGCGCTTGCCGCGACGTGATTCCGAACGCCGAATTTCAGCGCTTCATCGGCGAACTCGAGGTGCAGGTGACCGAAGGACGGGGGATTGCGGCGGGGTTTCGCGACAGCCCCTTGATTCCGGTCAGCGTGAAACAGATGATCGACACCGGCGAGCGGACCGGCTCGCTTGGCAAGGTCATGGGCCGGGTTGCCGACTACTACGAACGGGATCTGACGCGTCAGCTGAACAGCATGGCGAAGATGGCCGAACCCGTGATGCTGCTGGTGATGGGCATCCTGGTGGGGACCATCGTGACCTCGATCATCCTGCCTATTTTCAAAATGTCAAAAGCCGTGCATTAAAAAACCACACATGTAAAAGTTAATGCGCAATGGCAACAATTGAGTCTGGGCTTCATGCTAATCTTCCTTTTCTCCCCTAAATTTGCCGAAACGCAATCCGTTCGCAGCTAACTACTTAAAATGATGACAACCTCCACTTTCCGCCGCCACGCTGCCAAAGGCTTTACGCTGATCGAACTCCTGATCGTCGTGATCATCATCGCGATTCTCGCGGCGATTGCGATTCCACAGTTTTCGAACAGTTCCGGTGACGCGCAAGAGTCGGCCGCGATTGCCAACCTGACAACGATGCGTTCGGCGGTCGAACTGTATCGTGCGCAGCACAATAGTACTTATCCATCGCGCGCTCCAACCGGGACGGCACCAGCTTGCACGGGCGGTACTGCCGGCTCCGCCACGGACAACACCGAGGCGACCTTGATCGCCCAGTTGACGACGTACAGCAATGCTGGCGGCCATACCTGCAGTATTAACGCTCCTGGCTACACCTACGGTCCGTATCTGCGCGCGATCCCGGTCGAGCCACTTACCAGCTCGAGCGTTGTTACCGTCGTGACAGCCGCTGCAACTACCCTACCAAACGCCACCACTACAGTGGGCTGGCGTTTCGTCAACACAGACGGCACGTTCCAGATCAACACCACCAAACTGGCGCGTGACGGTACTACCCTGTTGTCTGCCAAGTAAACGCAGTAAGGAGTCGTCGTGCTGCTTCGTCCCGGGGTACGGCAAGCAGGGGTCAGTCTCGCTGAAATGCTGACCGTCGTTGCGGTCATCAGCGTGGCTGCCGTCATTGCCATACCCCAGGCGTCGTCCTTGTCCCCCGCTGCCGCCGATGCGGCGGCAGCGGAAGTCGCCCGGGCAGTGCGGTTTGCCCAGCGCGAGGCGATCCGCACCGGGAAATACCAGCTGGTCAGCGTGGATCCCGCCACCCAGGAACTGCGGGTCGCATCGGCCGGGATCACCACCCTGCATCCCGTCGACAAACGCCCCTACAAGATCAGCTTTGCCGGAAACGCCATGCCGCGTGCGACGATTGCCAATTCCCTCTTCAAATACGAAGACACGACCACCACCAATTACGCCTCCTTCGGCCCGGATGGCAGTCCGTCCTACGTCGGCTCGAAGGGCATCGAAGCGCTCGAGGAAGAAGGCAAGATCACGATCCGCCACGGCAATGTGGAACGCGTCGTGCGCGTTGCGCCGGTGACGGGCCGGGTGTCGTTTTGAACGCCGCAGCCCGCCAGCACGGTTTCTCGTTTGTGGAAATCATGGTCGCCGTCGTCCTGCTGGCGATGTGCGCCGTGCCGATGGGCGAGGCGATCAGGAACGGCCTCATGGCATCGCGGATCGGTATGGAAAAGGCGCGGGAACTGCGTTGCATGAGAAATACGATGGAAACCATTTTGGCGGAGCCGTACCAGACTTTATGGGAAGTGGCCGATGCGGCCGCCAGGAACAAGCCCGTCACGTATATGCTTCCTGCCGACGCTTCATGCGACGGTATCGCGCGCGCGCTGTCCATCACCATGACCGAGCAGTACTTCGACAATCCAGTGACCTTGACCACGGGTTCCGGCAGCCGGCGCGAATCGGCTTTGCTGACCATCGCCCTCACCTCGGACAAGGGCTATCCCTTCACCACCCTGGTGGCGCGATGAGCCCGCGCCGCTGCACCCGGCAACATGGCATCAGCCTGGTCGAGCTGCTGCTCGGGCTGGCCATTACGGCCCTCATCATGGGACCGCTGGTGCCGATGCTGCAAACCGCATCGGCCGCCGCGCGCATCTCGGGCGACCGGGTGGCGCTCGAACGGGATGCCGATTTCGCCCTCGAACGGATTGCCGCGCGTATTCGCATCACGGCGCCGTCGAAAGCGGAGCTGGACAAGCCCAACAGCGAGTGGCTCAAGCCTGCCGTCTACAGCGTCAGCGGCGGTGTGCTGGTCGAGCAGCAGGGCTCGGCCATTTACACGCTGGCCGAATCGGTCACAGCCTTCAGCCTGACGGCCTCCGCTACCGACAGCCAGCATCCGCTGGTGACGGTGAGCCTGAGTTTGGGCCTGCCGAACGGTGGCGCCAGCACGAGCGCGAGCGCCACCGTGCGCATGGGAAGCGCGCGATGAGCCGTGCACGCCAACAAGGCATCCTGCTGCTGCCGGTGGCGCTGACGCTGGCCATCATCGGTGCACTTGCCTATACGATGACACGTGACGGCAGCATGAACGTCGCGGCAGTGGACGCCCAGTACGATATCGACGTGGCGCGCTACCTGGCCACGAGCGGCGTCCAGCTGGCCAAATGGCGCGCCTCCAAAAGCGATTGCAACAGTAACTACGACGAAGATTATTTCGGTACGCCCGATCTGCCTGGCGGGACCGTCGCCGTCAGCGACATCGACTGGAACAAGGGCAAAATCACTGTCAGCCTGACGACAAAAAACAGCAAGGCGGTGCACGCGCTGACCAGGAGCGTGCAGGTCTACGATGTCAAGGACCCCAAGGACAAGGTCATCATCGGCGATGGCGACGACGACACCACGATCATCCGGAATAACAACACCATCCAGTCCAGCGAAAAATCGCTGCTGGCCACTGACGGCGATGCCCATCCCCTGGTCTACTTCGAGCTTCCTGGCGAACTGGACAAGGCATCGATCATCCAGGCCGACCTGAAGTTGACCAAGGAAGGGTCGGCCTCGACGCAAACAAACCGTTCGCTGGCCGTGCACCGCATTACCACCGCATGGTCGCACGGCAGCGCGACCTGGGTGAAGGCAACCGGCACTCCCTGGGCGGCGCCGGGCGGTGACTACGTGGCTACCCCCGCGGCCAGCGTGACGATCGACCCGAACGCGCCCAGCCAGTACAACGGCATCTACACACTGCGCATCGATTCGCTGGTACAGGGCTGGGCCGACGGCGCGTTGCCGAACTACGGCATGCTGCTCAAGCCGACCCGCCTGGTGAACGCGAAATTCGTCAGTTTCGACGGCTCGAACAAACCCCAACTCGACGTGCGCTACTACCTGCGCTGCAGTTAAACCCGACAGGCCATGAAAACAACTGCCTCCACCTTCAGCGATCTGTCCGGCGTCTGGTCCTGCCTCGATTTCGGCGTGCCGGAACTGCGCGACTACGCCACGCCCGTGATCACCCATGAAACCCGGCGCGGCGTCGCCCTGTTGAGCCTTGTCGCCCTGCTGTTCCTGGCGCTGGCCACCGCCATGTCGGCCGTGTTCGAGCTGGGCAGCGGCTACACGTATACCTATTCGGTGCTGTGCGCCCTCGCCCTGCACGTCTACCTGTCGAGCGCGAAGGTCGAGCAGCTGCGCGCCCTGTACCTGCTGGCGATGCTGCTGCTGGTGGTGTGCGGCTCGTCCCTGGTGCTGCTGGCCCAGCGCTCGGGCCACCTGCACGCGATGCTGCTCTTGAGCGTGGCGGTCCTGATCATGCTGGTGCCGGTCGTGCCCTGGGGCTTGCGCGAAGCGGCGCTCACCACCGGCGCCATTTATTTGATGTTTACCGCCTCGACTTACCTCTCGCGCTTTCGCTTCGCGGCGCTCGACTTGTGGGTGCTGCAATGCCTGATGCTGGTGGCGGCCGTGATCTCGCTGGCGCTGGTCGCGCGCGCGCTCGGCTTGCGCAAGCACGACCTGACGATGCGGTTTCATTTAGAGCAGGCTCAGCGCGAGCTGACCGAGCTGGTCAACCGCGATCACCTGACCGGCGCCTGGAACCGGCGCCACATCGAGCGCGACTTCGACCGCGTGGTGGCGCACCACCATGGCGCCTGCGTGTCCTGCTGGTTCGGCCTGTTCGACATCGACCGTTTCAAATCGATCAACGACACCTTCGGCCACGGCCGCGGCGACGAGGTGCTGCGCGCGGTGCACGCGGCCTTCGGCGACCTGGCCGGCGACCTCGAATACCTGGCGCGCCTGGGCGGCGACGAATTCGCGCTGCTGATGTGCGGACCAGACGTACCAGCGCGCGTTGCAGCGGCGCTCGCCTCGATCTCGTCGAAAATGGCATCTCCCCTGCCCGGCGGTGTGGCGCCGACCGTCAGCCTGGGCCTGGTGCAGCTCCAGGCCGACGGCTGCTTGAGCTTTGACTGCGCCTATAAATTGGCGGACGAATTGCTGTACGAGGCCAAGCATGCGGGCGGCAACGCGATCCGCGTGAACCTGCCCGTAAAGGCGGCCGCATGAAGTCCTGGCTCGCCTCGCTGACAAGCAAAGGCGCCGCGGCGCCGACGCCGATCGGCGTCGATTTCGCCGCCCAGCGCCTGAACATGCTGCAGACCGCCCCCACGCCCGCTGGCCTGGTGGTGCGCGCGGCGCTGTCGCTTCCTTACCCGTTCGAGCGCGCGCAGCTGCTGGCGGACCCGCGCCGCCTGAAAGCGTTCGTGCGCGAAGCCTTGGCCGCCGCACCGTTCGCCGGACGGCGCGTGGTGTCGGTGCTGGCGCCGAGCGAAGTGCGCATCCTGCCGCTGACGGTGCACGTGCCAAGCGGCCAGAGCGAGCCGCAGGCGGTAGCCAAGGCCGTGCGCGAACAGCTGGGCAGCACGGCCACCGACTCGGTGGTCGACTATTACCAGGTGCGCAGCGTCGAGGCAGCCGGCCCGGAAAAGCAGGTGCTGGCGGCGGTCGCCGCCTCGGCCAACGTGCTGGCCTACCTGGAAACGCTGCGCTGCGCCGGTATGGAGCCGGTCGCGCTCGACATCGGCCCGGCTGCCATTGCGCGCCTGCTGGCGGCGATGCAGGAAGATTTTGATCAGTCGGTCCTGTTGATCAATTTCGGCGCCAGCAAAAGTTATCTGACCGTGATCTGGGGTCGCCGCCTGATGCTCGATCGCGAGATCGACTTCGGCGAAATGCAGCTGGTCGACCGCCTGTCACGCGCGCTCGGGCTGTCCAACGAAGTAGCGCTGGCGCTGCTGCGCGAGCACGGTATCGGCACCCCGGCCGGCGCCCCGCACGGGGCAGGCGGCGCGCCCGACATCGGACGCACGGTGCGCGAGATCCTGTACCAGGAATTCGCGGCGCTGGCCGAGGAACTGGTACGCACGCAAGTGTATGTCGCTTCGCGCACGCGCGGCAGCGCGATCAGCCGCGTGTACCTGAACGGCAGCGTGGCGCGTTACCGCCATATCGGGCAGCGCGTCGAAGAACTGGTGCGCCTGCCGGTCGAACTGCTCGACCCATTCAAAGCCTTCAGCGGCACACCCCTGTCGACCCCGGTCGGCAGCGACACGCACGGCATCGCCCTGGCCGCCGGCCTGGCATTGCGGAGAGAAGCCCGTGGCTGATATCGACATGATCCCGCGCAGCTACCGCGAGGGGGTACGGACACGGCGCACGCTGACCATCTACGGCGCCGCCCTGGCGCTGCTTCTGGTGGCCGGCGGCGGCGCCAGCGCGTTCCTGCGCTGGCGCCTGGCCCTGGAAACGCCACGCCTGGAACAGGGGCGCGCCACATCGACCCAGGCCAGCGCGATGCGCACCCAGCTCACTAGCGCACAGGCACGCAAGGATGTCCTGGTCGAGAACGTGGCGGCGCTTGGCGCCCTGCGCGGCGCCGGCGAAGTCGCGGCGCTGGCATCGGTACTCGATGGCGCGATCAACGACAAGGTCTGGTTCGAGCAGCTGCGCTTTTCGCGCACCCAGGAGTTGCTGCAGGCGGCGCCACCCGCGCCGCCGCCGCCCGGCACCGTGCAGGCGCGCGCAGCACAAACCGGCGCGGTGCAGGCCTGGCGCCTGGGCAGCCATATCGAGATCGCAGGCGGGGCCCTCGACAACCGTGCGATGACGCTGTTCCTGTCGACGCTCGCTGCCGATCCGGCATTCACCGACGTGCGCTTCCTGAACAGCAGCACGGCGACGATTGAAGACGGCGGGGCGGTCAGCTTCAAGGCCGCCGCCACGCTCGTCAAGCGCGAGGAAAAACAATGAACGCCGCCCTGATCCGCAAGGCCGCCGCGCTGCCGGCGCGCCAGCTGCACCTGATGGGCGCGGGCCTGCTGCTGATCGTCGCCGCCGCGCTCTGGTTGTATGCGCTGCGCGCGCCGCTGGCGGCCCTGCGCGCGGTGCGCGCCGAGCAGGCGCAGCTGGAGCTGCTCGGCAGCGACCCGCGCCTCCTGGCCGCGCAACTGGCGGTGCTCGGGACTGATAACGACGCGCTCGTGAAACGGCTTGGCGCCACGCCCGCGCAGCCACCGGCGCAACTGCTGGTGCGCCTGGTGGGCGAGCTCGGGGCGCTGGCCCAGGCCCAGGGCGTCACCCTGCACGGGGTCAGTCCGGCGCCCGATGAAATGGTGCTCGCTTTCACCCAGGCCGGCTTCGACGCCGATGTCAGCGGTCCGTATGCCAACCTGCTGGCGTGGATGAGCGCAATCGAGCGCGCGCAGCCGAATCTCGCCATTGCCGGCTTCGAGATGCGCCCGGCCGAGACACCGGGCCAGGTCGTCATGAAGATCCGTATCGCGGCATTCCGGCCGCAGGAGAGCACCCCATGAAGCACATCATGACCGCATGCCTGGCACTGGCGCTGCTGCCGACGCTCGCTTGCGCCCAGGCGCGGCTACTACGCGACCCGTTCGCGCGCCCCGCCCTGCCGGCACCCGCCGTCGCGGCTGAACCGGAGGTGCCGCAGGTGCTGCCGGAACTGCGCGCCGTCATGGTCGGACCCAGCCGCGCGCTGGCGAACATCAATGGCCAGATCCTCGCCGTCGGCGAGTGGTTTGGCGACTATCAACTGATCAAGGTGGAAGAACGCGGCGTCACGCTCACCAAGCGTGGCGTGAAAAGCGTTCTGGTACTGAACGAGGCAAGCCGCAAATGAAGCAGAACGTGTTAACTTTGACCGTCATGGCAGCGCTCCTGGCCGCCGGCCTGAACGCCGGCGCCGCGCCGCGCAGCCCGGGCAAGGGCGCGCAACCCGCCACCGCCGTGTCCTCGACGACCACGCCGGTCACCGGTGCCCCCACCTCGTTCGTGTTTCGCGACACCCCGATCGCCGAGCTGTTCGAGATGATCTCGCGCCACGAACGGGTCAACATCATGTTGGGGAAAGGCGTGACCGGCAACGTGGCGGTCAGCCTGTACGACATGACGCCGCGCCAGGCGATCTACGCGATTGCGGAAGCCGGCGGCTACCAGGTGCTCACGCGCGACAACGGCTATGTGATCGTCAACCCGGCGCAAGCGGCAACGAGCGAGGTCGTACCAAGCGGGCAGATGGAAGTGAAGGCATTGAAGGTGCTGTACTCGGAGCCGCAACTGGTGGCCGACATCCTCACGAAACACGTCGGCCGCGGCGGCAAGGTCACCGTGCTGCCGGCGCGCCGCATGATCGTGGTCGAGGACACGGCGGAAGGCGTTAAACGCATCATCGCCCTGCTGCGCGAAATCGACACCCAGCCGCAGCAGATCATGATCGAAGCGAAGATCCTCGAGATCACGCTCGACGATAACGAGAACTTCGGCATCGAGTGGAACAAGGTGTTCAGCGGCACCGGCGAGAACATCAGCCGCATCGGCACCAGCGGCCTGGTGCCGCGCGGCGGAGCGGGCCTGGTCTTCAACCTGGTCAACAAGAATGTCGACCTGTACTTGAACGCGCTGAGCAACAAGGGGCGCGTGCGCACGCTGGCCACGCCAAAGCTGCTGACGCTGGAAAACCAGGAAGCGACGACGAATATCGGCGACAAGCTGGGCTACCGCGTCACGACCACGCTCAATAATGTCACCACCGAAACCATCGAGTTCCTCGAAACCGGCGTGATCCTGCGCGTCACGCCCTCGGTCGACAGCGACGGGCGCATCGCGATGCGGGTGCGCCCGGAAGTGAGTTCCGGCTCCTTCCTGGGCGGAATCCCGTCGAAGAAGACGACCGAAGTGAATACCCAGCTGGTGGCGGAAAACGGTCAATCGATCCTGATCGGCGGCCTGATCAAGGCGAGCGCGGGCAAGCGCCGCACCGGCGTACCGCTGCTGGGCGACGTGCCCGGCATCGGCAAGCTGTTTTCGAACACCGAGGAAACCGGCAGCTCGACCGAGCTGATTGTCGTGATCACGCCGCGCATTGTGCCGACACAGCCGGTTGGCGTGGACGCGCAGGTGATCGAGCGTGTCGAACGAACCGAAGCGGAATTGAACAACAAGTTCAAGGGGCCGGCAGCCTTGCAGTAATTGCGCGGCGGCGCCCGAATAAAAAACGGCCTCCTCGGAGGCCGTTCTGCTGTACGCGGCAGGCTGGCTGCTTACGCCGCCACACCCGCGCTATGCGCCTGCACGTCCGCGTGGTACGAGCTGCGCACCATGGCGCCAACGGCCGCGTGCACGAAACCCATCTCGTAGGCCGCTTCCTCGAATTTTTTAAATTGATCCGGGTGCACATAGCGGCGCACCGGCAGGTGCGAGTTCGACGGAGACAGGTACTGGCCGATGGTCAGCATCTCGACATTGTGCTCGCGCATGTCGCGCATCACCTGCAGGATCTCATCGTCGGTCTCGCCGAGGCCGACCATGATGCCGGATTTCGTCACCGCGTTCGGGTACAGCGCTTTAAAGTCGCGCAGCAGTTCCAGCGAGTGCTTGTAGTCGGCGCCGGGACGGGCTTCCTTGTACAGGCGCGGCACGGTTTCCAGGTTGTGGTTCATCACGTCCGGCAAGCCGTCGGCGAAGATCGCCAGGGCTTTCGCCAGGCGGCCACGGAAGTCGGGCACCAGCACTTCGATCTTCGTGTTCGGCGACAGGGCGCGCGTTTTGGAAATGCAGTCGACAAAGTGACCGGCGCCGCCGTCGCGTAAGTCGTCGCGGTCGACCGAGGTGATCACGACATACGACAGGCGCAGGTCGGCAATCGTCTTGGCCAGGTTGCCCGGCTCATCCACGTCGAGCGGGTCCGGGCGGCCGTGGCCGACGTCGCAGAACGGGCAACGGCGCGTGCACTTGTCGCCCATGATCATGAAGGTCGCCGTGCCCTTGCCGAAGCATTCGCCGATGTTCGGGCAGCTCGCTTCTTCGCAGACGGTCACCAGCTTGTTTGCGCGCAGGATGTCCTTGATCTCGTAGAAGCGCGAGGAGGCGGTAGCGGCTTTTACCCGGATCCAGTCCGGCTTTTTCAGGCGCTCGGCGTCGGCGATCGGCACGATCTTGATCGGGATGCGCGAGGTTTTATTCGCGCCCTTTTGCTTGTCGAGGGCGTTGTAGGCGGGATTCAGACCGGTATCGGTGTCGGTAGTCATATCGCTCGAGCCCAGCGGGCTGTCAGTAGGAGTTGTTCGGGTCAAAGGGGGGCCAGTTGCTGCGCAAGTGCCTGCGCCAGCGCTTCTTGCACATCAGGCAGCGGCACCTCGACGCCCATGGTGCGCATGTCGACCGTGGACAGGCCGGAATAGCCGCAGGGATTAATCCACGAAAACGGCGCCAGGTCCATCGCCACATTCAGCGAGACCCCGTGGTAGGTACAGCCATTGCCGCGCACTTTCAGCCCCAGTGCGGCGATTTTTGCGCCGCGACGCGGGCCGGCGGCGATATAAATGCCGGGCGCACCGGCAACGCGTTCACCGCCGAGATTATACGCCGCCAGCACGTCGATGACCGCCTGTTCGATTTTTTCCACAAACTGCCGGGCGTATAACTTGCCGCCCGGCTTGTTGCGGCGCAGATCCATCAGCAGGTAGATCACGGCCTGGCCGGGACCGTGGTAGGTCACTTCGCCGCCGCGGTCGGTCTGGACGACCGGAATCTCGTGTGCCGGCACACCGGGCCCGGCCAGCAAGTGGCCGCGGTCGGCGCCCAGGCCCAAGGTAAACACCGGCGGATGCTCGACGATCCAGAGTTCGTCCGGGGTCTCGGGCGTACGTGCATCCGTAAACGCGCGCATCGCGGCAAACACGGGTTCGTAGTCGGCACGGCCCAGCGCGCGGATGAGCGCTCTGGCGGGGCGGGCGGGGTGCATGGGATCCGGGCGGGAAAGTGACAGCCCCGACATTACATGACGATCTTGACCATCGGGTGCGCCGACAATGCGCGATATAACTCGTCGAGCTGGGCGCGGCTGGTGGCGCGCACGGTGCAGGTCAGGCCAGTGTAGTTGCCCTTCGCTGAAGGACGCACTTCCAGGCGGCCGTCGTGAAAGGTCGGGTCGAAGCCCGTGACCACCTCGGTGATCGTGGTGGCGAAGGCGTCGTGCGTCGGGCCCATCACCTTGATCGGGAAGTCGCTCGGGTATTCAATGAGGGAGTCTTTCGGGTCCATGACGGCTCCTGTGCAAAACGACATTGTAGCCAATGCGAGACTGGCGCGTGAAAGTCACGGCGAATACCTCAACGTTCCATCTGGCGTAGACCATCGCGCTGGCGCGGACCATCTCCGCCACGGCGCGCCGGCGCCTCGCGCGGGGCCGGCGAAACCTGCGGCGGCGCAGCGGCAGGGGCGGGCGGCGGACTCGGCATCGCACGCGGCGGCGGCGCCACTGCCGTTTCGCTCTGCCGTTGCATGTGCGCCTGTGCCTGGGCTTGCGCCCGCGCCGCCGCCGCTTCCATCGCCCCGCCCGCGCCGCCACGCTGTGTGAACGGCTGCGGCGCCGGCTGGGGTGGCGCCACCGCCGCCGGCGCACCGGTCGCGGCATCATCACGCCCCCCGAAACGACGCTGGCGCGGGCCATCTTCGAGAGCGTCACGCCCATCGCGGCCATCGCGTCCGCGCCAGTCGCGCCCCCCGCCTGGCGCCGGCGAGGTCGTGATCAGGCCCGGCTGGCGCACGAAGCCCGCCTGGGGCGGCTGCGGCACGGGGGGCGGCGCCGTCGTGATCGTTCCCGGCTGGGCCTGCACGCCTGGCGCCGGCTGAGCGGCACCCCGTTGCGCGTCGCGGCGCCAGCCGTCATTGCCGTCGCGCCTGCCATCCGGGCGGCCATCGCCATCGTTGTAGCGGCGTTCGCGGCGGTTGTCGGACCCATCGCGCCCATCGCGCCCATCCAGGCGGCGCGCATCGTCCTGATTGCGCTCGCGCCAGCCGCGCGGCACCGGCGGCTGGGCGCCGGGTGTACCTTGCCAGTTCGCTAGTGGGGTAAGCCGCGCTTCGTGCCTGACCACGACTTCGCCGCGCTGGCCGAAACGGTCCTGGGGCACCACGGTCAGGCCGCGCTGGCGGTAATCGTGCGCGCCGTCACGGCGGCCGTCGCGCTTGCCGTCGTGCGCGTTCAGGCGCCGCAAGTGCGTGTCCGACAAGCGGTAGCCGGGCACGAAGCGATCGTAGGGCGACAAGGGATACCAGCCCTGGGCCAGCGAGGAGCCGGCATGGATACTCCAGCCCGCGCCGCCGACCCAGCCGACCAGGGCCGGTGCCCAGACCGGCCGGCTCTCGAGCCGGCCCGGCGCCCAGGCCCAGCGGTTATGCACGTGGACCCAGCGGCCATAGTGAAACGGCGCATAGCCCCAGGGCGCGTTGTCGACCCAGGTCCAGCCCCAGGGCGCGATCCAGGTCCAGCGGCCGTCGCGGTAGGGCACCCAGGTCGAGGCGACCGAGGGCAGCCACAGGGCGCCATATTCGCTGTCGTCGCGCCAGCTGCCATGGCGGTCGAGGTCCTCGACGCCGGTCATCTCGGCCGGCACATAGCGGGTGGCGCGCACCGCCTCGCTCTCGCGGTCGCGCACCAGCGCCCATTCGTCGAAGGCGTCGGTGACGGCTTGCGTCATGCGCAAGTCGAGGCCCTGCACCTCGGCGCTGCGCCCGCTGCGCACGGTCAGGCGCTCGCCGCCGCCCTCGACGGTGGCCACGCCGTCGAACACGCGGATGCTGCTGGTATCGCGCACGCGCTCGGCGTCCACGCGCAAGCGTCCCGGCCCCTGCAGCAGCACGCGCGCCTGCGGCGTGGTGAGTTCAAAACTGCCTGCCAGCTCCTCGTTGACGACGCGGATGCTGGCGCTGCCGTACTGCAGGCGCAGGCGCAGCTGGTCGTCATCGAGCTGCAAGACTTCCAGGGCCGAGTCGCCGTCGAGGCGGATGGCGGTCGAGCCGATGCGAAGTTCGGTGCGCGCGCCCGGCGCCGTGGAGATGGTCTGGTTCGAGGTGACCGGCCAGTTGACCAGCGCCGCATTCGTCGCTTCGCCGGCGCTCTTGACGCTCACTTGTCCTTGCGTCAGGGCGACACGGCCGACCCGGGCCGGCGGGTCAATCGCCAGCGCCAGGGTGGAACAGACCGCCAGCGCCAGCAGCGTCGCGGTTTTCAGGATGGGCAGGTGCATCGAAGGCTCCAGGCGGTAGGGACGGAATGCGTCGACCTGATTACAGCGCAGGCAGGCAAGGGGAGGCAACCGGAATTACAGACGGTTGCACATCCTGCACAAGCGACACAATCAGGAGAAGCGCGCGCTACGCAGTGCGCTTGACGAAAAACAGCATCGAACCGACCACGACCAGCACCGCGCCAAAAAAACGGTTCTGGATGCGCATCGCGCGCGGATCGCGAAACAGGCGCTGCATCGAGGATGCCAAGGTCGCGTAACCATGCATCACGATGCTGTCGATGGAGACCATCGTGATGCCCAGGATCACCAGTTGCGGCAGCAGCGCGGCATCTTTCGAAATAAATTGCGGCAGCACCGCGACCATGAAGATAATGCCCTTCGGATTGGTCGCATTCGTGAGAAAACCGGTCAGCACGCGCTTGCCGAAAGAAGGGTGCGCGGCCAGTCCCGCGCTGCTGGCGGTCGGGCCGGTCTCCGTTTTGGAACGCCATTGCGACACGCCCAGGTAAATCAGGTACAGCGCGCCCACCACTTTGACGACGAAAAATGCCGTGGGCGAGGCCAGCAGCAGCGAGCCGACGCCGGCGCCGGCAATGGCCAGCACCAGGATCAGGCCGAACTGCAGGCCGAGCACGGTGGCGCTGGCCTTTTTGACGCCATAGGCCAGGCCGTGCGACATCGACAGCACAGCCCCGGAGCCGGGAGAAATGGCGATCACGGTGCCGGCGATGACGAAGGCGATCCAGGTAGCGAAAGACATGGGGAAACTCGGGAAAACGAACTGGCGGGAGGAGGGGGATGGCGCGCGGCGTCATGCCACGGCGCCATGCCGGATAAGAGCGCTGACGCTCCTGATTCTGGATTACTTCTTGCGCGGGTTGACGGCAGCCTTCAAGGTCGCGCCGGCGGAGAAACGCGGGGTTTTCGATGCGCCGATCTTGATGACCTCGCCCGTTGCCGGGTTGCGGCCCTTGCGCGCCGCGCGCTTGGTGATCGAGAACGTGCCGAAGCCGGTAATGCCGACCGTGTCGCCTTTTTTCAGACGCTCCGTGATGATCTCGAGGATCGTGTTGACCGCGCTGTTGGCAGCGGTACCGGACATCTCGGTACGCTTGGCAAATTCCGCGATCAGTTCGCCTTTTTTCATGGTGCCTCCGGGGTTGAAAGAGCGGAAAGAGTAGCACAAATGTTTGCCACTTGTAACTTTCCCGCACCCTTCAACAGGACGCCACGATTGTGTCCGCCGTTTCCAGCCATTTCAAGGCGCGCCCGTCAGAGCAGGCTCGGTTCGGCGCCGGCGGCGGCAAGGCGGGTGCGCAGGGCTGCGTTGATCAGGGTCTGGTAGCCGGTGCCGCAGCGCTCGGACAGGTTGCGGAATTCGTCCAGCACCTCGTCGTCAAGGTAGATCGTGATGCGCGTCTTGCGCTTTGGCGGCCGGGTGCGGCGCATCGGGGTGGCGGTCTGGTTCGGGGTGCTTGTCATCATCATGGTCTCCGTCGCTGGGCGAGGCTGGCGCAGCGCAGCCTTCGATACTGACTATACGTATGCGGACCGAAGACCCCCCGGCAAAAGCGACGAGCTGCAGATTTTCGGGACTGAAACGCAATTTATCGCGCTGAACCGTGTGCGTGCGGCGCCTGCGCTCGGTTAAGATGCTGCCATATTGCTAATTTCAGGAGTAGTTCCATGGCTGCAGGCAGTTTGCTCGCTTTACTCGACGATATCGCCACCGTACTCGACGACGTCACCTTGATGACCAAAGTGGCGGCCAAGAAGACCGCCGGCGTGCTCGGCGACGACCTTGCGCTGAACGCCCAACAGGTGACGGGCGTCGATTCCACGCGCGAACTGCCGGTGGTATGGGCAGTGGCCAAGGGTTCGATGTGGAACAAGGCGATCCTGGTGCCGGCGGCGCTCCTGATCTCGGCCTTCGCGCCATGGCTGATCATTCCGCTCCTGATGATCGGCGGCGCCTTCCTGTGCTTCGAAGGGGCCGAAAAACTGGCCCATAAATTCCTGCACAGCCCGGAGGAAGACGCGGCCCACAAGGAACGCCTGGCCGCGGCGCTGGCCGGCCAGCAGGACATGGTTGCCGTCGAGAAGGACAAGATCAAGGGCGCGATCCGCACCGACTTCATCCTCTCGGCCGAGATCATCGTCATCTCGCTGGGCACGGTGTCGCAGATGCCGTTCATGCAACAGGTAGCAGTGCTGGTCCTGATTTCTCTCTTGATGACGGTCGGGGTTTACGGCCTGGTCGCCGGCATCGTCAAGATCGACGACGCCGGCCTGTATCTGATCAAGAAGACGAGCGCTTTCGCGCAGGGGGTTGGCCGCATGCTGCTGGCACTGGCGCCGCGCCTGATGAAATTCCTGTCGATCGTCGGTACCGCGGCGATGTTCATGGTCGGCGGCGGCATCATCAGCCACAACTGGGAACTGCTGCACCATTATTCCGAAGGCATGGCAACGGCCATGGGCGACGTGCCGGTCATCGGCGGCGTGCTGCACGCCCTTGGCCCGGTCATCTTCGACGCCCTGGTCGGACTCGTGGTCGGCGCGCTCATCGTGCTGGTGGTGACCCTGGTAAACAAGATGCGTGGCAAGAAAGTGCCGGCAGCAGCGCATTGAATTTTTGGAAAATCGGCCGAGGCCGATTTTCCTTACATCATCCTGACGTACTGACAACTGTTGCATTCTGTACTACAGCAACCCTTGCAAATTGACATGTCCGGGTGTGCCCTCCAGACTGGTCCGAGCAGTAGGCTCAGATCATTCACTCGAGGGTAAATCAATGCAAAGAACGACGAAGAAAACGGTGCTGGCCTTGTCGATCGCGGCGATGTTCGCGGGCACGGCGCAGGCCCAGGAAAGCACCGCCACCGAAGGCACGACCGCAACCGTCGTGGTCACCGGCACCCGCGTGGCGAACCGCAGCGCGCTCGACACCGCCGCCGCGGTCGACATCATCTCCGCCGAGACCCTGAAGAACACCGGCACGACCGAGATGAACCAGGCGCTGTCGGTGGCGCTGCCATCCCTCAACTTCCCGCGTCCTTCGCTGACCGACGGCACCGACACCATCCGCCCGGCCACGCTGCGCGGCATGGCGCCCGACCAGACCCTGGTGCTGGTGAACTCGAAACGCCGCCATTCGTCGTCCCTCGTCAACCTGAACGGCAGCGTCGGCCGCGGCTCGGCGGCGGTCGACATGAACACGATCCCGACCGCGATCGTCAAGAACATCGAAGTGCTGCGCGACGGCGCCGCCGCCCAGTACGGCTCGGACGCGATTTCCGGCGTCATCAACCTGCGCCTGCGCAACGACCGCGATGGCGGCGAAGCGAGCATCACCTACGGCGCGCGCTTCACCGAATACGACCTGTTCAACGGCGCGCTCCCGGCCGGCGGCACTTGGGATGGCCCGGCCTCGCGCGAGCGCGCCGACGGCCAGAGCGCCACGGCCAGCGTCTGGAAAGGCTTGCCGCTGGGGGACGCCGGCCACCTGACGATTGCCGCCGAGTACAAGGACCAGTCGCGCACCGAGCGCGGCGGTTATGACGTGCGCCAGCAATACCCGCGACTGGCCAATGGCGCGTTTGACCCGCGCGAAAACACGATCAACCGGTTCAATGCCTGGTACGGCGATCCTGAAATGCAGCAGACGACCTTCTTCGCCAACGCCGGCAACGACCTCGGCAACGGCGTGAAAGTCTATGGCTGGGCCAGCTTCCAGGAACGCGACGCGCGTTCGGCCGGCTTTTTCCGCATGGCGCAGGATGTGCGCAACATACCCTCGATCTATCCGGACGGCTTCCTGCCGCTGATCTCGCCGAAAGTGCAGGATTTCAGCATGGCTGGCGGCGTCACCTGGTCGCTGGGCAACTGGGACATGGACACCTCGCTCGTCTACGGCAAGAACAAGATGCAGTTCCAGATCGAGAACACGCTGAACCGCTCGATCGGCCCGACCAGCAAGACCGCATTCGATTCCGGCGGCTTTTCCTATGACCAGCTGGTGTTCAACCTGACCGGCGTGCGCTCGCTCGACGTGGCTGGCCTGTCATCGCCGCTGAACATTGCCGTCGGCACCGAAGTGCGCCGCGAAGGCTACGAATTGTTCGCGGGCGAGCCGGACTCCTACCGCTACGGAGGCGTGGTGCTGCCGAACGGCCTGCCGTCCGCGGCGGGCGCCCAGGTGTTCCCCGGCTTCCGCCCGGCCAATGAGATCGATACCCACCGCACCGCGACGGGCGCCTTCATCGACCTGGAAGCAAACATCACGCCGCAATTGTTAGCCTCGGTCGCGGTGCGCGGCGAGCATTATTCGGACTTCGGTGAAAGCCTGGCCGGCAAACTCGCGGGTCGCTACGATTTCACTAAAACCTTCGCCATCCGCGGCTCGGTGCAAAACGGCTTCCGCGCACCGTCGCCGCAACAGCAGAATTTCACCTCGACTTCGACCAACTTCATCGACGGCGTGCCGTTCGAGATCACGACCTTCAAGCCGACCGATCCGGTGGCGCTGGCACTCGGTGCGCAACCGCTTGATGCAGAGAAATCAGTGAACTTGTCGCTGGGCGCGGTGCTGCGCTTCGACCGCGTCAGCCTGACAGTCGACGCTTACCGGATCAAGATTCGCGACCGCATCGTACTGTCGGAAAATCTGACCCAGGTGAACGTACGCAATTACATCGCCTCGCAGGGATTCATCGGCGTGGGCGGCGGGCGCTTCTTCATCAATGGCGTCGACACCACCACCGACGGCGTCGACATCGTCATGAACTGGCCGATCAATGCCGGGCAGGCAGGGCGCTTCGATGCCACGCTGGCAGCCAATTTCAATCGCACGGAAGTGACGAAGACGCCGGTCACGGCCCAGCTCGCAGCCTTGACGCCGGCACCGGTGCTGTTCGACCGTGTCAACATCATCGCGATCGAGGAAGGCCAGCCGAAGAACAAGGTCAGCGCCAACGTCAACTGGAAACTGGGTCAGTGGGGCGCTACTGCGCGCGCCACCCGCTACGGCAAGACGATGACGCCTGGCACGAGTGCCGCCCTTGACTTCCCGCTCGCCGCGAAGACCGTCGTCGACCTCGAGGGCCGCTACGCCCTGACGCCGAAGATGACGCTGGCGCTTGGTGCCGACAATGTGTTCGACCAGTATCCGGAAACGCTGCCGCCGGCGCTGAACACGACGGGCAACACGCCGTTCTCGAACTACTCGCCGTTCGGCCGTTCGGGCCGCTTCGTCTACGCGCGCGCCAACTACACGTTCTGATGCGCCCATAACACAGGCCGTACAAGGTAAAAAAAACGCGCCCGGGGAGCTTCCCGGGCGCGTTTTTTTACCTTGTCAGGCGATCTTATCTGCGGCGCAGTGCGATCGCGCCGAGCGCCATGCCAACGGCAAAGGCGGCATAGACGCCGGCCAGCGACTTTTTCGACAGACGCTTTTCAAAACCGGGTTTCAGCCGCTCGGGGGTCAGTTTGTAGTCGACGAAGCAGGAAATGGCGGACGTCGCGGCGGACGCGGCCAGCGTGACCCGCAAATCCTTGCGGTCGAGCTTTTCGCCTGCCAGCTTTTCGAACAGTACTGCCCAGAAGGTTGAGCTGACATGGTGAATCGCGTAACCGGTGATCGTGTACTTCAGCGAAAAGCCGTCGTGCTCGGCTGCTTCGTCGCCCCAGATCCAGTGGCTGATCGCGTTCGTCGGCGCAAAGGCGCTGCCGGCCTCGGTGCGTCCGAGCATCGCCAGCGCGGCGGTCGAGACGATACTGGAAGCGGCGCCGCCAACCAGGCCGCGTTGCAATGATGTGGTCCAATCTGACATAGTGATTATCCTTGTTGAATCGATAAAGGGAAGTGCATGCGGATCTTGCTTACAGGCGCCAGCGGTTTTATTGGCCAGCACTTGTTAACAGCGCTGCTGGCCGAAGGCCACCACGTGGTGTGCGCCGTGCGCACACCAGCAAACAGTGACAATCCGCGCCTGAGCTACATCCACGCTGACTTCGCCAACGATACCGACAAATCCGTTTGGCTGGCGCGCCTTTCCAAGGTCGAGGCCGTCATCAACACGGTCGGCATTTTCCGCGAGGCGGGGCGCCAGACCTTCGAGCGCCTGCATACCCTGGCGCCGTGCGCGCTGTTCGCCGCCTGCGCCGAATCCGAAGACGTGCGGATGGTGATCCAGTTCTCGGCCCTGGGCGCCGATGGCGAAGCGGACACGCCGTATCACTTGTCGAAAAAAGCGGCAGACGACTATCTTGCCTCATTGCCGCTGCGCGCCTACATCGTCCAGCCATCGCTGGTCTACGGGGCCGACGGCGCCAGTGCGCGCGTTTTTAGAACCCTGGCCAGCATGCCGCTAACAATGCGTTTCGGCAGCGCGCCGCAATTGGTGCAGCCGGTGCATATCGACGACCTGGTGGCCGCCGTGAATGCCCTGCTGCGCCAGCGCATGCCGCTGGCGGCAGGCAGCAGCTCCATGCGCGTGCCGCTGGTCGGACCCGAGGCCTTGCCGTTCACCGACTACCTGGCGCGCCTGCGCGCGGCGCTGGGCATGGGGCGCCAGTTGCTGCTACCGCTGCCCGACGGGCTTGCGCGGCTGCTGGCCAAAGCCGGGCGCTGGGTGCCCGGCGCCTTGCTCGACGAAGACGCGCTGCGCATGCTCAACCGCGGCAATACGGGCGACGCGCTTCTGATCACGCATCTGCTGGGCCGACCGCCAACGCCGATCGCCGCCTTCATTACGTCGCCGCGTGCCGAACGCACGCTGGCGAAACTCGGCTGGCTGCTGCCGACGCTACGCTGGAGCATCGTCACGGTCTGGATCGCCACCGCCATCGTGTCGTTCGGCCTGTATCCGGTCGAGCAAAGCTACGATTTATTGGCGCGCACCGGGATTCCACCGCCCCTGCGGCCGCTGATGCTGTATGGCGCGGCAAGCTTCGACTTGTTGCTTGGACTCGGCATCGCTTTCTTGCCGCGGCGGCGCCCGTTATGGCTCGCACAATTGGCCCTGATCGGTTTTTACACGGTCGTGATAGCGTTCAAGCTGCCTGAATTCCTGCTGCATCCGTATGGGCCGCTGACCAAGAATTTGCCGATGCTGGCCGCCATCTGGCTGCTGTATGAACTGGAGGAATAATGGAGTACGTCGTCATTAAATGGCTGCACATCATGTCGTCGACCTTCCTGTTCGGCACCGGCATCGGCTCGGCCTGGTACATGCTGTTCGCCAACATCAGCCGCGACGTACGTGCGATTGCCGTCGTCAGCCGCAATGTCGTGATCGCCGACTGGGTGTTTACGGCGACCACGGCGATCATCCAGCCGGCCACGGGCTTTTACATGATCCACCTGGCCGGCTACCCGCTGCACAGCAAGTGGATCATGTGGTCGATCGCGCTGTACGTGCTGGCCGGCGCCTGCTGGCTGCCCGTGGTCTGGATCCAGATGCGCCTGCGCGATCTCGCTGCGGAAGCGGCGCGCACGCAGTCCGAACTGCCGGCGCAGTACTGGCGTTACTTTAAAACCTGGGTCGCGCTCGGCGTGCCGGCATTCATCGCCTTTGTCGCCATCTTCTGGCTGATGGTGGCGAAACCGGTATAAAGGCAAGCGGAACGGCACTGCAGGGCGGGCGCAGTAGAATGGCCCGCACCTAATCAATCATGGAGAACACGATGCGGGCTTACCAGATTCTGCCGGGCGACAACATCGACGGCTTGGAGTGCGTGGATTTTACCCAGCGTGAGCTGGCGCTGGGCGAAGTGCGGATCCGCGTGCATGCGGTCTCGCTGAACTACCGCGACCTGATGGTTGCCAGCGGCAACTATCTGGTGAATGTGGATAACCCGATCATTCCCTGCTCGGACGGCGCCGGCGAAGTCCTCGCCGTCGGCCATGGCGTCTCGACATTGCAGGTCGGCGACCGGGTTGCCGCTTCCTTCTTCCCGCACTGGCAGGATGGGCGCACCTCCCCCGGTAAAATCCGCCATGCGCTGGGCGGCGACATCGACGGCATGCTGGCCGAAGAGGTCGTGCTGCACGAGGATGCCTTGGTCAAAATTCCGCCGCAGCTGAGCTATGTGGAGGCGTCCACCATGCCTTGCGCCGGTGTCACCGCATGGAATGCGATTTTCGAGTCGAGCAACGGCATCAAGCCGGGCGACACCGTGCTGCTGCTGGGCACCGGCGGCGTCTCGGTGCTGGGTTTACAACTGGCGAAGGCGGCCGGGCTGCGCACGATCATCACTTCGTCTTCCGACGACAAATTGCAGCGCGCGCGCGAACTGGGCGCCCATCACACGATCAACTACCGCACCACGCCGGAGTGGCAGGAAGAAGTATTGCGCGCGACCCTCGGCACCGGCGCCGACGTGGTGCTCGAAGTGGGCGGGCAGGGGACAGTCAACCGCTCGGTGGCGTCCGCCGCGATGGGCGGCAGCGTGGCCATCATTGGCGGCGTCAGCGGCTTTGGCGGCGAAGTCAATCCGGCGACCTTACTTGCCGGCGCCAAGCGCATGGTCGGGATTTTCGTCGGCAGCCGTGCGATGCTCGAGCAAGTCATGCGCTTTGCCGCCACGAGCGAGATCAAGCCGGTGGTCGACCGCGTGTTCGGTTTCGACCAGGCCCGGGAAGCGTACCGCTACATGGAATCGGGCTCGCACTTCGGCAAGGTCGTGATTTCCGTTAGCGGCTGAGGTCTATCGCCCCTCGAAGCGCACCAGTTCGATTTCAAATAATTTCGGCCAGAACTTGCCGGTAACGTAGAGCTTGCGATGCTTGCCATCGTAAGCGATACCGTTGAGTACCGCGTCGGCCGAGCTGGTGCCGCGTTGTTCGCGCGGCAGCAGATTGGTGAGGTCGATCCAGCCGGTCACCTTGCCGGAGCCCGGGTCGATGCGGGCGATGAGGTCGGTGCCCCAGACGTTCGCATACAGTTCGCCGTTGACGATTTCCAGCTCGTTCAGGGAATCGATCGGCTTGCCCTCGGCCGTCACCTGCACGCGCCGCACTTCCTTCAAGCTGGCCGGGTCGAGCACGCGGATGCTGGCACTGCCGTCGCTCATGTAGACGCTCTTCGCGTCGCTCGCCAGGCCCCAGCCTTCGCCTTCATAGGGAAACTTCCCCTTCATCGTAAAAGTTTTGGCATCGAACACATAGCCGATCTTCGATTGCCAGGTCAGGCCGAGGATGTTGTTGCCGACAGCAGTCGACCCTTCGCCAAACACGTTTGGCGGCAGGTCCGCCTGTTGCAATACCTTGCCGGTTTTCAGGTCGAGGCGGCGCAAGCTCGAGCGACCGGTGATGCCCGTCGTTTCGAACAGCTGGCCGTCGCGGAAGAACAGTCCTTGCGTAAACGCGCGCGGATCGTGCGGATAGGTGTTCTTGACGACAAAGCCATACACGGGAATGGCGGCCACGGCGATGTTAGAGGCGCAGGCTGAGAGGACAAGCGCGGTAATGGCAGTGGCAATGACGGAGGGTTTCGGCATGCTGGAACGGGCACGGTTGTTCAAAAGGGCACTGTAGCATGAGGCGGGCAGGGCCGCAGTCAGGGTAAGGCTAGAGGTAGGCCAGCATACGGCCACAGGTGATGACGCCGAGCCAGAGCAGGATCGACAGCGCAGCGCCCGCACGCGCCAGCGGCGGCGCCCTCCCGTCGCGGTCCCAGGCGGCCACGTTCCGGTAAGGCAGCAAGTGGAAGGCCAGTGCATTCAGTCCGGCAAGGGCAATGAGCACCAGCTTGACTATCAACGCCGGATTGTTCGCCAGTTCCACCGGGTGCGCGGAAAACAGCAGCAACCCTGCCGGCACCACCAGCAGCACGCTTGCCAGCGCCCAGCGCAACACATGATCGCCGAGGGCGCTGACGGGCAAGCTGCGGGCGAAGCCGAGCACGCGCAGGTCGAACAGCACGACACCGCCCACCAGCACCGAAAAGCCGGCAATATGAACGATCTCGACGATGGGGTAGAGCCAGGCGCCCTCGCGCATCGCTTGCGACAGGGGCGTCATCGCCAGCGTGTGCAGCACGCCGGCGCCGCCCGCCATCAGCGCAGCTCCGTCTTCTTGCCCTCGATCGTGATGTTCTCGGCGCGCAATTCGTCGCCCTTGCCGCGATGCGGGTAGCCATGCACGGTGGCGCGCTGGCCCGGCACCAGTTTTTCGCGCGCCAGACCGCGGGCGTCCATGCGCGAAGGCGGCGCCAGTACGACGTGCCAGGTTTTGTTGTCGGCCGTTTTCAGGCGCACGAAGCCGTGTGGCTGTTCGTAGCCGGCCTGTTCGATCGTGCCGGACAGATCGAGCGGTTTATCGGCCTGGTATTCGCTCCAGCCGTGGTGGGCAAAGACGGTGCCGGTGCTGAGTATCAGCCCGGCGGCAAGCAGGATAGGGCGTTTCATGAGGGATCTCCCGTTACGCGACCGTGCCGATTCTACGCTTGAAAATAGCGCGACAGGTGGCGCGCGTCTATCGTGCCCGCGCTTTTTCATCACGCGGGACGGAAAGGCGCCCGATCACCTCCAGCTTGCCGCCGCGCTGCGTGAACAACACCATTTCGCCCGGCGCGAGGGAGTACCCGGTCAGGGCGCGGATGTTGACGTCGTGGGTGACCAGCACCAGTGGCGTCGTTTCCTGGCGTGCCGCCAGGCGCGCGCGCAGGTCGCGCAGTTTCGCGGCCGATGCGTTCGCGTCGTCGTTGAACATCGAGTCCAGGCCCGGCACCGGTTGCGCGCTATTAAAAGCCAGGCGCGCGGTGTCGAGGCAGCGGCACCAGCGGCTCGACCAGACGGCGCCCGGGGTCACCTTGTGGCGGCCGAAGGCGGCGCCGATCGCGCGCGCGTCGGCGCGGCCCGCGTCCGACAAGTTGCGCTGGGTCGCGCAATCGCCCAGCTTGAAACCTGGCGGGTCGCCAATACCGGGGTTCGTCGCCGCATGCCGCATCATGACCGTCACGCCGCCGCCACGCAGTGCCTGCCAGAGGGCATCCTCACCCAGCTCGGCCGCCCGGAGCGGCATGCTGATAAAAGCCAGCAGCAACAGAATGAAACGCGCTTTCATGGGGTCTCCGGGTCGGCATGGTGGTTCAGGCATTATGCGTCCGCTGCTCCCGGTCCGGCACACGACGAACCGCTTATGTTACGCTTTATTCATTGTTTTTTGAGAACGAGATGATGGGAAGTCTTCGCAGCTTGCAGTTCCTGGTTCCATTCGTTGCCGCCATTCCCGTGCCGGCGCAGGCCGCGCCGGTATGCGCATCGTATGCGGACCAGCTGGCGGTCATGGTGGAAGCGGCCGAGGCCGTGCGCAGCCGTGTCGATTACCTGGCGCCGCTTGAAGATCCGGTGGCGGCGCGCCACCGCGCACAACTGGAACTGGTCGAGCGCGACAATGCGGCGCGCCTGGTCAGCTTGATGGCGGCCTGCGGCTGGCCGCGCCACAGCGTGGAAGGCGTGCAAGCGGCGCGCAGTGCCTGGCTGGTGGCCCAGCAACGCAGCGAGGATCTAGGCTTCCAGCGCCAGGTGGTGCGCCAACTCGAGCTGGCCGCGCTCGATGATGAAGCATCCATGCTGCATCTCGCCACGGCCTCGGACCGGCTGGCAGTCAGGGAAGGCCGGCCGCAGCGCTACGGCACCCAGCTGCGCCAGGTGCATCCCTGCGCCTGGGACTATTACCCGTTCGACGATCCGGCGCGCGTCGAGGCACGCCGCAAGCGGCTCGGCTTGCCGTCGCTGGAAGCGCACAAGCGCGCCATCAACACGATGATCATCACGGAAAATTGCTCCGCACCAGGCCTGGAAACCGGAACCGTAAAACGCTGAAACATACGATTTATATTGTTTATTTTGTATAAATAATATAAACGATATGATGTTTAACTTTAGCCTCCAAAACCCTCGAGTACCACCTTGCCGCTGGCCGCGCCGCTTTCGATAAAGGCGTGGGCGCGGCGCAGGTTCGCGGCAGTAATGGCGCCCATGTTCCGGGCCAGCGTGGTGCGGATGCGCCCGTCCTCGACCAGCTGCGCGACCTCGTTCAGCAGGCGGTGCTGGGCCTGCAAATCCGGCGTGTTGAACAGCGAACGGGTAAACATCAGCTCCCAGTGCAGCGAGATGCTCTTGCGTTTCAGGAGGCGCACGTCGATCGGTTCCGGGTCGTCGATCAGCGCCAGTTTTCCCTGCGGTTTGATCGCATTCACGAGCGCATTAAAATGTTTGTCCGTGTGGGTCAGGCTGATCGCGTAGTCGACTTCGCCGAGACCCGCGTCGGTCAAGGCCGTGTCGAGCGGCGTGCTGTGGTCGATTACGTGATGGGCGCCGAAAATGCGCGCCCACTCTCTCGTCTCGGGGCGCGAGGCGGTGCCGATCACGGTCATGCCGGTCAGCTGGCGCGCCAGTTGCACCAGGATCGAGCCGACGCCGCCGGCGGCGCCGACCACCAATAACTTTTCGCCGGCATGGCCACCGAATTCCAGGCCCAGGCGGTCGAACAGCAATTCCCAGGCCGTAATCGCGGTCAGTGGCAGGGCCGCCGCTTCGGCAAATCCCAGCGTGGTCGGCATGCGCCCGACGATGCGCTCGTCGACCAGCTGCAGTTCGCTGTTGCTGCCCGCGCGGTGGATCGCCCCGGCGTACCAGACCCGGTCGCCGGGACGGAACAGCGTCACTTCCGGGCCGACGGCGCGCACGATGCCGCTCGCGTCCCAGCCCAGCACCTTCGGTTCGGCCTGCGCCTGTGCCGGCAAACCACGCCGCACCTTGGTGTCGACCGGATTGACGGACACCGCATGGACGTCGACCAGCAGGTCGTGGCCGGTGGCTACCGGGTCGGGAAGAACGATGTCCTGCAGGGCATTCTCGTTGTCGGCGGGCAGGGATGCGAATGCGGCGATGGCTTTCATGATGACCTCTTGTCGGATTGAATGGGCTCTAGTGTAGCCACTGGGCTAATTGTGCGCCGGTTACCACGCGCTTGCCACTAAGATGGTCGTAACGGAATGACAACAGCATTCCACACTGCCTGCCGCTTGCGCATGCCACTGCACCCGACCCCGGAAAGGATTCACCATGACCGCTCCCGAGCGCTATCCGCTCACCCTGCGCATCAACGGACAGCAACACGACATGGAACTCGAAGCCTGGGTGACCCTGCTGGACCTGCTGCGCGAGCGCCTCGACCTCACCGGTTCAAAGAAGGGCTGCGACCACGGCCAGTGCGGCGCCTGCACGGTCCTCGTCGACGGCAAGCGCATCAATTCCTGCATGACGCTGGCCGTGATGCAGAACGGCCGCGAGATCACCACCATCGAGGGCCTGGCCAAAGATGGCCAATTACATCCGCTGCAACAAGCCTTTATCGACAACGATGCCTTCCAGTGCGGCTACTGCACGCCGGGCCAGATCTGTTCGGCCATCGGCCTGATCAACGAAGGGCAAGCCAAAACGGTGGCCGAAGTGCGCGAACTGATGAGCGGGAACGTGTGCCGCTGCGGCGCCTATCCCGGCATCCGCAAGGCGGTGTGCGCGGTGGCCGGCATTACCGACCTGGACAACGCCGTGCGCCCGGTCGTGACCGGAACGGTGCCCGCATGAATCCATTTACTTTTGCCCAAGCCGAGAACGCCGAGGCCGCCCTCGCGCAGGTTGCGGGAAACGCCAGCTTCGCCGGCGAAGCCGTGCGCTTTATTGCCGGCGGCACCAACCTGATCGACCTGATGAAAGAGGGCGTGATGGTGTCGAGCCGCCTGGTCGACATCAACCGCCTGCCGCTCGACGGGATCGAGGAAGACGGCGACGGCCTGCGCCTGGGCGCTACTGCCCGCAACGCCGACACGGCCTACCACCCGCTGGTGCGCGAACACTATCCGCTGCTGACGGCGGCGATCCTGGCCGGCGCGTCTCCCCAGCTGCGCAACATGGCCAGCAATGGCGGCAACCTGCTGCAGCGAACGCGCTGCTATTATTTTTATGATGTTGCCACGCCCTGCAACAAACGCGATCCCGGCAGCGGCTGTTCCGCGATCGGGGGCATCACCAAGCAGCACGCCATTCTCGGCGCCAGCGCCCACTGCATCGCGACCCACCCGTCCGACATGTGCGTGGCGCTCGCCGCACTCGAGGCCACCGTGCATGTCGAATCGGCACGCGGCAAACGCAGCATTCCGTTCGCCGAATTCCACCGCCTGCCGGACGACGCACCGCAGTACGACACCGTGCTCGAAGCCGACGAACTGATCACCGAAATCACCCTGCCGGACGCGCGCCGCTATGCGCGCCACTCGGCCTACATCAAGATCCGCGAGCGCCTGTCGTATGCGTTCGCGCTGGTGTCGGTGGCGGCGGCGCTCGATATCGGCTCGGACGGCATCATCCGCAGCGCCCGTATCGCGCTCGGTTCGGTCGCCCATAAACCGTGGCGAAAACCGGAGGCAGAAGCGCTGCTCGAGGGGCAGCGCGACGATCCTGCCCTGTTCGGCCGCGTGGCCGACCTGCTGCTGGAAGGCGCCGTCGGCCAGGGCCACAACGATTTCAAGATAGGGCTGGCGCGCAAGGCCATCGTGCGTGCGCTGCAGACCGCGGTGCAAGGCACCGTCACCAATACCGGAGAGCCCCATGACTGACCTGATCCAGGCCCTGCACACCCCCGTCGCCGAACCGGGCACCGGGCAAGTCGTCACCGGCGGCGCCGTCTCGCGCGTCGACGGCCGCGCCAAGGTCACGGGCGCGGCGCGCTATGCGGCCGAATACCCCGCTCCCGATTTACTCTATGGCGTGGTCGTCAGCGGCGCGATCGCCAAGGGCCGCATCCTCGACATCGATATCGAGGAAGCCATGGCTTTGGACGGCGTAGTCGAGGTGATGAGCCACCTGAACCGCCCGAAGGTGCGTTCCTTCGACATCGCCTACAAGGACATGACGGCGCCGGCCGGCTCGCCCTTCCGCCCTTTGTACGACGACCGGATTATTTATAACGGCCAGCCGGTGGCGCTGGTGCTGGCCGAGACCTTCGAGGCGGCGCGCCGCGCGGCGGCGCTGGTGCGCATCCGCTACGAAGAAGAAGACCACGACACGCGCCTGACGGCGAACCTGGACCGCGCCTACAAACCGCGTCCGCTGAAAGCCGGGTATGAGCCGCCGCCGCCGGAAAAGGGCGATGCCGAGAAAGCCTTCAAGGCCGCTCCCGTCAAGATCGAGGCCGAGTTCTATCACGGCGTCGAGCACCACAATCCGCTCGAACTGTTCGCCTCGACCGTGATTCGTGAAGAGAACGGTCACCTGACCATCTACGACAAGACGCAAAGCTCGCAGAACAGCCGCTGGTATGTCTCGCACGTGTTCGGCCTGTCAAAGGACAAGGTCACGGTGCGCAACCCGTACGTCGGCGGCGCCTTCGGTTCCGGCCTGCGTCCGCAATACCAGTTGACGCTGGCCGTGATGGCATCCCTGAAATTAAAACGCTCGGTGCGCGTGCAGCTGACGCGCCAGCAGATGTTCAGTTTCGGGCATCGCCCGGAGACGGTGCAATGGGTCAAACTCGCGGCCGACCGCGACGGCACGCTGCGCTCGATCCAGCACGAAGCGATCGCCGAAACCTCGCAGATCGAGGATTACATCGAGGTCGTGGTGAACTGGTCGGGGCTGCTGTACGCCTGCGAGAACATCAAGCTCGGTTATAAACTGGTGAGCCTGGACCAGTACACGCCGCTCGACATGCGCGCCCCTGGTGCGGCACACGGCATGCATGCGCTGGAAGTGGCGATGGACGAGCTGTCGTATGAACTCAAGATGGACCCGCTCTCGCTGCGTCTGAAAAACTACGCCGAACGCTCGCCGGTCGACGACAAGCCGTATTCGAGCAAGGAGCTGCGTGCCTGTTATGAACAGGGCGCCGAACAATTCGGCTGGTCGCAACGTCCGCTGGCGCCGCGCGCGCGCAAGGAGGGCTCGGAATTCGTCGGCTGGGGCATGGCGACCGGGGTCTGGGATGCGATGCAGATGTTCGCCCGCGCCAGCGCCGTGATGCATGCGGACGGCACACTCGTGGTCTCGAGCGCGGCGACCGACATCGGTACCGGCACCTACACCGTGATGGCGACGATCGCCGCCGAAGCCATGGGTATGCCGCTCGAGCGCGTCAAATTCCAGCTGGGCGACTCGACCCTGCCGGCCGCGCCCATCGAAGGCGGCTCCTCGCACGTGGCCACCGTCGGTTCGGCCGTGGCCGGCGTGTGCGACAAGCTGCAATTGACGCTGCTGCGTTATGCCCAGGCGGACCCCGACTCGCCGTTTCGCGACAAGCGTTTAAGGGATGTCGAATTCAAAGGCGGCGTGATGCGCCTGAAGAAGGACCCGAACACCTTCATTTCGCTCGGCACCATCGTCGGGCGCAGCGGGCGCGAGCGGATTGAAGAAAAATACCTGATGCTGCCGGCGATGCTGAAACAGCGCAAATTCCGGCGCCTGGTGCACTCGGCCGTGTTCGTCGAAGTGCGGGTCGACGAGGAACTCGGCGTGGTGCGCGTGACGCGCGTGGTCAGCGCGATTGCGGCCGGACGCATCATGAACACGAAGACAGCGACCAGCCAGATCGTCGGCGGCGTGGTCTGGGGCATCAGCCAGGCGCTGCATGAAGAAAGCCATACCGACCACCGCTTCGGGCGCTTCATGAACCACAATTTGTCGGAGTACCACGTCGCGGTGAACGCCGATATCCACGATATCGACGTCGTCTTTGTCGAGGAGGACGACCGCATCGTCAGCCGCCTGGGGGCCAAGGGCGTCGGCGAGATCGGCCTGGTCAGCGTGGCGGCGGCGGTGAGTAACGCGATCTATCATGCGACCGGCAAGCGGATCCGCAGTACGCCGATCACGCCCGAGAAGGTGCTCGCCGGTGGTCCGTAAGGCACAGGTGACATCAGGAGCGATTCCATGAGAACCGAGATGCCCCACGCGAATGCCGCCATCGACACCGCGCGCGAAGACCTCGGCCGGCTCGTCTTGCGCGTCTCCCTGGCGCTGCTGCTGCTGCACGGCGTGTCCAAGTTACTGGGCGGCGTCGGCTTCATTACCGGCATGCTCGAAAAAATGGGCTTACCAGGGCGATTGACTACCGGGTGTACGTCGGGGAAGTCATCGCGCCGCTGCTGATCCTGGTCGGCGTGTGGACGCGCCTGGCCGCCCTACTGGTGGCCGGCAACATGGTGGTCTCCGTGCTGCTGGTGCATACGAAGGAATTTTTTACCATGACGCAGAGCGGCGGATGGGCGCTCGAATTGCAGGGAAGGTACTTCTTTGCGGCGATTGCGCTTGCCCTGTTAGGGGCGGGCCGCTACAGCCTCGGCGGGCGCGCCGGCAAGTGGAATTGAAAGAGAACCCATGACACAACTGAACGGAAAAGCGGCAATCGTCACCGGCGCCTCGCGCGGCATCGGAAGGGCCATTGCGCTGCGCCTGGCGCAGGATGGTTTTGCGGTTACGGTCAACTACGCCAGCCGCGCAGCCGATGCGGATGCGGTGGTCGAGGCCATCGTGGCGGCGGGCGGCCGCGCGCTCGCGCTGCAGGGCGACGTCGCCAAGGCGCAAGACTGCGCGCGCCTGTTCGACGACACCGAGAAGGCGTTTGGCGGCGTCGACGTCGTCATCAACAACGCCGGCGTGATCCAACCCGGCACGACCATGCTGGCCGACACCGATGACGCGCTCTATGACCGTATCTTTTCGATCAATACGCGCGGCACCTTCCACATGCTGCGCCTGGCCGCGACGCGCATGCGCGAGAACGGGCGCATCGTCAACTTCTCGACCAGCGCCATCGGTCTCGCCCTGCCGGGATATGCAGTCTACGCCGGCTCAAAAGCGGCGGTCGAAACGTTTACGAATATCTTTGCCAAGGAGTTGCGCGGAAAAGGCATTTCGGTGACGGCGCTGGCGCCGGGACCGACCGCGACCGAGCTGTTCCTGGACGGGAAACCGGCGGAACTGGTCGAACGCCTGGCCAGGGCCGCGCCGCTCGAGCGCCTCGGCACGCCCGAGGATATTGCGAACACAGTGGCGTTCCTGGTCGGCCCGCAAGGCGAATGGGTGAATGGGCAGACGCTGCGGGTGAATGGCGGGATCGTGTAAGCGTCTATTCCAGGCGCAAGCTGTAGTGCACGTCGTTGCGGTCTTTCTTCTGCGGACCGGCAACCAGATACGTCCCCCAGCCGAGGCGTCCGGCATGGCGTTCTCCGGACAACGTGGCGCCGTGCACGTCGGCTGCGCGCAGTACCAGTTCGACCTCGTATTCGAGGGTGAGCCCGGTGAACATCGTGGTCAAACTTTTCAGGGCACGCGCGGCCAGCCCGCCCGGAAGAAAAGCCTCGAACCCGGCGCCGTCGAGCGGCCCGACCACCAGGCGCAGGCGCAGATCGCGCTGCCAGACCCGCTCGCCGGCAATCGCGCACGTGCCGAGCGTCGCGCTGTCGCAGCCCAGGGTGCTCTGCTGCAGGGGCGGGACGGCGTACCAGGCGCCGACGAACTGTTCGACCTTGATCGGCTGCCCGAAATATTCGGACAGCACGCGCGCCATCTGCACGCTCGAGACGGGCCGCTGGCGCAGTGAAGCCGCGAAATAGCCGAGCGACTCGTCGCGTACGGCGCCATGCTCGGGCCGTCCCAGGCGCTGCCGCAACGCGGGGTTGCCCAGTCCAGCAAGCCCCAATAGCAGCGGCAGGAAACTGTCCTTGCCCCCAAGTTCATACTTCAGGTGCAAGCGGTACTTGCGCCAGGCTTCATAAAACAGCGCCAGCGAGCGGTTCGAAAAGGTGTCGAGGAAGGCGCGCGCGCCGTCGTCCTTGTCGGCAAATTGCTGCTCGGCGACGCGCTCGGTGTAATGCACCGGCAGCACGCCGTGATTACCGAGCAAACCCATGAAGGTCGGCGTGACGCGGATCCATTTCAAGGTGGACGCGCGCAGCGCCGCGCCGAGCGCCGCCGCGGTCGGCTCGATCGTGCGCGGTTCGGCCTGAATCGCCTCCAACTGGCTGGCCGGAAAGCGCAGCGAGGTCGAATTCTGAAAGCGCAGGAAGGCCGCGACGACACCGTGCTGGGGCGTGCCATGCCGGCGCAGCCAGAGTTCGAGCATGCGCACCGCCTGGAAGTACTCGAAGCGGTACGGTTCCCGGAACAGGCGCTCGATTACAGCAGGCTCAAATCGCCGCTTTTGGGGTGGCATGTGAATAACTCTTCTCCGGTTTTCGCCGAGACCAGCACCAGTTGGATAAAACTGTTGGCGTGCACGTACAGGGCCAGAAAACGCTCGACGATGTGGGCAAAGGCGTGGATACCGCTGCCGACAAAGGCTTCTTCATCGATGCACAGGCGCACCTGCACCCCGCGCACCAGGCAATTGAAAGGGTTCCCGGAAAGCCAGGCGCTGGTCGCTTTCTGTTCGATGGCGGTAATGCCGCCGATCTGGCGCTGCGAAGAGGGAGAGCGCGGCAAATCGTAGAGCGCCAGCATCTCGCGAAACGCCTCCACGCCGCCCGCGCTGATCGACAGGTGGTTCAGGGACAGGTGCGAAATCAGGCGCCAGTGCGCGCTGCGCCCGCTGGGAAAACGCCAGGAACTCGTCGGTTTGCGCAAAAAACTGATCGTGCGCACGTTTGATCCGCCCTCGAGGAACAAATCGCCCCCCTCCTGACCATAACTGAGCAGCGAAGGCAGGTCCCGGTTCGAGCAAGTCAGTTCCAGGTTCAAGGTATCGGTCTCGACCGCGGCGGGATCGAAATCGATGTCGACGATCGCAATTTGCGTTTCGAAACCGGGGCTGCGCTCGGCCAGTGTCTCGTCGCGCCGCATCGCCCAGTAATGGCCGTTCTGCTCGGGGGTCTGGGCATGCTGCAGCGAATAAAAGGGGCGAAACTGGATCACGCTTTCGCCTTGCGGCGTCTGGCGCACCAGGTTCACCGAATCGATCGATTGCACCTCGAAGGCAAAGGCGCGCCGGGCATCGGCCAGCACCGGATAGCTGGCGGTGGTATGCGTCAGGCGGATCGGCTCGCCGCGCTGGCGGAACAGGTTGATGACCGGTGTACAGCCGAGCAGCACGTTGTTCGTCGACAGGGTACCGAGCATGCGCGCCGTGTTCGAATCGCTGCGGATACCGGATAAGGCCAGGTGCAGCGTGACCGATTTCGCGCCGGGAACAAGCGCGCCCAGCATGGCCAGGTCGATGTCGAAAAAATTGAATTTCTCGGGGAAGCAAAAATATTCGGTCAGCAAACGGTAAGCGGCATGCGAGCGGGCCGGGAAATCGATCAGCGATTCGTCTTCGTCAAACCCGGCGGGCTGGATCGGAATGGCCGGCAGCGCCACCCAGCGCCCATTGTCGTCGGCTTCGGCATACGCCGCCACCGTGCGCATGAACAGGGCGTCGCGCAGGGCGGCGCAAAACGACGGTTCGCCATCGAGGAAGAAGCGCAGCCTGGGCAGGTCGAGCCCGTTAAAATCGATTTGCTCGACGCTGCCGGTCAGCGTAAAACTGATGCTGGCGCTGGCGCCGGCGGGAGGCCGCAGCGCGTCGGGCGCACGCAGGATGTCGGAAAAACGGGCGCCTGTCAGCGTCAGCGGGGCAATCGCCACCGGATAGACGGTGCGAAAAATGCAGGCGGCGCCGCGCACCGGGCGCGTGGCGAGCTGGGTGCCGCGCGGGATGGTGGCGGCCGCGCTCTGCTGCTTGGACGCGCCCGTCACATCCATGCGCGCGATCGAGCACGAGGGAAAGGGCCGCAGGTAATGCGGGTACAACACATCAAACAAGGCTTCCGTGAATTCCGGGTAGTCGTCGTCGAGCCGCTTGGCGATGCGCGCGTTTAACAAGGCGAACGACTCGATCATGCGCTGCGTGTGGGGGTCTTCGCATACCTCTCCGCTGATCAAGAGGCGGCCGGCGATTTTCGGATAGCGTTCGGCGAATTCGCGCAGGTTGCGGCGCAGGTAGCCCAGTTCGCTTTCGTAATACGGCAGTAGTTGTTCCAATTTTTTTATGCTCCCGCCGGCGCGGCGCGCCCGGCCTTGCTGATGCTGTAACTCAGGGTCGATGGCTGCAACACGGCATCGAAATTCACGGCTTCCTGCGAGGTGCTGGCCACCAATACCCCGGTGATCGAAAAGTCGAGCCGGTTGACGGCGCCATGGCGCATTTCCAGTGAAGCCTTGACCTTGCGCAGGCGCGGCTCATGGCAAGCAATGGCCTGTTCGATGCATTCACAAATAAACGCACGGTCCGACGGGCTCGACAGGGACAGCTCGGCGAAATCCTTCATGCCATAGCTGACGATCGAGCTGGCGCACTCGGGATAGGCTGTCAAGAAACCTTCGGGCAGCACCGCGCGGGTATTCAACAAGGCTTCCAGGTCGCGTGCCACGGCATCCTTCATGTCCTCGATCGACAGGCGCGACAGGTTGCCGCTGCCGACGCGCAGCGGCACCCCGAGCAGGCGGTCGAACAAGCCTGGCGTAAAACCTTTCATCCGATTCCCCTGTTGAAGGCCGACAAGCTCCGTAGTGTTACCGCGCACGCCTCCCCAAACGTTGAAAAAAAATAAGGAAACGCCATCGCCCGTTGTGGCGTTGTGCAAACCAGACGTTTGAGGAATCGCAAATCCCGACCGGGGAGGGCAGTGCTACTGTTTCCGTTGGTAAAAGTTGCGCGCAACGGAACATCACATACGAGGGATGACAGCCGACATGACCAGCAAAGTACTCTGGGGAGAGGGTTTATTGCTGCGCCCCCAGCATTTCCAGCGCCAGGACCAGTACCACGAGCACTGCCTGCAAAAAGGCATCAAGGCGGTGCATCCGTATGCCTGGGGCGTGGAACGGCTGCAGGTCGACCGCGAAGCCCTGGCGAACAATGTGCTGCGCATCCTCGACCTCGCATTGCGCTTCCAGGACGGAGAACTGGTCGACGCGCCGAACACGGATAGCCTGCCCGACACGGTCGACCTGAGCACCCTGCAGCAATCCCAGCAAAGCGTGACGTATTACGCCGCGCTGCCGGGCTTGAAACCATTCAGCGGCAATGTTGCGACCCAGGGGCAAGCCGCCAATACCGCCCGTTTCATCCAGGTGAACCAGGAGACGGCCGACCTCTACACGCAAGCGGCCCCGGTGCAACTGGCCTACCTGAAAAAATCGGTGCGCCTCGTTTCCGACACCGATCCGCGCGACGCCTACGTGCACTTTCCCTTGCTGCGCCTGCGCCGTGCGACGGTCGGCGGCTTCGAACTCGACCCGACGTTTGTGCCGCCGAGCCTGTCGATCGGCGCTGCGCCGCCGCTGTTCCAGCAATTGCGGCGCCTGCTCGACGCGCTGCAGGCCAAGGTCAGCGCCCTGTATGGCCACCACCGCGAGCCGAGCCGCAACGTGATCGAATTTCGCTCGGGCGACATGTCCTCGTTCTGGCTGTTGCATACGGCCAGTTCGGCCTACGCCACATTGAGTCACCATTTTCATCATCCGAGCCTGCATCCGGAGCGGCTGTACGAACAATTGCTCGATGTCGCAGGCGGTTTGATGACCTTTTCGAAAAGCTGGACCCTGGCCGATTTGCCGTCCTACCAGCACGGCGATCCGGGCCCAGGTTTCACCAAGCTGCACACGATCATCCGCGAATTGCTCGACACCGTGATCTCATCGAAGTATTTCGCGATCGCCCTGAGCGAGGTGCGGCCGTCGTACCACATCGGCGCCATTGACTCGGGCAAGATCGACGACAAGACGATCTTTTATATTGCCGTCTCGGCCGACATCCCGGCCGTGCAGCTGGTCGACGTCGTGCCCCTGCGTTTCAAAGTCGGGGCCCCGGACGACGTCGAAAAATTCGTCCTGTCGGCGCTCCCGGGCGTGCGCCTGCAATACACGCCGCAACCGCCCGCCGCCCTGGCGGTGCGGCCCGACACCTGCTACTTCATGCTCGAATCAAAAGGGCAGATGTACGAGCGCATGCTCAAGGCGCAATCGATTTCGCTGTATGTACCAGCCGGGATGAAAGAATTAAAACTGGAGCTGCTGGCCGTGACGGCTTGACCACTGTCATCGACCGTAGGGTGGAGTCCTGACTCCACGCGGATTCAACCACCACCAACAGCACAGGCAACAGCCCCGCGCACCCGGACTGACCTGATTGGAGACCTCCATGTCCGGACCATTAATCGTACTCGGCGACAAAACCTCCCACGGCGGCTCGGTCATCGAAGCCTCCCCCCACAGCGACAGCGGCGGCGTTCCCATCGCGCGCATCGGCGACAAGACCGTCTGCCCGAAACACGGACCGAACCCGATCGTCAGCGGCGATGCGACCTTGATCATCGACGGCCAGCCCGCTGCCCGCCACGGCGACAAGACCGCCTGCGGCGCCTCCCTGATCGCCAGCCAGCAGGCCACGATCGACAACATTTAATTGACAAGCCCATGCCCTCGACCACTGCCCCGCCGTCACGCCCACTGCCCGGCTGGCTGAAACGCGCCCTGTTCGCCGCCGGTATAGTCCGTCCCAAGGCCGCTGCCCCTGCCGCCGGCGCAGCTGTGCAGCCGGCGCCGGCCAGTGCACCGTCCGCGCTCCCTCTGGCGATCCTGGCGGCGGCCCTGCGCGCCCCGCACGGCGCTTCCCCGGAAGAGCTGGCAGCGGCGATTGCAGGGAACAAGGCGCGCCTTGACCTCGATCCGGAACTGGTCGACGACGACGGTTTTCCCATCGTGAGCGCGCGCAGCGACGCCGCAGTCGATGACGCGGTCAAGGACGAGATCGCCGAATGGCTGATCTTGAGCGGCATGGCAGAGCTGCACCTGGACGAGGCGCAGTGGCGTGCATTGACCCTCGGAACCGCCGTGGTGCGCGACCTGGCGGGTGAGGCGCTCATGCAATGGATGCCGGCGCAAAACGCGCCGCCGCCATTGCGCTTGATGACGATCCTGCCGGCCAGCTGGACAGTCGAACAGCGCCATGCGGCGGGACTCTGGTTCAAGCATACGGTGGGGCAATTCGGCTGGCCTGTGGACCATTTGACCCGGATCGACGTCGCGCCCGACGCCGCCCCTGCCGGCATCCTCGGCCAGTGCGCTGTCGACAGCCAGGTGCCGAATAGCCGCGTCGCCACCATGCTCGTCGCCTGCGATTCGCATATCGAGCAGGAGACAGTCGACCGCTGGGCAGGGAACAACTCGCTGTGCACGACGGCGCGGGCCGGGGGCCGTATTACCGGCGAAGGCGCAGCCGGCGTGCTGCTCACCAGCCTGGAAAGCGCCCGCCAGAGCGCCGACGCCGTGTTCGCCCAGCTGTACCCGCTCTCTGAAACGCGGCGGGAAGTCCCGGGCGACAGCGCCAAACGGCTTGACCCACAACGCCTGGTGGACCTGGCGGAGCGTGCCGTCCACGCGGCAGGCAGGCAGCTGGCGGACGTCGCCACGCTGGCCGCCGACACCGACCACCGCGCCAGCCGCACTCTGGAACTGATGGGACTGGCGTCCTCGGCGCTGCCGCAGCTCGATGGCACGACGGACGTCTTGCGCGCGGGCGCCACGACCGGGACCTGCGGCGCCGTGCCCTTCCTGTGCGCCCTCGCACTGGCGCGCCACGCAGCCCTGGCGAGCAACGCGCCGGCCCTGTTCGTCAGCAACGACGATCCGCTTACCTGCACCATGGCGCTGGTCGGCCCGCCACTTCCACCCGCCATGCCGGCATGAACCAGGCTTCATGAACACGCCGTGCGAAGGCGCCTACAGACTTTCAGCCCGCGCTCCTATTCGTGTGCCGCCATAAACGACTACCATCGAACCCACGGTCAATCACGCCAGGGAGTCAATCATGGTTGGGAACAAGCAATTCGATATCGGCGCCAACAACAACGGCACCCATAACCCGGGAACGCGCGGACCGGATTCGCTGTCGGGCAGGTCCGATCCCGCCGATCCGGATACCGGACAGCGCCAGGGGGACGCCGGCCACTACACCGGCGCGCCAGGCAAGGATAGCGAACGCGCGGGCGGCATCGTCAGCGCGCCGCCGGAGAGCAATGTCGGGCCGGCGGGCGCGCCGCAAAGCAGCCGCGGCAGTGCCAGCACGGACGTGTCACGCGAGACAAGTGCGGCAGCAGGGGGCGGCAAGCCTGGCACCCCGGCCGCAGGCAATGAAGACGATCAGGGCAAATCGGTCGATGCGTCCATGACCGGTACGGGCGTCGACGCGCTGGCTGAACAAAGCCCGGACAAGCCGGGCGGCGCCGACGCGCGCTGAACTGGCAGCGAGCGCAGCGCTACCAAGACAGGAACGATTGGCAACACGAATGCCGCTGGCGACAACGGCATAAAAGCCGCTCCTTCCACATGCCGGTAGGAGAAAGGAGGATTACATCGAGCGCATGCTGCGCAATGTGACGCCTTACCTCCCGCAGCCAGGCACATCAAGCCCATGACCTGATCAGGGATGCCGCCTCGGTCATCATGAAGTCTTTAAGAACACCCGCTGCCGGCGACAGCCGTTTGGCTGCCAGATGCGTGATATGCCAGTGGCGCACGATCGGCAGTCCTTCCATATCGACCAGGGCGAGGTGTCCGGAACCGAGTTCCTGACGAATGGTCCTGAGCGACAAACAACTCATCCCCATTCCCGCCATCGCCGCCTGCTTGATGGTTTCGTTGCTCGGCATTTCCATCACCACCGGGGGTGAATACCCTGTTCCGCGAACAGGCGCTCCATCGCCTGTAGCGTTCCCGAGCCGTTCTCGCGCACGACGAATTCCTGGTCGTTCAGGATCGACAGCGGGGCGTTGCGGCGCCGCGAAAAGGGGTGGCTTGGGGCGCAGATGACGCCCAGCGGATTGGTCGCGAACGCGTAGGCGACGCAATCGATCGTCTCCGGCGCACGTCCCATGAGCACCAGGTCGACTTCATTGCGCATCAATAAAGCCATGATGCTTTCACGATGGTGAATTTGCAGGCTGACCTCGATATCCGGGAATTATTTGCGAAACAGCACCAGCAGCATCGGCACGAAATAGTTGGCGGTGCTGACCATCGCCAGTTCGACCCGCCCCTTGCGGATGCCTTGCGGCGCCGCCATCGCGGGTCGACAGCGCGCCGGACATTTTCGAAGCCGTCAGGCGCCTGTTGCTGGGCTTGGGCGCGCCTCCCTGTCGTTTAATGCCGTGCGCGGCTTCATCGGCCATGGCGTGCCGACCCTGATCCGGCGCGTGCTGCGCGCGAGTAGCGCCACCCGCATCGACGAGGTGCTGGCGCTGGCGCTGTTCCAGCGCCACTACCGGGACACCAACGGGCGCTACGGCGACGTGTATCGGCGTGCGCGCGGGTCTCGCAGCCTTGCAGCAAGCCGGCTACTGGCTCGGCTGCGTCACCAACAAGTTTCAGGAGCCGACCGCTGCCTTGCTGGACATCCACGCGCTGGCGCCCTGGTTTGACGTCGTGGTGGCGGGTGACACACTGGGCCAGATGAAACCCGCTCCGGAACCGCTGCTGCACGCCTGCCGCGCCCTGCAGGCCAGGCAGGAGATTTCCAATCTCTATATTGTCGGCGGGCGCTCATCCAGGAGCCGACATTCCCGGCGTGGTTGGCCCTGCCGACGCGATCGGCCTGGGCGATAGCAACGGAACGGCGCATTTACCGCGCTATTGGCAGCAAGCTCCGAGCAAGTGGTCCGGCAGTCTGAGACCAGCGCGTCTCGACCACTACGATCAAAAAGCTTGCTCTGCTCGGCGTTGATTTGGAGGACGTGGCCGCAACGCGCATCATCATGCGTGAAACACCGCGCAAAGACCTGTGGCAGCGCCCTTGATCAGTGCCCGGATGGGCACTGGTTCTGGTCTTCTCCAGCGCTGGTGGGAAAACTCCGGCTGTTGTCCTGCAGCTTCTTGCGCAGCATGACGGCAGGCTCGGCATAGACGAATCCAAATGACACACAGCCATCTCTGCCCTTTACTGCGTGATGCAATCGGTGGGCCTGGTAGACGCGCTTGAGGTAGCCTTTGCGCGGCACATACTTGAACGGCCAACGCTGATGCACTAGACCGTCGTGCATGAAAAAATACAACACGCCGTAGATCGTTATGCCAACGGCGATCCACCACAAAGGCCACAACCAAGTTCCTCCGAAGTACAGTGCAATGGAGAACGCGGCGAAAACAACAGCATAGAGATCGTTTTTCTCCAGCGCCGCGTCATGCGGTTCGTGGTGGGACTTATGCCAGCCCCAGCCCCAGCCATGCATGATGTGCTCGTGCGACCAGGCCGCAAACCATTCCATGAAGGCTACGGCCCCCACCACGAGCATCATGGGGATAAGGTAATGCAACAGGCTATTCATTCTCGACCTTAGGATATTGCAGGTTGATTGTCGACCGGCGGTGCGCCGGCAGTTTCCACCACGACACCCATGGCGCGTCGTGGTGCTCATGATGGTAGCCGAAATGAAAGCAGGTCAGCAGGGATATGAAATGCGAAAGGTCGTTGCTGCGGGCGCAGTGCCGATCGTCGAACGGTATGTCATCGACGCGGTGCGGACGATAGGTGCCGAAATAGAATAGCTGCACAGATGACAGCAGCGCGGGCAAAGCCCAGAAAACTAACATGGTCGGGAAGCGCTCACGCAGGATGAACAAGTAGATGACCACGGCGACGGTCAGCATCCCAAATTCACGCCAGCCAAAGTAGTGGCGAAAGAATTTGAAGTACCACGGCCAGAAGCTACTGGAATGATCGATATCGAAATCGGGATCATCGGCCGTGCCGGCATTACGATGGTGGGCGTGATGGTTTTCGTAGAGCTTGTTATATGAAAAGCCGGCATAGATGAAGACGCAAAAGCAGCCGATGGCGCGGTTCAGCCACGGATGCTGCGGCGCCAGCGAGCCGTGCATCGTGTCATGGGCGACAATAAACAGGCCAACGCTCAGCCAGCACTGTAGGGCAACGACAACAGGTGCCGCGAGCCAAAGCCATGTCGCCGCCCAGTCGACCAGGAAGATCGCGCCGACATGGACGGCCAGCCAAGTGCCTATAACCAGGCTCGCAAACACCAGCCCGACCACTGTAGTAGCACTGCTGACCCGGCTATCGATCGTCGATGTCGCCATGTTGGATATCCCTAGGACCGAAGCGTTAACCTGGACACCAGCAGGGCCAGCGTCGTACCCACGATGGCCACGTCCAGTAGCCAGCCCAGTTCCGGCAGCAGATCCATCAGGTCTTCTCCGCGCCAGAGCACACTATGATAGGCCTCGATGGTCCAAGCGTTCGGCGCGTACCAGCCGATATCCTGCAGCCATGGTGGCAACATGTATGGTAGAACCATGTTTGATTTTTACGGCCGAATGCTAACATAGATACGTGCTTGGGCTAGCGGGAGACGTCATTCGCAACTGATTCCACGAATAAACCTTGACATTGTCTTCAGCGGGAAAGCGGGTTCGCAGGGAATTTTCGGGTTCGACGAAATCTTCTTTGAACAAGCGACTCTCCCGGAGCGCGATATGGAAGAGATCGACTTTGCTACGCATTTGCTTGGTAAACGGATCAGCGTCCCTTACTGGTCAGCTCGATGACTATCCTTCCGGTTATCCCGTTTTTGAGGTGTTGGATAGTGGCTGGGCGTAGGAAGAAGACAAGCGCCTCGGCTATACCCAGAAGCAACGCGAATGGATAATCGTGACGGCTGGTGCCTGTGTCAGTGTCTTTTCAAAACACGAATCAGAGATTCGTGAGGCAGTCTGACCTGTAGCTGCCTAGCTATTGACACTACGTGGCCGCCTTCTGTCATCCATTCGCATACGCTTTGGCTGTATCGACGCACTACCAGCCTTTGTACCTTGATCACCGGTGATTGAGTCGGGCCGGCATAGCTGCGCCCTAAGACGGATGCTGACCAGCCATGTGCAGGCGCTCTAGCTAAACTAAGCTGCGACGCAGCCATTCGGGTGCGGTTCTCTGGATGAGGGGAGATCATGAAAGACGAAGCGCGATCAGGCTACAAGCCGGTACAGGACGATGTGCTGAAGACATTGGGCGTTGCAGTAATCGCGGGACAGGGTGTGGAGCGCCTGATGAGCACGTGCCTGACGTTCCCGTTGCACGGCAAGCCACTGCAGACTGTGGAACAGCTTCAGGCCCTGCTTGTGCTGCATTCGAAAGCCACTTTGGGGCAACTGCTCAAGGCGCTGCGGCAGCGGCGGATCTCCATCCCACCTTCGACGACCAGTTGGATCGCTTCCTCCAATGTCGCAACGTCATCGCGCATCGGCTAAACGACGTCCCCGGCGGTTTTGACCTACATTCCGATGAGGGACGGGGAAGGCTAAAGGCTTTCCTGCTCCAGTACATGGATGACGGTCAAAACGTCAGTATGGTGTTGCTGGGCGTGTTGCGGGAATAGGCGCGTCAAGAGGGCATTGATCTTCCAAGCGAGCGATATTTGAGCCAGCGAATGCAGGACCACCTTGACGCCAATGTCGTGCCGAACCTGGAAGTCTTGATCAGGTCCAAAGAACTTGGCGCGTAGCCAAAAGTCTTAAATGCGGATTGACGTGTCCCACCTTGCCCGGTGCAACCGGCAGATTGGCAGCAACCGGCCTATTCCGTTGAAAAACTCGGGCAAGAATGACGCCGCTGGACTCGCTCCCAAAATTAGGTACAAACTGTACCTTCTGAAGCTGAGCCAGATGTTCACGTGCTTTAGCATGATGTTCTATTAAGCGTGTGAAATCTCGGGCCATGGGCGCCTGTCCAAACTTCGATTGATCGAGAAAGAGCATGCAAACTAAAAAAAAGCCCATGTGGCCAAATCATGGCACACATGGGCTGCTACATCATGTAACTGTTTAACGCCGTTTATTCAGCCAAACTTTGACGAACTTAGTTCTTAGCTGACAAACATAATTTGCGGTTGACCGACATAATTCAGTCTGTTCAAGGTGTCGTGAAGTGACAAATAATGTGGGGAATTCTCCCTAATCGGTCAGGTCATTGCGGATAATTTTTAGCGGTTGAGCTTTGCCCTCCCGCCGCGACTGGCGCCCTTCAAGTACGGTGCCTGCCAAGTAAAGGCGGCGGTTGCAGCGCACCTGATGTGACCAATAGCGGCACCAGCCCGAAGCGGCGCTTCAGGTGGCGGTCCATAGCCGCTTGACCGTTCCCGGTACTTCTTCAGAATCACTCACTGTTGCTTCGCGCCGACCGGCCAAGTACGCTTAATACTGCTGGCCCGGATCACATACATTGGGTGAACTCCCGATATGCGGTTCGATAGATTTCCCGGAATCAAATAATCTTCTTGGTCCGAAGAGACCTGACGACTTCGGCGGCTCCGAATCCAGGCAATAGTGATACTAGAATGACCCTCGGAATCTGTTTGGTAAGGATCGCCCACGCCTTGTAGCATCGTGTCGAACGCGGGCGTTGGCTAGGGCCGCGCGATCATCGATACGTGGGCGTCCGCCTTTCGGCGATCGCAATGAGCCGGAAGATGAGCTGCTATAAGCGACCGCAGGTCTTCAGGAAGTAGTGCTCGGGCGATGGCATCAGTCCGTCTACGAACAAGGAGGCTATGTTAGTGCCTGGACTGAGCCTGCGAAGGTCCGCAATCGACCCGAAGCAGCCATTGACCCTGACTCGGCTAAGCCTCTTTAAGATCGCGGAACCAAGCCGGCCAGTCATCATGAACTGCGTAATGGGCGACGAACTCAGCGGCTGTTTTTCCGCTGACCTTTTTCTCAGCCAAATAGCTTAATTGGGTGATTAGGTCTTCGTGATCGAGTACTACTTCGAAGCCCTCATTTGCGATCTGCGAAGGAACGCAAAAGTCATCCGTAAGTGCGATGTACTTTGCCTCACTGCCCCATGTGAGTGGCGGTTTGGCGACCAATAACATGTCGTCCGACACCTCGCGCACTTTCGCTACTGCTTCTTCCAGATTCACCTCTTCTCTCCTACGTCACGTTCTTGACCACATGATAGTTGTCCACTCGACGTTGTCTTAGTCCGCTTTTGGCCGGTAGCAGTCTGCCAGCGAATGACCGCAACCGACCCAG
>NZ_JBIMES010000008.1:0-260964 GCF_051262535.1 Massilia sp. CMS3.1 | reverse complement strand
CTGGTGTTCGTGCGTACGATGCAGGGATAGCAGGCGATGTCCGCGACCGAGTACTCGCCCGCAATATATTTGCGCCCGTCCGCCAGGTGCTTGTTGAGCACCGCATAGAGGCGCGCCGTTTCCTTGACGTAGCGTTCTATGGCCTACGCGATAGTTTCCGGCACCTATTGGGTGACGTGGTGGTTCTGTCCCGCCATTGGCCCAGCCCGCCCATCTGCCAGAACAGCCACTGCAGGGCAAGGGTGCGCCCGCGCAGGTCTTGTGGCAAAAGTTGCCCTCTCTTTTAAGCCAGGTGCAGCAAGATGGCGCCCGACTCGAACACGGAAATCGGCGCGTCACCTTCCGCCGGCGCCTGGTCGACAATAGTGGGAATACGGTTATTTGGCGAAATGTGCAGAAACTCGGGCTGGAACTGCTCGCCCTTGCCTATATGCAAAGGAAGAATGCGATACGGCAGCTGCCTCCTCGGCGAACATGGTGATCTTGTGGCCGTTTAGCGTAGTCCAGTACTAAAGGTCGATCATTCGCGAACCTGCGCTTCTATAGTGCTGCCAGACGCGCGTTCTGCGGAAACAATGCCTTCCGCGCCTCGTCATCCATCTCGGTCTTGAACGAATGCCTGGTCTTTAGGCTCTCAACGCGCTGCGCTGCGGGCCGGGCGTTGATCTCGTCGAGCAGGCGCTTGACATTGGGCAGATTGGACCAGGCGTCCGCGCCAAGAATGAATGGGACCGCGCGCGCCCAACCCCAGACCGCCATATCTACCAGCGTGTAAGTCTCGCCAAGCATATAGCGGTGCTTCGCGAGTTGCGCGTCGATCAGCGCCCAGTGGCGTTGCGCTTCGAAGTCATAGCGATTCACGGCGTATTCTTTGGGTTCTGGCGCGAAATGCTTGAAATGCACCGCCTGGCCAGAATAGGGGCCGATGCCGGTAGCAACGAACATTAGCCACGACAGCATTTGTGCGCGCGCAGCTGGTGTGTCGTCGGGCAGGAAAGCTCCGTTTTTTGCAGCTAGATAGAGCAGGATCGCATTGCTGTCGAAAACCACCACATCGTCGTCAACCAGCGCAGGAGTTTTGCCGTTCGGGTTGACGGCCAGGAACTCCAAGGCGTGCTGTTCGCCCTTGCGAGTGTCCACTGGCACCAGTTCATAAGGTAGCCCGGCTTCCTCGAGGAAAAGCGCGACCTTGGCGGGATTCGGGGACGGGTGGTAGTAAAGTTTGATCATGGCTTGCCTTTCGTATTGGAGCTACTGAGAATAGTTGAGTACCGCAGTTTTCACACAAACTGCTCGGTGGACCGGTGTGCGCGAACGCGCAGGCAGTCTGGTGCGACCTATCGCCGCCAGCATTCCTCCTTCAGCTGTATACATCGATTCTGCTGCCTAGAGTGGAAATCGACGACACGGCACGCGCGCCGTCTCTGGAGTTCCCCCCACCGCTCCCCGATCCGGACTGCCCCGTACCGTCGGGTCCAGCATTCACATCCGCCCCGCCAGTTGCATGGCGGATCCCGATTGTGCGGCTGGAGCGTCATCGAGGCGTAGCTTGACCGTGTTGATCATGGTTTGGATGACTTCGATGGCCGCCTTTCCTTCAGGCGTCTTGGAGGATGCGCAGTTGACGCAATCCGACAGCTCATGTTCGAATCGTTTTGATTGCGCCTGTAGGCCGGCGGCCCCGGAAGTGCCCACGATTGGCGTGGGCGTTGACAAAATACTGTTCATGTTGGTCATAAAAAATCTCCTTGAAAAGCAACGTCTGGGTAATGCTATGCATCCGCCGACTGACAGTTGCGAAAGCGTTCGCTTGTATATATTCGCTCTCAGTGATGATGTTCCAGCAGTTGCATCGGAATTGCGGGCTGCTGCATGCCATTCGCCATAAGCCAGGTTTTGGTACTGGCTTTCGCACGCGAGATTAAGGTGCCACACGCGCTGTAATCGTAGGGAGAAACGTCCAGTGGGCAAAGCGGCGGAACGACAATCAATTGTGCCGCCGATGCATAGCGTTGCAGGTCAGCTACGAGCTGGCGCGCGATGAGCAAGCTCAGAGCATGCAGCACCTGCGCGATCAGGGTTACCGGCGGCCGTTGAAGTGCACAAGCAAAACCGGTCGGCAGCACGACGATTCGCTTCGCGCCCAAATCAATGGCAACAGAAATGGGCGTGTTGTTCGCTACGCCGCCATCGACCAGATCGCGTCCGTTCACTGTTACCGGCGGAAATATTCCCGGAATCGCAGCACTCGCCATCACGGCTTCAACCACCGGCCCGCGCGAGAGCACGACCTCGCCTCCTGACAAATTGTCGGTTGCCACGATATGCAATGGCAGGACCGTGTTTTCAATCAAACCATAGTTCAGGTTCGCTTCCAGCAGTCTCCGAATGCCCGAAACACTCACTAACGATGGACGCCGGAAAACTAACATGGAGAGCATTGAGCGCATTGTCAATGGCATGATCTCGTTGCGTCGCACCGCACTCCACAGCTGCTCCAACCTCACAACGCCAGAACCGCTCGGCGCTTGGGCAAAAAACGCAGCATTGATCGCTCCAGCTGAGGCTCCAATGACAATATCCGGATGCACGTCGTGCGCGACTAGCTCATGGAGCATGCCAACTTGCACCGCGGCCAAGCTTCCGCCGCCAGCAAATACGAAGGCCGTCATTGGATTTATGGTCATTTGGCGTTTCCCTCAGGTCTTCGGCTCATATCCCCGCATACCACTGATATCCGTTGCTGTCTTCCCAGTAGCCTCCTTTTCCACCATAGACATTTTCAAGGCTGCTCACCAGTTCAATCCGCATCAGGTATTTCGCATGTTTATACCCTAATTGCCTTTCCACTCGCAGCCTGAGCGGTGCTCCGTTCGGAATGGGCAAGGGATTGCCGTTGAGTTCGTAAGCCAGGATGGTTTGGGGATGATAAGCATCGTCCATATCGATGCTTTCGTAATACAGGCTAGTGCCATCGCTTTCCATGGGATCGGCGCAGTGAAATACGGCAAAGCGCGCTGCTGGCGTCGGCTGTACCGCGTGCAACACCTCGGCCAAAGGGGTCCCTTTCCATTTTCCGATCGCGCTCCACCCCTCCACGCAGTCATGGCGGGTGATTTGGGTACGGCTTGGCAGTGCCCGCAGCTGCGCCAGCGAAAAATTTTTTGTTTCGGCTACTAGCCCGTCTACTCTTAATGCCCAGTTGGCAAATTGATCGGTGGCTAGTGCCTGGTACAGCCGGCTTTCTGGGCTGGCGGTGCCATTGCTGCGGAAATACGGCGATAGATCGGCTTCAGTAAATTCTTGCGCCATCGATTTTCGCGGGATGAGGGCCTTATGAACGCCCCTGCTGAAATCCTCGGAGCTACTCAGGATTCTTGGGAACCAGGATGTTTCGTTCAGCCGGTCGCATCCGGCGACGAACAGTGCCGCTACCGCACCCAGCGAGCGACGGAGGAAGCGGCGCCGGTTCGAGTCGTTGGAGTTCATGGGGAACGCTCTTTCTCGCGGTTGGGTTGGATGACGTAATACCCGGTGATCATCGAACGCAAATGATTCCAGAGACCGCTGACGATCACTTCGAAAACATGTATTAGCACGAAAACAAGCAACAGGCAGGCGACGATGAAATGAATCGAGCGTGCCGACTGCCGCCCGCCAAACAGATCCACCCATCCGGTCATCAGGCTATTGAGCATGGGCGACATCGCCATGCCCATCAAGACGATCAAGGGCAGCAGGATGAAAATAACGATGAGATATGCCAGCTTTTGCAATACGTTGTAACGCCGCGCAGCCTCACCTTCCGGATGCTTGAAGCGCAGATGATCGATGATCGAGGCGCCGATGCCTCGCAGGTCCCGCCCGTCAGGCAACAAGTCGCGCCGAAGATGGCCGCTCAGTAGCGTGTAGGCGATGTAGAAGAAGCCGTTCAGGACGAACAGCCAGGCGAAAAAGAAATGCCACAGGCGCGAATCCGCGAGTGAGTAGGCGCCTGGAATGGTCAGCCATGATGGGAATGCACGTTCGTTGTGCGTGCCGCTGGCTGAAGTCGACACACCCAATACGCCCGTCGTGTCAAATTCAACTCCACCGATACGCAGTGTCCCGCGCTTCTCACCCGATGGCTCTGGTTTCGCTTCGCCTCCCAGCGCCTGACTTTCCTTAGTGGCAGGCACGGTCTCCGAGCTAATTTCAAGAAACGCCGGCTCGGTCGTATAGGAAGACGCGCCCCAGTAAAGCGCGGGATGGGCATTGAATATTCCCAAGCCGCTCATTAACAGGACGATCAGGCAGAGAAGATTAATCCAGTGACTGATTCGTACCGGCAATCGATGCCGATAATATCGCGTGCTGGCACGCGGCATATGCAGGGGCAAGGGATTTTCGGTAGGCATGTGCCTGCTCCGTTCACTGCTGATACATCAAGCTGTTCATATGGACCCAAGCGGACTGCGCTCTAGTCTGGCGCGGGAAAGCGCAGTCTCGCTATACCGGGATTATTTTTTCGTCTCGTCCTTGCCCATTGCGCCATCCTTTTTCATGTGGCTAGCTGCCATATCGTCCTTTTTCATTTCATCCTTACGCATGTGATCCTTGGCCATGCTGTGTTTTTTCATGCCATCCTTCCCCTTTGCCATATGCGTCTTCGCCATGCCATCCTTCTTCATGCTGTCCTTGGCCATGTGGTCTTTGGCCATGTGGTCTTTGGCCATGCGGTCCTTGGCCATGCTATCGCCAGCCATGGCGTCCTTCGTCATCGCGTCTTGCGCGAAAGCGGCGCCGGAGCCCAGCAAGCAGGCAGAAAAAACTGCGATTGTTAGCTTATTCATGGTGATTTCCCTTCTTTCGTGATTTGATTGGATTCAGCCTGCCTGGCAAAAGCACCAGATCAAGAGCAGTAAAATGAAACGCAACCACCCCGGTTGCTGCCGCGGAAGTCGTCCGCTTCCTTCACACGCTTTGCTGCATGTCAGCTTCGACCCGGGTCGCACTGACCGATGCTTACCGCCTGCTGGACGATGCCGTCATCCAGGTCTTGCACGAACGCCACCGCCTGTAGATTCTGCAGGTTCCAGTTACCTGGAATACGCATCGCTTGGTGCAACTGTGCTCTACCCCTGGTCAACCTGACTGGCGGGAACCAGGCTCGTACGGTATCGTCGTGCATCAGGGTCGCGCCGCCGTTTTCCCCGCGCAGCACCTTCGAGACCAGCCTGCTCTCGCTGACGGCCAGGTAAAGTACTTGCCGGGCCTGTGGATCACGTCCTGTGGCGACGGCCTCAAGCTGGACGGTATCGCCGGCCGCCCGGGTCCACGTGAGCGCAACGCTTGCCTCTGCCGGTTTTTGATTGGTTTTGCGAATTGCGTCCGGGAACTGGCCGCGCCAGTTCCGTAACTCCCTGCCATTCATGAAAAACTGCGGCGTGTAGACCAGCCTGCTTTTCCCATGGCTGGCCAACAGCTTCTGGCGCAGATCGAACTCCTTTTGTGCGAAGCCATCCTTCCAGCCAATCCGATCCCAATACGTCACATGCAAGGCAATCGGAATGATCACTGCGTTGCGGCCGGCTTTGCCCCGTAACTGGCTCAATTCCCGGTCGGCCGGTGGGCAACTCGAGCAGCCTTCGCTTGTGTATAGTTCAACCAGAGCGGCCGTACCCGGGCCGCTCTCGGCCCGGCAGCTGTTTTGACCAAAGGACGGGGTCGCAAGACAGAATGCAAATCCTGAAATAGCCACTGCAATCGGTTTCATACGGTAATCTCGTCGTTGATTCGGCTGCTGTTGAAGGTAATTCGCCCCCCCGGGCAATTTGGTTACAGGACCCGTGAAAAATAGTGCTCGCAGCAGCGAGCATGCCGAGGGCACGCGTCTGGATGCGAAGCCGGCGCTGAGTCGAACCAGCTGAAGGGAGATGACGAGCAATATTTTTTGATTTGCTGTAACCGTCCTGCCATCCGCAACGAATAAGAAAAGGAGGATGCGTGAGCGCAAGCGAAAACCGGTTCCGCGAACTGCTGCTTCGCGCTCTGTCAGGAGATGCACCGGCCTACCATCTGTTTTTGAAAGAGTTATGTCCGTATTTGCGGGCGTACTTCAGGCGTCGCCTCGGAGGGTTGCCGGATGAAATTGAAGACCTGGTGCAAGAGGTGCTGCTGGCGGTGCACAACCAGCGCCACACTTACGAGAAAAGCCAACCGCTGACTGCCTGGGTCCATGCCATCGCACGCCACAAACTGGTGGATTTGCTGCGCCGGCGCGGCAAGCGGGAGATGTTGAATATACCGCTCGACGATGAAACCGAATTTTTTGCACATTCCGAGATCGACGCCGGCGATGCGCGGCGCGATGTGATGAAACTACTCGACCGCTTGCCCGACAGGCAACGCCTTCCGATTCAGCATTTGAAGCTGGAAGGCATGTCGGTGGAAGAAACGGCGCGCCTGATGGGAATGTCGGTATCGGCTGTCAAAGTGGGCGTACACCGTGGCCTGAAAATGCTGGCTGAACTGATCAAGGACGAACGATGAAGACAGAGGAGTTCATTAATATGCTGGCCACTGGCGCCGCGCCGGTGAGCTCAGCTGCGGCCGCAAGCCGCTTTGCCTGGGGGCTGGGCTGCGGCTTGATGGGAGCGATCCTCCTGATGGCCCTGGTGTTCGGTGTACGGAATGATATTGCGCAAGCGGCTATGCTGCCGATGTTCTGGGCGAAAGTGCTGGTGCCGGCCATGGGCGCCTTGACCGCATTGCCGCTAACGATACGACTCTCGTACCCGGGACGGCCTTCGGGGCCAGCACCGCTGGTGCTGGCGGCCCTGCTGCTATTTGCGTGGGGCAGCGCCGGAGCGGCCCTGCTCAATGAACCACCTGCAGAACGTGCGGAAATGATTTTTGGAGCCACCTGGAAAACATGCGCGTTCAATATTGCGCTGCTGGCATTGCCCTTGCTCGGCGCCGCATTTTGGGTCATCAAGGGTTTGGCGCCGACCCGGCCGGCGTGGGCCGGCGCCAGCGCCGGTTTGCTTGCGGGCGCCGGCGCCGCCTCCGCGTACGCATTGCACTGCCCGGAAATGGCAGCGCCGTTCCTGGGCATCTGGTACGTGCTTGGAATTGCCGTACCAGCAGTGTTCGGTGCCGTGCTGGGGCCCCGGTTGCTGCGTTGGTGATAGCACGCGGCGCGAAGATTGAAAATCCTTGTGTCGGTGGTTCGATTCCGCCCCGGGCCACCAAGAACATCGTTCACGAAACGCCAACCAACACTGGTTGGCGTTTTTGTTTGTGGAATTCATCGTTCTCATGTCCGGTCAATTGCCGGTCAAGTCAAGCATGCCAAACCATGCATGACTTGACAGAGCTCTCGCCTACTGATGGCAACTAGTTTTCACCTGCCACGGGAGACTGACAGCTAAGCCTGTCGCGCCGTTTCGCGCCGAAACCATCGGCCGCCCAGCGCAGAACGCCGCCACCGACATGCTGCACGTACCCAATGCGCTTACACCAGCCGCGAGCGGTTCGTTCTGATCGCACAACGGGGGTCGGACTGCCATGGCAGGGCCCGGTGCTCGCGCCCCCGGCTGCCATCGCCGACCTGGACAAACCACTCTGCCAAACATCCCGCTGGTCGAACGGGCCGCCGCCGCTAATCGGCGACGCCCTTGCGCGCATCCGGGTGCAGCGCAACCGCGAGCGTACCTGCCAGAGACGCTGGAGGCGGCGATGGCGGGTTATATGCTCGGCTTCGACGGGCCAGACCTGCGACAGCAGTCACAATGAACCGGGCTACCCAAAAAACGCGCGCTAAAAAGCAAGATGGCAATTTTCGGATATGCTGGATGAATTGAAAAAGCAGGTCATCCGGATTTTTTATCTGCGGCTGGTACTCCGCGGCCCGCCTCCAAGTTGTGTCTTTTTTTTAACTGATCCCAACACGAAAGCATTCATCAAAATCTACGACTACGAAGGTTTCCCCAATCCGGCCCGAGTTCGAATCGCGTTATCTGAAAAAGGGGCGACTGACAAGATACAGTTCGTGCATGTGGATGTCATGAAAGGTGAACATCGCCTCCCTGCCTTCATAAGCAAGAACCCGAGCGCGTCCGTGCCGGTGCTCGAACTCGACGATGGCACCTCATCAGCGAATGCTCGGGCATCACCGAATATATAGACCATGCATTCGAGGGGATCTCGTTGACCGGCACGACTGCCAAGGAACGGGCCGTGATCCAGATGATGCAGCGTCGCGCGGAGCAGGGTGTCATGGACGCAGTGGGCGCGTATTTCCATCACGCCACGCCGGGACTGGGCGCGCTGGAGCTCTACCAGAACAAGGAATGGGGCATGAAACAGTATGAGCGAGCGCTGTCGGGCATGCACTACTTTAATGTTGTGCTGGCCAATCAACCGTTTGCCGCCGGTGAAAATTTTTCGGTTGCCGACATCACGCTGTTCGTCGGCCTGTCGTTCGCAGACTTCGCCAAGATCACTATTCCGGCCGACTGCAACACGCTGCTCGCCTGGCGCGCCCGCATGGCCCAGCGCGCCAGCATGGGTGGTGGTACGGGCGTTTAATCAACCGGTTCGTAACCGATTCACACAGCGCAGGACAATGACAGAATCAACCCATGGATATTAATGCCGATTTCAGCCTGCGCGTCGTCTTGCACGGTGCGGCCATGGCATGGGTGGATTCTCCTGTAGCCAGCGTCCAGCGCCGGATGCTGGACCGAATCGGCGATGAAGTCGCGCGTGCAACCACTATCGTGCGCTATGCACCGGGAAGTCAATTTACTGCGCACACTCATGGCGGCGGCGAGGAGTTCATCGTGCTTGATGGCGTGTTCCAGGACGAACACGGGGACTACTCACCTGGCTCCTACATTCGCAATCCCCCTACCAGCCGGCATACGCCGGGTTCTGCACAAGGCTGCATCATCTTCGTCAAACTCTGGCAATTCGCACCCGAGGACCGTACACATGTCATCGTCGACATGAACAAGATGGGGAAGATCGGCGATCTGTTGCGCCCCGGCGTAGCGGTCACGCCGCTGTTCGAAGATGAACGGGAAACCGTCCAGCTAGAGCACTGGGAACCAGGCGCGCAAGTGCAGCTTACATACACCGATGGTGCAGAGCTGCTCGTACTGGCGGGCGACTTCTGCGACGCCGGCGACCATCTGCACGCCATGTCTTGGATGCGCTTGCCACGCGGTGGCCGACTTGCTGCATTAGCCGGTAACCAAGGTGCCCGGGTCTGGATCAAGCAAGGTCATCTGCGCTTTATCGACCCGCCGATTGTTCTCTGATTTCATTCACGTTATCAGAAGTGAGCAGTGACTCTTGGCTTGGCAGATGTCGAATCCCCTTCGATGCCGCTAGTCGGCGCGTCGCACGCAAAAAGACGGCCGCCCGAGAAAACCTGGGGCGGCCGTCGATCCGTCAATCGATGGCTACATTATTTTTTTCAGCAGTGACTTTCTTGAAATCTTCCTTGCGAATCATCGCATGAATGCCCTTGGTCTTGTCGACAACCTGCGACACCTGGTAGTCGGTTGCCGCCGACAGGTAGGCGTAGGCAATTGCGCGTTCCATGCCGAGTACGTCGGTCAGGAACCGGAGCGATTCACGCACGGCGCTCTTCATGGCTTCGTCGAGATCGGGATTCAACCCGATCGCAATCCAGTGATCCCGGGTTTCGCCGAACGGGAGTTCCAGGCTGCCCGAGGCTGAAGGAATCTGCTTGTCGCCTTTTTTCAGGAGCGTGATGCGAAAGGTCGGACGCAGCGAATGCTCCAGCGCGGTCAGCGCAACTTCGCCATCACCCTGCGCCATGTGCGGGTCGCCGGTGTAGAAATTGCCGCCTTTGACGAAGACAGGCAGATACACGGTCGAGCCGATGCCGAGGTCATTGATATCCATGTTTCCGCCATAGACACCCGGCGGGACCGAATGGACCGGTTCCGTGGAGGCTGCGGCAACGCCCATCACGCCCATGAACGGCGCGGCCTTGAAGGTGACTTCGGTGCCGTTCTTGGTGGCCATCACGCCCTCCCAGTGACCGCCCTTTGCCTTGCGAATCGGCGTGAAGACCGAAACGTTGCGGAATTTTTCCGGGCTGGCCACGCTTGCATCGGCATCCGGCTTCGGTGTTTCCGGGAACTCGCCTGGCAGCGATCCCTTGCCATGCCGGTTTGAGATCACGCCATACGGCACGCGCGGCACGATCGCCAGGACCTCGACCTTCAGGACATCGCCTGGCTCGGCACCTTCGATGGCCACCGGACCGGTGACGATATGCGGACCGTCCTTGGCAAAGTCATGCGGGATACCCGATTGCGTAATGGCGATGGCATCCTTGAGAATCAGGTTGGCAGGCACGCCCTTGCTGGCGAAATACCTGGCCGGATCGCGACCTTGGTCTTCGATCAGGCCTTCATGGGACAATGTATCAAAGACCACGGTGCCGCCGGAAGGCATGGTGATCACCGGCTTGTCATTGGCGTTTGGCAGATAGCCCCACTTGACCGTCTCGGTTGTCGATGGCACATAGTAGACCGTGCCTTTCATGCCGGGGATCGATACCGTACCCGGCTTGTCAGTGAGCGGCTGCAGCGGGAAGGATGCATTGGCCGCCTTTGCCGTCGGCATGTTCTTCATTTTTGCCTCGGCATTGTCATGGCCGGCTGCTAAAACGGTGGTCGACAGGCCGAAGGCCAGGCACAGGGCTGCCAGAAGTCTCATATTACGCAGGTTCATAATGTCGGTCTCTTTTCTCAGTGGGTTTCAAACATGTAGCTTCTAGCAATTGATATGCCATGAGAAATACATCCGAATTCTTTATGTATACACGGCGTCTCGTTGTGACGGCTGCGGCAGGCCGGATTTGGTGCAACAGCGCACCGTAATGGACATGCGGCGCCCGTAATCAGGCAGACTGATGCGACTAGGCAAATCTTGGCGGTGAGCAGCTTGACGATCTTGGTGGGGCAGGCCGCGCGTGCCTTGGTCAGGAAATCGACACTGCTGCTTTCGGTCTGGTCGGTTGCCAAAGGAAAAATCAAGGCACGAGAACAGAAGAGCAATGCCGGCAAGGCCGGGGCGGCATCCGAACCGTTCTAACGCTAAAACAAGGGGCAATCCGCTCCGGGCTTCGCCCTGCGCGGATTGCCCCTTGCTCATTTGGTACACTTATCCACAGCCGCAGCATCACAACGCGGCGCCTCGCCCTGGGTCAAATTTCAATCAGCAGGATGAGTCGAATTTCAACCAGCGCCAACACTATTCCATTGCGAATCGCTTTTTCCACCCGCGACGCGTCGGGCTTGCGCCATCGCAGACCTCGTGAACGCAGCTAGCCCTGCGACCGTCACCGCGACAGGACAGCAAAACGCCAACCCATGCAGGTTGGCGTTTTTGTTTTCGAAAGCGGGCAATCGTCTGCCCGGAGGCGATCAAGCTTATTCTTTCTTTTCCCTGAATTCACCATCAATCACCGTGTCGTCGGTGCTTTTGGGACGGTTTCGGCCAGCGAATTTGAAGACAGACGATAGCATTCGATCGAAAATAGCGCGCCTCAACCAAGGGTAGGTAAGAAGAAACGCCGTAGCGAAACCTGTAAATGCTGCGGACACATATTCGCCTCGCGACAGAAAGGTCAACAAGCACAGTGCGAGTATGCTCACGATGAGTGGGCGACGGACAGGTTTAGGTAACAGGCCGACAATGCGCAGCTTCCCTTTGCTTATCCAAGGAAATCTTGCAAAAAGACCGCCAAGAAGCAGTCCTGCCATGACCCGGCCGCTGCCGAGATAATCGGCCAACACGCCGACGACAAGAAAACCGGTGTAGGTCATCGTGCTGGCCAACGCTGCCAGCACTGCCAACGCAACAGCGATCGCTAGCTTCGGCGTACGTATCGCCGCACTGACTAAAAAACCTAGGATTTGTGTACTCCTGCAAATGGGCATCGGAAGGCGAGCGCAAATTTTAACAGCACTCTCCCGTGTCAGGGCTTTTCAACCAGTACCGGGTAAGGCGCGGTGGCGTCTTTGTTTCTGCGCCAACTCCTCTCACTTCTCCCTACAGCCCACCTTGACTTCTCTGCTCCGCGCACTAGGCTCAAAGGAGCGACACTCCGCGACATGAACGTTTCGCGATTGTCAGTGGAGGGCCGCCTCTTGAGGAGAGCTGCCATGGACGCACAGGAAAACAAGCGGCTGGTGATGGAAAGCTATCAACTGTTCCAGATCGGCGATATTCCACACCTGCTCGAGCGCTGTCACGACGATGCGCTCTGGATCGAACCGGAAGCGGAAAATATCCCCTTCGCCGGCAAGCACAAGGGCAAAGCGGAGATTGCCCAATTTTTCCGGCAACTGGACGCGGGCGCGCAGGCCTTGCGCTTCATCCCGAAGGACTTCATTGCCGAAGGCGACAAGGTGGTGGTGACCGGTGAAGCAACCTGGCTGGCAAAAAGCACGGGGCGCAGCTACGACAGCCCCTGGGTACACGTGTTCACGCTGCGCGACGGCAAAGTCTCGCGCTTCGAGAGCTATCACGACACCGCCGCGGGCGAGCGCGCATTCCGGCCGGATCAGCCGGGCCAGGCCGCGGCCGGCGCGCCGATGCATCACTGAGAGACCAATGCATCGGCAAAAACGCCACCTGCGGTGGCGTTTTCCTTATCCGGCGGCGCTTATTTGGTGACGACTTTCACCTGCTTGACGTCGAAGCCCGATTCGCCAAAGGTCTCCTTGTCGAATTCGCCGGTCAGCTCGACCATCGTGTTGTGGTCGATGCTCACGCCTGCCGGAAAATGCTTGGCATCGATGTCGACCATGATCTTGCCGCTGGCATCGGCGAATTCATACTCTTCCCCACCCTTGTGGCTGAGCAGCTTGCCTTGCAGGCGGGCGTACTGGTCGTCCTTGCCCTTGTTCAGCAAGGCCTTTGCGGTCATCAGCGGCACGCTCGTTGGCCCGGCATACCCGGCCGGTGCCGCCTTGTTCGACGGTCCCGTATATCCGGTCGGCTGGGCAATGGCGAAGCTGGATGCGGCCAGCAGGGTCGCAATGGCGGAAATCTGAAGAATGCGTTTCATGGTCGTCCTTTGTCTTGATGGGTGAATGTCATTTGACACAGGTGCATTACACCTGGCGGACATTAACCCGATCTTAAGGAGTGCCGTCCGGCGACCACTCGAGCGTCACGCCCAGCCCGCGTCCATCGAGTCCGGGACCGAAAGCGAGGTGGACGCCGTGCAGGTCGGCGATGCGCTGGACGATCGACAGACCCAGTCCGCTGCCGCCCTCCTCCTGACCCAGCACCCGAAAAAAACGTTCGGTCAGGCGCTGGCGGCTGGCCGCATCGACGCCGGGGCCGTCGTCGCGCACGGCGATCCGGTCGCGGCCCGCATGCCGGCCGGCGTCGACCTCGACCCGGCTGCCGGCAGGACAATAGCGCAGGGCGTTGCCGATCAGGTTGCGCAGCATGATGCCGAGCATCTGCGGGTCGGCCGCGACGACCTCGAGGTCGGGACGCAGCGACAGGGCGATGCCGCGCCGCGCCGCGTCCTCGGCGTACTCGGCCAGCAATTGATCAAACAGGGGCCGCAGCGCCACCGGCTGGCGTCCGAGCTGCGCGCGCGCCAGCGGATCGAGGCGCGCCAGCGTCAGGAGGCTGTCGACCAGCGCCGTCAGGCGCGCGATGTCCTGGCGCAGTTTCTGGAACGGGGCAGTCAAGTCAGGGTGCTGGCGCTGCAGCAGTTGCACATGCATGTGCAGTCCGGCCAGTGGCGTGCGCAGTTCGTGGGCGGCGTCGGCGGTAAAACGGCGCTCGGCCTGCAGCGCCGCATCGAGGCGCGCCAGCACGTCGTTCAGGGCGCCGACAATCGGCAGCAATTCGCGCGGCTGTCCCTCGAGCGCCACCTGCGTCAAGTCGTCCGGGGTCTTGGCGCCGATCGCCGCGGCGGTGCGGCGCAGCGGTGTTAAAACACGCCCCGTCAACAGCCAGCAGACCAGGGCAAGCAGCACTAGGAAGCCCAGCGCCGGCAGCCATAGCGCTTCGGCCAGCTCTTCCAGGATATCGAGGCGTTTGTCGGCCTGCTGGCCGACCTGCACTTCGAAGTGGCGCACTTCATCGCGCACCACGAAGACGCGCCAGCGTTCTTCCTCGACGGTGAGATCGGCAAAGCCGTTGTCGTCGTCGAAGCCGGTAACAAAGGGACTGAACGGCGCCCCAGGGGTGCGCTGTATGACCCGGCCGGCGGCGACGATCTGGTATTGCATGTCGACCTTGCGCGCGCCGTCGCGCCGCGAGGGCGGCAGCGGTGCCAGCAGGCCGCGTGCATCGAGGCCGGTGGTGGCGGCCATCAGCATATACGCCGATTCTTCCAGCGCATCGTCGAACACCTCGCTTGTCTCTTGCCAGGCGATCACGGTCAGCGTGCCCAGTCCGGCCAGCCACAGCACGCTGCTGGCGGCCAGAATGGCGGCCAGCAGGCGCCGCCGCAGCGACCAAGGCCGGGCCGCGTCAGCTTGCTTCATCTTGGGTCAGGCGGTAGCCGAGGCCGCGCACGGTGACGATGCGTTCGCTGCCGAATTTCTTGCGCAGGTTGTGGATATAGACCTCGATGGCATTGCTTTCGACCTCGTCGCCCCAGCCATACAGGCTTTCCTCGATCTGGGCGCGGGTGACGATGCCGTTCTTGCGCAGCAATAGAGCGTAGAGCACGCTGTATTCACGGGCTGTGAGCGCCACCGGCGCGCCATGCAGGCTGGCTTGCCTCGTCTCCAGGTCGAGCCCGATGCCGGCGTGATGCAGCGCATTGCTCGCCCGGCTGGCGCCGCGTCGTACCGCGGCCCGGATGCGCGCCGACAGCTCTTCGAGCTCGAAGGGTTTCACCAGGTAGTCGTCGGCGCCGAGGTCGAGTCCTTCGACCCGGTCGGCCAGCGCATTGAAGGCGGTGATCAGGATCACCGGCACCGGATTGCCCGCCGTGCGCAGGGCCGCCAGCAAGGCGTCGCCCGACAGGCCCGGCAAGCCACGGTCGAGCAGCACGCAATCGTAACGGTGGGTCATCAAGGCGGTCTGGGCCGAGTCGCCGCGGCGCACCCAGTCGGCCGCATGCCCGTCCAGGCGCAGCCAGGCGAGGATGGTTTCGCCAAGGGAAGTGTCGTCTTCGACCAGCAGGATGCGCATGGGTGGTTCCGGATGAGGCGGTCAGAAGCCGCCACGATATGCCGGCAAGATGAAGCGCATCTTAAGAAGTCAGGAGAATCGGCGGAGCGGCCCGCCGGCTTACCACATCAGGTCGTCCGGAATCTTGAATGCCGCGTAGGGATCGTCTTCTTCGAGCGCGGCTTCGTTCTTCTTGACCCGCACCACCAGCGAGGCATCGCGTTCGGCGATCTTGTCGGCGATCACGCGCGGGACCAGTTCGGTGTTGTCGCCCAGGCGCACGATGACGAGGCGTCCGGCCATCAGGTGTTCCTGCACCGCGTTCGAGACGTGGATGCGCTCGATCTTCGTGCCATGCGTGAAGTTGTAGGCGACGTCGCCGTTGCCCTTGTTCTGGCGGTTCTTCTGCACCAGCTGGACGATCTGCGCCATGATCGCCTTTTGCTGCGCGGCGGCGTCGCGCTGAGCGTTCAGTTCGCGCGCGCGCTCGGCGTTCTTGCGCTGCAGCTCGGCGGCCGCCAGTTTCGCCTCATCGACGGATTCAAGGCCGGTGCGGCGTTCGATCTTCTTTTGCTTGCTCTTGTCCTGCTCAAGCTGTTTTGCCTTGTTCTTGTTCACCAGGCCGGCTTTGAGGAATTGGTCCTGCAACGATGCCATTGTCGGCGCTCCATAATAGTAAGGGGCGCCGGATCGGGCCGGCGCTGATCGCAGCATAACAAGGAGCGGCTCCGGCCACCAGTGCCGCCTGCACTCGGCGGATGCGTCAGTTGCGTGGCGGCGGCAGCGGCAAGCCGTCGGCAATCGCCAGTGTCGTCAATGCGCCTTCCAGCACCATCCGTGCCTGGCCCGCCGCCAGCCCGAGCTGCGCGTGCAGGCGTGCGTCGTCCGGGTTGCGGTTGGCGCACTGGGCACTGTAGCGCTCGAAGCTGCCGACCATCAGCAGCAATTCGCTCAGGTGGCGCGGGCATTCACAGGTGAGGCGGGTGCCTGCGGCCGCGATCGAGGCGAGCGCTTCGTCGTCGAAACGGGGCGGCGCGACCGCCTGCGCTTCCTGTATCGGCAGGCGTTGCCCGGCCAGGGCCGAGCGGCACAGCAGCGACAGTTCGCCCAGGTCGGCCGGCACGCGCGCGACCAGGCAACCGAGCGAACGCAGCGCGCGGATCGTGGCGCTGGCGCAAAAGCGGTACAGCACGACGGTGGCAGCGGCAGCGGCTGCCTCGCGCGCCTCCGCCAGCAAGGGCAAGGCGTTGTCGTCGAGCTCGGACAGTTCGACCACCAGCACCTGCGCGCCCGTGGCCGCGCCCAGCTCGGCCACCCCGTCGAGCCGGGCGCAGCTGGCGCGCACTTCGAGTCCCAGCCCCTGGCGCTCGGCCGCCACGCGTCGCGCCAGGCTCGGCCCGACGAGCATGATGCGCACCGGCGCGCCGGATACGCGCGCATCCCCGGCGCCGACAGAGAGCATCGCCTGCAGCTGTTCGCGCGCCAGGCCGGCCAGCACACCGATCGCATGGCCCTGATCGACCAGCTGTTTCAACAAACCCAGCCGTGCCACCTGCTCGGCCGAGTACAGGCGTTGCCCATGCTCGGAGCGCTCGGCTTCCGACAGGCTGTAGCGGCGCTCCCAGATACGCAAGGTTTCCACCGGCAAGCCGGCCAGCCTGGCGGCAGCGCCACTGCGGTACATGATGCGGTCTTGTTCAATTCTTTGTGGCATGTTCATGGCATTGTCCCAAGGTTGTCCCGTCTATGTCCTATTATAAAGCGACAATCCTTGGACAAGTAAGTCGATTACGCATAAATTACATCATGACAGTTCAACAGTGACTGCCTTACAACTTACCGGAGCCTTATATGAAGAAAATCTTGTTTGCATTGCCACTCGCCTTTGCCATCGGTTCGTCCCAGGCAGCCGACATCGTCGATACGGCCAAATCGGCCGGCAGCTTCAACACCCTGATCGCCGCCGTGCAGGCAGCCGGTCTGGTCGATACGCTGAAGGGTCCGGGTCCGTTCACGGTGTTCGCGCCGACCGATGCGGCGTTTGCCAAGATTCCAAAAGCCAAGCTCGACGCACTGTTGAAAGACAAGGCAGCGCTGACCAAGGTGCTGACCTACCACGTGGTCCCGGGCACCGTCATGGCGGCCGATGTCAAGCCAGGCATGGTGAAGACGGTTGAAGGCAGCTCGTTCAAGGTGAGCGCGAAGGGCGGCAAGGTGTCCGTCGACAAGGCCCAGGTCGTCAAGACCGATATCGCGGCCGATAATGGCGTCATCCACGTCATCGATTCGGTGATCATGCCGAAATAAGTTTCAGCCTTGGGCGGCGTGGGCAAACCCCACGCAAACCGGCCATCAACGCCACCATCCGTCTTTGCCGGAGGGTGGCGTTGTGCTTTCCGGGCTCATACGTGTCGGACGCCAACTGAATCCGGGGATCAAACGCTTCGGCCTATACTTTTCTTCATCTACTTACGCGAGATTCACATGCCACATCTGGGCCTGGTCTGCATTACCGCATCAAAAGAAGTCCGCTACCGCACCGTCACGCGCACGCGCCTGCATGCGCAATCGCCTGAGGCCCAGAGCAAGATTCTGGACGATATTTATCGGGACAATATCCAGACCTTCGATGCGGCCATGCGCTATTGCGGGCAAAACGGCATCTCGCTGTATCGCCTGCCCTCCTCGATCTTCCCGTTCGCCGATACGACGGAAGGCCTCGCGATCCTGCAGACGCTGGCGCCGAGTCTCGCGCGCTCGGGCAAACGCGCGCTCGATGCCGGCATCCGGCTGGTGATGCACCCGGACCAGTTCGTGGTGCTCAGTTCGGACTCACCCGAGGTGGTCGCCAACAGCATCAGGATCCTGCAAATGCACGGCGACATCATGGATTTGCTCGGCCAGCCGCGCTCGCCCTGGGCCCTGCTGGAGATCCACGGCGGCAAGGCAAACCGGGCCGATGCACTGGTGAAGTGCATTGCGACCTTACCCGACGCGATCCGCTGCCGGCTCGGCCTGGAGAACGACGAGTACTCGTACAGCGCCGCCGCGATCCACGCCATCTGCATGCGCAGCGGGGTGCCGATGGTGTTCGACGCCCACCACCATATCGTGCATGAAGACTTGTCCAGCTACGAACACCCGAGCGTGGAGGAAATGCTGCTCAAAGCCCGGGAAACCTGGGCCGAACCGCTTCACCAGCTGGTGCACATTTCGAACGGGCGCAGCGGTTTCAATGACCGCCAGCATGCCGACCTGATCGATACCATGCCGGCTTGTTATGCCGGGGCGCCCTGGATCGAGATCGAGGCGAAATCGAAAGAAGTGGCCATCGATGGCCTGCGTCCATGGCTGGAATCAGTCACTAACTCCATGGTCAGTGACGCAAAGTTATAATAATTGCACCATAATGGTGCGGCATGTCACTGGATGTCGGAATTTTGTCGAAAATTCTTACATTTTTTACTTAAATTTTTCATCTGATAAATATTCTGTTTGGAAATCAACGACATAGTTTGATGGCACGCTAAATGCATAGCGTTCCCGGTCGGCAGAAATATTGCCGCGAACTATTGAGGTAGCGCAAAACAAAAGAATTCAAGCGCTGCCGCAACGTCTAAAACTTTGGAGGCGGATCAGATGATGAAGAAAGCACTTGTAGCATTGGCAATTTCCAGCATGGCCTTGTCGGCCCAGGCCGGTATGTTGGTAAGCGAAGGATTCGACGATGTCAGCGCCCTGGAAAGCAAGGGTTGGGTGCTGAACAATGCAAGCACCCCGGGTGGCGCCACGTCGGGCTGGGCCCAGGGCAGCGAAACCGTGTTCCGTGCCCTGAGTGGCCCTGCGAACAGCTTTGCTTCCGCCAACTACCAGAATGCCGGTGTGGGCGGCACCCTGAATAACTGGCTGATCACCCCCGAGTTTTCAGTCGGCGTGAATGGCGCACTCGTCTCGTTCTGGCTGCGTGCCGACGCTTTCGCCGGTACCAGCGACCAGATCGCCTACGGTTTCAGCGGCGGCAGCAGCGCGTTGACGTCGTTCGCCCTGACGCCGGCCATGACCGTCCCTACCAGCGGCTGGACGCGCTATTCCGTAGGCATCGCCGGCCAAGGCACGGCACGCTTCGCGCTGCAGTACACCGGCGCGGCTGAGTTCTCCAACTACGTCGGCGTGGACAATTTCCTCGTTGCCGAAGTCCCTGAACCATCGACCATGGCGGTCCTGTTCGCCGGCGCGATGGGCCTGATGATGTCGCGCCGCCGCAAGCGCGGCTGATCGCAACGCGTTTTTGCAAGCCGGAGCGCGCCATGCTCCGCATACCCAATATCAGGAGATCGTCATGTCCCAGAAACACAAGTCCGGCCTGCTATACGCCGCCGGCATCACCCTGGCCCTGCTGGGCCTTGCCAGCCAGTCCGCCATTGCCCAGGAAGCGCCGGTGCAGTCGAACGAATCGCTGACCGTCGTGCGCGATCCGGAAACCGGCAAGCTGCGCAACCCGACCGCCGCCGAGCACGCCGCAATGCAGGCGCAAGCGTCGAATGGCAAGATGCGCGCCATGCGCGTCGCACCGCAAGTGCCCCAGCAAAAGTTCCACGCAAGTGGTGCCCGCGGAGCCCGTCTGACCGACGAGTTCGTCAGCTCGGCTGTTGCCGCTCGTGCAGCCGACGGCAGCATCGGAACGCAGTGCTTCGATTCGCACGACGCGGCCAAGTCCGCTGTCGCAGTCGGTCACGTCCACACCAACAAGGTTGAAACGGAATAAACATGCGCACCCATCCATTTTCGCGTTCCGCCGCACGCTCGCTGATCGTCGCCGCCTGCGCCCTGACCTGCCTGGCTGCAGAAGCTGCCACCATCAAGATCCAGAGCCGCGACCCTGCCGGTTTTGGCTTCAACGACACGACCCCTGCTACGCCAGTGGGCGGTAACCCTGGCACGACAGTCGGCGAGCAGCGCATGTTCGTCTACCGCCACGTTGCCGACATCTGGGAAAAGAACCTGGACAGCAATGTCGAGATCGTCGTCTCGGCGGGTTGGGAAGCACTGACCTGCACCGCGAACTCGGCTACCCTGGGCAGCGCCGGCGCATGGAACATCTGGCATGATTTCCCAGGCGGCAAGCCTGGCACCTGGTATCCACAGGCGCTGGCAAACAAGCTGGCCGGCACCAACCTGAGCGCTGGCCAGCCTGACGACGGCACCGGCTACGGCAACGTCGACATCAAGACCCAGTTCAACATCAATCTTGGCAAGCCGGATTGCCTGGCCGGCAATGGGTTCTACCTGGGCGTGGACGGCAATGCCGGCGGCCAGGTCAACTTCGCCGCGACCCTGCTGCACGAACTGGGCCACGGCCTGGGCTTCTCGGTGGTCAGTGTCAGCACCAGCAGCGGCGCCCGCCTGAATGCCGCAGGCACCGCTTTCGTCCAGACCGGCGGCTTGCCGAGCTACTGGGAAGAGTTCATGTATGACAACACGGCCAAGAAGAGCTGGTTGAACATGACCTCGCCTGAGCGCCGTGCTTCGGCGATCAACCCGATGCAACTGGCCTGGACCGGCAAAAACGCCGTCGCCGGTGCCGCCATGCTGGCCCCGCTTCGCCAGTTCAAGGCAACCAGCCCTACGGGTCCGTTGCCGACCATGGACTACAACGTCTCGCCGTTCGGCAAGCTACCGCAGCTTGGCGGGTTCGGCGTGTTGGCCAACATCGTCACCCAGGCCGGCGAACTCGGCCCTGGCTGCTCGCCTTTCGATACGGCCAATGCAGTCGCCGTTCGCGGCAAAGTGCCGATCATCAGCCGCGGTGGCTGCACCTTCGCCCTCAAAGTGAAGAATGCGCAGGACGCGGGCGCGGTAGCGGTGATTTTGGCAAACAACGTGGCCGGCGCCCTGGTGCCTGGCGGCGCCGACCCTAGCGTGACCATTCCGTCGATCGGCGTGACCCAGGCTGAAGGTGCGCTCTTGAAGGAGGCGGTGACGAACGCCGTGAAATACGGTTCGCGCAGCAAACCGGGCTCGGTCAGCGCAATACTGATGAACGACCCGGTGCGCAAGGCCGGCGCCGACTTGGCTGGGCGTCCGCTGCTGTACACGCCGAACCCGCTGATCGGCGGTTCGTCAGTCTCGCACTGGGATGTGACGGCTTTCCCGAACCTGCTGATGGAACCGAGCATCAACGCCGACCTGACCCTCGAACTGGTACCGCCGAAGGACCTGACGCTGCCGCTGTTCAAGGATATTGGCTGGTAATCAGTCAGCTATAAGCAGTCAATGCAGCCGGGCGGATGACGCAAATCACCCGCCCGGTTTTTCTTTGCGTGCCTTCTTATCAGCCGCTGCGCTTGACGATCACCGCCTCCAGGTATTCCGACGGCACCACCGACGACGCGCTGCCGGCCGTGTTGAAGCGATCGATCAGTGCCAGGATCTCCTGCTCCAGCAGCGCCTGCCCATGGCTGTCGAGCGCCCCGAATGCCTTGTTCACAGGACCGTAAAAGTCGCGGAACACCTGCAGCCAGTGGCTGCTTGAGGCATAGCGGAAGGTATAGGTACGGCGCGTGGTGCGGATATCGGTGGAGGCGTCGCCGAACAATTCGCCCAGGTAGGCTTCGGTCCCCCACAGCAGCGGCGACATTACGCCCGCCGGCGGCGGCACCGCCTTGCCGATTACTTTGAACAGCTGGCCGACGAAACTGTCGGGGGTCCAGCTTGCCAGGCCGATCCGACCGCCCTCGCGCACCACGCGCACCAGCTCACCGGAGCTGCGGCCATGGTCGGGTGCGAACATCACGCCGAAGGTCGACAGCGCGACGTCGAAGCTGCCGTCCGCATAGGGCAGGTTCTCGGCGTCGGCCACGCGAAATTCGACGTCGAGCCCCTCGGCGGCAGCGCGCGCACGGCCCTTCTCCAGCAGGGCCGGGACATAGTCGGTCGAGGTGACGCGGGCCATCCGGTGCGCCGCTGCCAGCGAGGCGTTGCCGTTGCCGGCGGCGACGTCGATGACGGTCTCGCCGGCGCGGATGTCGGCCGCTTCGGCCAGCGTCTCGCCGACGATCTGCAGGGTCACGCCGATGATGGCGAAGTCGCCGCTGGCCCAGGCAGCCTGCTGGCGTGCCTTGACCGCGGCGCTGCGGTCTTCTTTCCTGCGACCGCGACCCCTTCAATGCCCTGCTCGATTCCCTGCCGCGCCTGCTGCATTTGCCGGCATCCTCGAGCGCGGCCGCGCACACCGAACTCGGCCATCTGGCCCTGCGCGCCGATCGCGGCCAGCCGGGCGCCGCCGCCCTGCTCGAACGGGCCAGCGAAACCATGTTCATCGATGCCTTGCGACGCTACCTCGAGTGCCTGCCGGTTGGCAGTACCGGCTGGCTTGCGGGCCTGCGCAACGCTCAGATCGGACGCGCGCTGGCGCTGATCCACCGTGCCCCGGCACGCCCCTGGACGATCGACGACCTGGCGCGCGCCGCCGGCCTGTCGCGCTCGGTCTTCTGCGACCGCTTCCTGCGTTTACTGGGCCAGCCGCCGATGCAATACCTGGCGCGCTGGCGCATGGAAGCGGCGGCCGGCCTGCTGCGCGGCGGGCAGGCGCCGGTGGCGTCGGTGGCGCTGGAAGTGGGCTACGAATCGGAAGCGGCGTTTGCCCGTGCGTTCAAACGCGAGACCGGCACTTCGCCGGCGCGCTGGCGGAGGATGCAGCACGCAAGTTGAGTCCCTTACGTTCTCAAAAATTATGGACGAGACAGAACTTCATGCTAAAATTCGCCGCCTTGGCCTGGTAGCTCAGTTGGTAGAGCAGAGGATTGAAAATCCTTGTGTCGGTGGTTCGATTCCGCCCCGGGCCACCAAGAACATACCTCACGAAACGCCAACCATTTCTGGTTGGCGTTTTTGTTTCAGCGACCGTAAGTCCTTGTGTCCGGTCCATTTCCGGACAAGTAACCCATCAGCGTTTGTCTGGCTCAAGCACCATCGGGCCGGTACTGGCCACGTCGCCGAAACAATACGCCGTTATCGACGTGGCGCGCAGCCAGCTCAGCGCCAGCCGCGTAGCCATTGACCGGCGTCGTTCAGTTCCCGCCAGCGCAAGTTGAAGCTGCGCCCTGTCAGCACCGCCTCCATCGTGATGACATCGATTTGCGTACCCGGCGCATCCGGTGCAATCAAGCCGGTAACAATAAAATGCTTTTCCCTGTTGACCGGGACGGCAGCCGTCCATTTGCTGCGTAGCAGTTTGGCCGATTGCACGTGCAGCAGCGGTTGCGCTTTCATTTGCGTTCGCGGATCAGCGACAAGAACTCGGCCCGTAGCGATGCACTGTCGCGGAACGCGCCGCGCATCACGCTGTTGGTCATGCTGGCATCGCTGTCCTTGACGCCTCGCCATTGCATGCAAAAATGATCGGCCTGCATGAGCACCGCCAAGCCGTCCGGCTGCATTTTCTTCTGCAGCAGGTCGGCCAGTTGCAGCACCGCCTCTTCCTGGATCTGCGGACGGCTCATAATCCACTGCGCGATGCGCGCATACTTGGACAACCCGATCAGGTTCGAGTCCTTGCTGGGCATGACGCCGATCCAGACCTTGCCAATGATCGGGCACAAGTGGTGCGAACAGGCGCTGCGCACAGTGATCGGTCCAACGATCATCAGTTCGTCAAGGGCGGACGCATTCGGAAACTCGGTCACTGGCGGCAGCGTCGTGTAGCGCCCGCCGAATACTTCGTGGATAAACATTTTGGCGACGCGTCGGCCGGTATCGCGCGTGTTATGGTCTGCACCGGTATCGATGACCAGGCTTTCCAGCACGTGTTGCAGCTTGGCGCCGACCTCATCGACCAATTCGTCCAACTCACCTGGCTCGATACATGCGGCGATGTTATCGTTGGCGAAAAACCGCTCCCGGCGAGCGAGCAGTCGTTCGCGAATGCGGTGCGAGACCATGGCTTGCACCGGCTTGAAGATGGCAATGGCGTCGTTCGGCATGGCGTCCTTATGGTGGGCGGGTGCTTCAAATCCCGGCAGGCAAAGGCAGGCCTTCGGCCCGCGCAAGCCGCTCGAGCGCGGCCTCGAACAACAGGCGGGCGGAGCCGGCTGCGTGGCTGCGGCGGCGCGCGGTGCCGTCACCACCTTCAATGCACCCAACTGTTCAAGCGGCAGTTGCGCCAGCGCGCCGATCGGGTGGCCCTGGTCGACCAGCTGCTTCATCAGCCGCAGCCGATGCACTTGGACGTCAGAATACAAGCGTTGCCCGCGCGCATTTTGGCCGGTGTCGGAAATACCATAACGGCGCTCCCAAACCCGTAGCGTCTCGACCGGCAAATCGGCCAGCCTGGCGGCCACGCCGCTGCGGTAGTGCGCTGTCTGACCGGCAGGAGCTTCAGGAGAATATGCTAGTTGCGTCATCAGATGAACCCCTGTTGAACAGCCTTTTGCAAATTTTAGCGTACAAAATCCGGGACGTTGGCGGATTTTCAAAAAAAATTCCAGTACAATTTCGGTTCATCTGACAATAAAAAAATGCCAAACGGCTCGTCGCAACCCCACCCGGCGGCACAACGCAGCCATCGGTACTTTTACGATAGCTGCGCGAGGGTACAGGTCGATACCGATTGCCTGGCGGTTGATGCCGACGCTCCATGGCCTGGCGTCGGTTCGCCTCTGAGAGGCCGCGACGTCTACGATGGCAAACTTGATAAGTTAAGGTAAGCCTATGAAAAAAAGCGCAATCGCACCGTTATTGATGGTGATAAGTTTGAACGCGAGTTCGGCCGATGCGCCGCCCGCCGATGCGCCCAAACCGCTCGCCACCATTGCAGTGCTGGACGTGCCGCGCTATATGGGAACCTGGTACGAGATCGCAAAGTTCCCTAATCGATTCCAGAAAAAATGCGTCGGGTTCACCACGGCGAAGTATTCCGCCCTGGCCGATGGCACGCTACAAGTTGTGAACCGCTGCCGCATCGCCAACGGCGAAACCGAAGAGGCCATCGGCGCCGCACGCCAGGTAGGAGGGGCAGACTCGCCCAGGCTGAAGGTGCGTTTCGCCCCCACGATTCTGTCCTTCCTGCCGATGGTGTGGGGCGACTATTGGGTGGTCGACCTGGACCCTGGGTACCAGTTGGCAGCCGTCAGCGAAGCGAAACGCGAGTACCTGTGGATCCTTTCGCGCTCGCCCAAGGTCGACACGGCGAGTTACGCTGCGCTAGTGGCGAGCTTGGCCAGGCAGGGATTGGACGTCAGCAGACTAGTCCCCACCAAACAGGAATAGTATTTAGAAAAGCCATCGCAGGACCCTGCAAGACGTCGGTCTTGAAAATCCTTGTGTCGGTGGTTCGATTCCGCCCCGGGCCACCAAGAATTCAGCAGTACAGCAGAACGCCAACGTCGGGTGGCGTTTTTGTTTTCCGAAGCGGTATTTCCTTCTGTCCGGTCTATTTATGTATTCCGACCCGACCGAACCAATACGGCTGCCACTGTCAGGTTCCAGATCGAATGTACGCCAAAAATTGCCATCAGACTGACTGGGGTCAGGCGCATGTCGGCGACCAGGATGAACAGCCCGGGCAACAATCCCGCCGCAGCCCCCAGCGTCGCGCACCAAAGCGACCACGGCCACTCCGGCGCCGATGCCAGGGCGTATGACCACGCCAGAAATGCGGCGCACATTGACAGCAGGCCCGCCTTGGTCAGCACTTGAATGATGGTTCCGATAACGCGCAGGACGGTGTAGATCGCATCGACCTCGCCCGGAGGCGAGGCGATGAACTGCCGCGCCAGTTGGGGTACCGCAAAGCCATCGAGCAGCATCGCACCGACGACGATGCAGCAGCCAAGCCCATACGCGGCCATCGCGACAATCACTGGCGCACGCCCTTGCCCGAGCAGCCTGCTGAACACCGCGAAGCCACTGGCTAGAATTGCCAACATCACAATAAGCACACCGTGTACGACACCGTCCATGCGCTGCAGCGAGACGATCTGAGCAAGACTTGCCTGAACGGACGACGCTTGATTGACGACGGGGTGATGCGACAAGGCGAACAGTGCAATACCAGTGGTGCAGGCCATAGCGAAAGCTGCACGACGGCGATGCGATGGAAGAGGAACGGTCGCTCGCAAATGCATGGGATTCCTTTACTTTTTGGTTGGAGCCCAATTAATATCATTGTCGCCGCGTCAATTGGCAGAGCACTTTCCCGGTTCATCCGCTAGCGGACAAACCCTCCAAATTGTCCGTCAGAGAGAGGCTTACATGGTCGACGAGGTGCTGAACCGCCGCAGCCAGCGCACCCGCGCCGCGCTGCATAGCGCATTCGTGGAGCTGTTGCTGGAGCAAGGCTACGGGGCGCTCAAGATCGGCACCGTTGCGGACCGTGCCAATGTCGGCCGCTCGACTTCTTATGAGCATTACCGGACCAAGCACGACCTCTTGCGCGCCAGCATCGTCGGACCTTTCTCCATCTTGGCCGATCTGGTCAGCCCAACAGTATCCATTGAGGCTGTGACGACCCTGCTTCGGCATTTTCGGGACCACCAGCAGGTTGCGCGCGTCCTGCTGAGCTGGCCGACAAGACCTCTGCTCGGAAGCACGCTGGCCAATCTGATCCTTGAACGCCTCACACGTCGGCCTGCCGGTTTTCCGCGTATCCCTCTCGAGGTAATCGCACGGCAAATAGCGGATGCCCAGCTCTCGCTTGTCGCGAGTTGGGTGCACGGACGCCCATACCTGGATCTTGCCTTGGCAGCAGATGCGCTCAGGCACACTGCCCTTGCCCTGGCCAGTGTGCACAGCGACACGACTGCAGAGGATTGAAAATCCTTGTGTCGGTGGTTCGATTCCGCCCCGGGCCACCAAGAACATCGTTCACGAAACGCCAACCCTCAGCGGTTGGCGTTGTCGTTTGTGGAATCCACAGCCCTCGTGTCCGGTCTATTTCCGGTTCGAGACGCTCGACAGACTGCCGACCTGCCCGAACAGCCGGATCGATTCGCTGCTGCCATTTGCGGACTCTACACCGGCTAGACTGTGACGTGAAGGTGGGGCGGCTGGACGCTTCGCGCCGAACTGAGGAAGAATTTAATAGCAAGTTCGCCGCCGATCACGCTGCCATCTTCGCGGGCCTGATGGATGCGCTGAACAAGACCCTGAGCGAGCTCGATAATGTCACTGAAGCGCCCACCGCCAGCATTGCCAACTTCGCCCGTTTCGATATGGCGGTCGAACGCGCCTTGAGCTGGCCCAAGGGCGGCTTCAATGCGGCCTTCAGTGACCCGCATCGCGACCGCTAATCAACGCATGGTCGCGCTCGGATAAACCCAAGCTCGCCTTTTCTACATAGGTAATGCTGGCGTAACAATTTACTTGCCCGCCAGGCATTGGGATGGTTTCGCCCAATTCGCGCGTGTAAGGGAGTAGTATAAAACTTCCAGCCATCCAACCGTCCAACCGTCCCCGCGGGGAGCATGCTAGCGATCTCTATGTCTGAACTTGAGAAGAATCAGCTACTTGAGCAGGCGCGACTGCAATCGATCGTCGAATACAACATTCTGGATAGTGCTCCAGAGGCTGAGTTTGACGATTTCACCTTTCTGGCCGCAAATTCTTTTTCCGTGCCGGTAGCGCTCATCGGATTTATTACCGAAGATCGGCAATGGTTCAAGTCGAAAGTGGGTGTGACTGCGGATCAGATTCCCCGCGCAGTATCTTTTTGCAATCTGGCGATCCAGGGCAATGACGTATTGATTGTTGAAGATGCACAGCTAGACCCGCGTTTTTCAAATAATCCTCTCGTAACCGGCGAACCACGCATCCGGTTCTATGCCGGCGCACCGCTGATCAGTCCGGAAGGCCACGCGCTTGGCACCCTGTGTGTGGTCGATCGAGAGCCAAGAAAATTCAGCGACACCCAGAAATTAACGCTTGCCATCCTGGCCAAGCAGATCATGGCGCAACTCGAGCTGCGTAAAAAAAACGCGGCGCTCGACAATGCGCTTGCCGAACTGAGGACACAACAATCGCGTCTTGAAGAAAGTCAGGCCAGGCTATCGTTTGCCATGGAATCGTCTGGCGTGGGTGACTGGTATATGGATCTCAAAACCAATATCGCGAAGCGCTCTCTGCAGCATGACAGATGTTTCGGCTACACAGAGGCGGTTGCCACCTGGGGCTATGACACATTTTTGTCGCACGTCGATGCCAGGGACCGGGATCGGGTCGATGCGGCGTTCCAGAAAGCGCGAGGTGGAGAGGGGCTGTACGACGTTGAATTTCGGGTGACCTGGCCGGATGGTTCGGAACACTGGCTGTGGTCAAAAGGACGTTTCTATTTCGATCAAGCGCAGACACCGTGCCGGGTCGGTGGAATTCAGACCGACATTACCGAGCGTAAGCGGGCCGAGGCGCAACTCTCGCAGAGTCAAAAAAATTACCAGCTTTTATTTGAAAACAGCATGGATGCTGTGCTGCAAACGCGAATTGACGGCAGCATTTTTTCGGCCAATCCTGCCGCCTGCAAACTTTTTGGCATGACAGAAGCGGCGTTTCTTCTATCAAATCGGTCGACACTGGTCGCCCCAGACGATGTTCGGCTGAGCGCTTATCTAAAAACGCGTGCTGAAACGGGCCACGCGTTCGGACCGCTTCGACTGGTGCGAGCGGATGGTAGCCAATTCGAGGCTGAAATCAGCTCCAATATCTATATTGATGCGCAGGGGATGCCGGCCACCAGCATGGTGATTCGGGACATAACAGAGCAGACCCAGGCGCAGAATGACCTGGAAGCTGCGAATGTCCAACTGGCCAAGTACAACGAGCAACTCAAAATGCTCGCGCATTTCGACAGTCTCACCAGTCTGCCCAATCGGGTACTGCTGGCCGACCGCTTGGATCAGGCACTTGTCTTGAGCCAACGGACGAATGATTCCGTTGCAGTGGCTTTTCTGGATATTGATGGATTCAAAGCAATCAACGATGAGCATGGTCATGCTATCGGTGACAAGTTGCTGGTGGCGCTCGCCAGAGGCATGCAACTGTCGTTACGGGATGGAGACACACTATCGCGGATAAGTGGTGACGAATTCGTTGCAGTCATCGGCGGCCTGGGCGGAGCTGATGACGTTATCCCGTTTTTGTCGAGATTGCTGGCTGCCGTTGCCACGCCAGTCACCGTCGGCAAGATCTGCTGCGCGGTCACGGTAAGCATTGGGGTAACCATCTATCCACGAGATCGCTCCGATGGCGACAGGTTGATTCGCCACGCCGACCAGGCGATGTATGTGGCGAAGCAGGAAGGAAAAAATCGCTACCATCTATTTGATTCGGAACACGATGCGAGAGTCTCGTATTACCAAAAAAGTATTGCGGAAATTCAACATGCATTAACTGATGGTCAATTGGTACTTTATTATCAGCCCAAGGTAGACCTTCGGACAAGTGCGATTGCCGGTGTTGAAGCGCTGATCCGCTGGCAACATCCACAGCGAGGTCTCGTGTTGCCCGGCGATTTTTTGCCTACGATCGAGAATCACGCCATTAGCGTTACGATCGGCGAATGGGTCATTTCGACCGCATTGAAGCAAATTGCGGCGTGGGACACTTTCGGTTTAAAGATGCCGGTGAGCGTCAATATCGGTGCGCTACAGTTGCAGCGAGGCGACTTCGCAGAACGACTGACCGCGCTTTTTGAGGCGAACCCGGAAGTACCGCCACGTCTCCTCGAGCTCGAAATTCTTGAGAGTAGCGCGGTTAGAGATATTTCTGAGGTCGCATCGGTCATCAAAGCCTGTCAGGAATTGGATGTTCAGTTTGCACTCGATGATTTTGGAACCGGCTATTCATCCCTGGCGTATTTAAAGGAGTTACCGGCCCATCTAATCAAGATCGATAGGAGCTTCGTACGCGACATGCTGTTCGATCAAAATGACTTGGCCATCATTCGAGGCGTCATCGGCTTGGCTAAGGCGTTTGAGCGCATAGTAATTGCCGAAGGTGTCGAAACGGACGAGCATGCCGCAATGCTGCTTGAGCTGGGCTGTGACTTAGCCCAGGGATACGGTATCGCCAGACCAATGCCCGCTGCCACCGTGCAGGACTGGGCGCGAAATTGGTGTGAATCCATCATTGCCCATGGTGACGTCGACGTCGTCGTTAGAAATTGATCGTGAAAATAATTCATGGGTGTAGAGACATGGCTCGTTGGGAGCCAAAGCACGCTTCGTGACCTCGGTATCGAAGTTAACGACTCACTCGACATCGCTGAACACACAGTGGTGTAGCAGTTGACCAGTAGCTTCCAGTCGCGTTGCAACCGGGCGCTTACCGGTAGTCAGCACCAGGTCGGCGCCACCGATCCGCTCGAACAGTGCCGTCCGCTCTTTTCCATGCAGCAGCACGCGCAAGCCAGGGGCGAACCGGGCAGCTTCGGCCTGCCAGTTGCTCATCAGGCTCGCGGGTGCGACCACCAGGGCCGGCGCATCGAGCCGGCCGGTCTCCTTTTCGACCAGGATGTGGGCCAGGGTCTGGATGGTCTTGCCGAGCCCCAAAATCGCACGCAGGGCGGCCAGGAGGCGGATCGGCTCTTCGTCGTCATGCCCGGCGTAGGCCGGCCGGGACGTGAGCAAGCTGTAGAAATCGGTGACGAGGGTAGCGCCGCCGATGCCGCCATCCTTGCGCAGGCGCGCCTTGCACAGATGAAGGCGCGGCGATCCGTCACGACGGTCCGGGATTAACGCGTAGGCGAGCCGGTATGCCGGATTGCGCAACGGCACCTTACCGGATTGCATGAGCGAATGCGCCAATGCGGCTTCGCACTGCCGCAACCATTCCTCGGCCTTTGCCGGCAAGGATGATCCCGACGCGGTCCCGGCCCGTTCCAGGCTGAAAAGGAGGACTGCCACGATATGTTTGCAGTTGTAGTTCATGGGGCAACTGCAGCCGCCGTCGAACTCGCCGCCGTAACGGACGGCTTGAAGATAGATTGTCTGCACGCGGGTGCGCAGGCCCAGGATCGAAAATCCTTGTGTCGGTGGTTCGATTCCACCCCGGGCCACCAAGAACAGTGTCAAACAACATACCAACCCATGCAGGTTGGCGTTTTTTTTAGGAGAACCTTTCGGCTTGCTAGCGTGTATAGTGGACCTTTGGCAAGCGCTGCCTGGGAAGTCCACCCGCATGAACGAGATTTCCAAATCACCTGGCCTCGCCGTGAATCATGGCAAGGTAAAGCAGAAGATCGAAACCCTTTCGAGGGAAAACGATGCCTTGAAGGCGGCAGTTGCAACGCTACAGCAGCAATTGCGGGCTACAAGAGAGAGCGCAACTGCGCAACTTGACCAGCAACATCAACTGGACCAGTTGCGCGAAGCCAATCAGCACCTGATCCTTGCAACATTTGGCGCCCAGGACTCGAAATCTGCGGCTGAAGCGGTCAACAAGCGACAGACAGTGTTCCTGTCCATGCTGGCGCACGAGCTGCGCAATCCAATGGCATCCATCGCGATCGCCAACTCAGTCCTGGAAAGCCTGAACCTGAATCACCCACGCGTGAGCAAATTGCTTGCCATCACACGGCGCCAGGCCAATCACCTTGTGCGCCTGATAGACGACCTGCTCGACGCATCGCGTATCAGCACTGGAAAAATCTCTCTTCAAACGCGTATGATCCCGCTGAACGAGGTGATTGACAGTGCAATCGAAACGGCTCAGCCGTTCTTCGCGAAACGGGGGCAGGCCGTCCAGATCGACCTGCCGCCTGTGCCATTTATTCTGCTCGGGGATATGGTCCGGCTGTCGCAGCTGTTTTCAAATCTTTTAATCAACGCCAGCAAGTTCTCGGATGCCAACGCTACGGTATGGGTCACGGCATCGGAACAGGGCGATGATGTGCGCGTGGCCGTCAGGGACCACGGCAGGGGTATAGCGCTCGAATATCAACCCGGGATTTTCGACTTGTTTTCGCAAGGCGAGAACGCACTCGAGCATACCCTGTCCGGCGGCTTGGGGATCGGCCTGTCACTTGTCAGAACGATCGCCGAAATGCATGGCGGATCGGTCATGGTGGAAAGTGCCGGTGTTGGGTGCGGGAGCGAATTCGTCGTCATGCTTCCTCTGCCAGGCATCTCGACCAGTCGCTTGCGCTCGAACGGTGATGACGTTCCGGTCACGGCGTGATGCGTGCAGACGATGCGGCATCAGTTCACGAGGCGCGCGAACGCGGCTTCGACAATAATGTGGAAGTTAGAGCAGTACTCACCTCAGCAGAACACATGGCAACAGACGAAGAATTACTGGGCGAGCGGATCGGGCAGGCGCTTTCTGGCCCCCCTGAGGCGTGTGTCGAGGTAAGCCTGGCCTTATTGCAGAGCCTGGCTAAATCCTTGAGCCAACTTATTGGGACTGACGGGATCGATTCAATGCTGTTTCGTATTGCGCGTCGGGTCAGCAACGAATATCCCTGGTTTCCGTTTGGTCCCCGCACCCTCTCCTTGGATCCCGAGTTCGCTGAATTGCGCAGCTGCTTCGATGCGCAGGAGCCTGGCCAAGCGCGCGCTGCCAGCATGCTTTTCTTCGGCACCCTCATCGAGGTCCTGGCATCATTGATCGGCGCGCATCTCACGACCATAATTTTCAAATCCGCACTCGATGGCGGAAACGCCGCCACTAGCAGCAAGGAGCAGAATGATGAATAAGCGGGTAACAATCAGGCGACTTGTCACTGGCATACCTGGGTTTGATGATCTGCTGGGCGGCGGCATCCCGGAATTTTCTTTTAACCTGATTGCAGGAACGCCCGGAAGCGGCAAGACGACGCTGGCACACCAGATGATGTTTGCGCTGGCCACACCGGATTGCCGCGCGCTGTTTTTTACGGTGCTCGGCGAACCACCTTTGAAGATGCTGCGCTACCAGCAGCAATTCGAATTTTTCGATTTCGACAAGCTCGACAACTGCATCAAGTTTGTAAACCTGTCGGCGGACATGATCGACGGCGATTTCGAGCGTGTACTCAAGCGCATTACCGCTGAAGTACAGGAGTTCGAACCGAGTCTTGTATTCGTCGATTCGTTTCGTTCAGTGGTCCATTCGGCACGATCGACCGACCAGGGTGCATCCGACTTGCAACACTTTGTTCAGCAACTGGGAATGCAGATGACCAGTTGGCAGGCGACGACCTTCCTCATCGGCGAATACCTGCAGCCTGAAGCGGAGTCCGGACCCGTATTTACGGTGGCCGATGGGATCATCTGGCTATCGCAATTGGCACAGGGCGACTCCATGGTGCGCAAGATACAGCTTGTGAAGATGCGTGGCGTAGCACAAAAGCTGGGGACGCACACCTTCCGCCTGGACGACAGCGGGGTCCTGGTTTTTCCACGTGCAGTGCTTCAGGCACCCGAAACAGAGCGGCCGAGTTTCACGACCGGGCATCGACTGGCGCTCGGCGTGCCCGAGCTCGACACGATGATGGGGGGAGGCATTCCCGCCGGCTATTCCGTGCTGCTGGTGGGCCCGTCCGGTTCCGGAAAAACGGTCCTGACCACGGAATTCCTCGCTGAAGGCGTACGGCTCGGCGAAAACGGCGTCATCGCAGCATTTGAGAAAAGCCCGAACCAGCTCTTGAGCCACAAACTTGCTCAACTGGTCGAAGGGGGCAGTGTCGGCATCATTAATACACGTACCCTTGACTTGTCGCTCGACGAAATCCTGCACGACCTGGTCGAGATGATCAAAGAGAAAAATGCGACGCGTGTCGTGATCGATTCTTTGTCGGGCTTCGAGCTCGCGCTATCGCCTATCTTCCGAGACAATTTTCGCGAATCTTTATACCGGCTGGTAGCAGTGCTGACCGGGATGGGGGCGACGGTACTCATGACCGCAGAATTGGAAGACCGCTATACGGTGCTGAGGTTCAGTTCATATGGGAACGCGTTTCTTGCCGACGCGATTATCATGCAGCGCTATGTCGAGTTGAGCGGACAGTTCAAGCGCGTCATTTCGGTGGTCAAAGTACGCGGCAGCGAACATAGCAAGGATGTGCGTTTCTTCGACATTGAGGGCGACACTGTCAAGATTGGCGGACGCCTGACTGGATATAGTGGAATTCTGTCGGGCCAGCCGATCCGACGAAAGCGTGCCGAACGGGTCAAAAAGAAGCTGACATTGTCCTGATTTACCGTAGCATCGCTGAGCTGGCAAAACCAGGGCATGCCGCGTCTGTTCCAGGCAGACGCGCACATTGTGAATAGTTCCGATCAGGAAGGTCCCACGCCGCTGGACTGGCGTGCAGCAGTGAAATCTGCAAATAAACTTTCAATGACCTGCATGTCGACGGGCTTGAGAAGGTGCCGATCGAAGCCAGCTTCCTGTGACAGGGCGCGGTCTTGTTCGCCACCCCAGCCGGTCAGTGCGACAAGCGTCATGTTAGCCAGGCTTGGAATTTGGCGTAGTGCCTTTGCGACTTCGTATCCATTCATACCTGGCATACCAATGTCGAGCAACGCGATATCAGGTTGGAAATCACGCGCAAGCTGGACCGCAGCATGTCCATTGTGTACAACTTCCGTGACGTGGCCTGAAACCTGCAACAGCATCGAAAGAATCTCGGCAGCGTCGACATTATCGTCAGCAACCATGATTTTCAGGGGTTTCGCTTCAGGCACCTCTGGTAGCATCTCCTTCAGGGTCAATGGTACGGGCGCGTCATTTACCACTCCCAGCCGGATTGTAAATGTACTTCCTCCACCCTGGCCTGCGCTGGTCGCAGATGCGGTTCCACCGTGTAATTCGACGAGCTGCCGAACGAGCGATAGTCCGATACCCAAGCCGCCCTGGGAACGTTCGAAGTCATGCCCGACCTGGCGAAATAAGCCGAAGATGGCGTCGATCGACTCAGGCGCGATGCCGATGCCGTTATCGGTCACAGAGACAACCACTTCCTCCTCGTCTCGCGTGACATCGAGTGCAATCACACCACCTTCGGGCGTGTATTTCGCGGCGTTGTTGAGCAAGTTGCTGATGACCTGAGAAATTCGTCCAGGATCGACGCAGACATGGATCGCTTCATCAGGAACGGTAACGATCAAGCGGTGCGCCAATGTATTGATAAGTGGCGAGCTGGTCTCAACGGCCATATTCACCAGATCGCCGACGTTCACATATTGCTTTCGCAGCTCGATTTTCCCGTTCGTAATGCGTGCGATATCGAGAAGATCATTTACCAAATGAACCATCTGATTGACCTGGCGATCGAGCATGTCTCGAATCTGGTTGACGGTCGCGACGTTTTCTTCTTGCATGCGCATCAACTGGAGGCCATGGCGGATCGGGGCCAGAGGATTGCGCAGCTCATGTGCCAGGGTGGCGAGGAATTCCGATTTTCGGCGATCCGCCTCGGACAGGTTGGCGGCCAGACACCGGAGTTCCTCCTCGCGGTCCTTGCCGGCAGTGATATCGGCTACCGTGCCGATGATGCGAAGAGGCTCGCCGTCCAGGCTCGACTGACGGTTGCCGAAAAATGCCACCCAGCGTAATTCGCCGTCGGTTCGCTTGATGCGACATTCGAAATGGAGATGCGCCCCGGTTTCGATCGTCGTGGCAATGGCATGACCGAAATCGGCAATGTGGTCCGGGTGGATGAAATCGGTGAGAAAGCGCCGTGCGCTGACGGGGGGCGCGTCCGGTGAAATGCCAAATATTTCATAGGGCCGTGCGTTTTCCCATACGACATGATCGGTAACGGGATACCACAGCCATAAACCAAGCTTGGCGGACTCGGTCGCGAGTCGAACACGTTCTTCATTATCATGACGGACAGCCTGGGCCGTCTTGAGATCGTCAATATCTGAATGAACGCCCACCCACTCGATGATATTGTCATCGGCAGCCCTGATGGGAACGGCACGTATGCTCATGTGGCGGAACTGGCCATCTGCCCGACGCAAACGGTGTTCAATTTCGTACATGGCGCCCGAGGCAATTCCGCTATGCCACAACGTGGCCGTTCTCTCCCTGTCATCGGGATGCACCGAGTCCAGCCACCCGAGGTCTGTCATCGATTCGAACAGTTGACCCGTGAACGCAGTCCAGCCTGGCTGCTCGACGTCGAATTTCCCTGTTCCTGAAGTGTTCCACACGATAGCCGCGGTTGCTGTGACAAGCGAACGAAAGCGCTCTTCGCTAACGCGCACCTTTTCATTTGCAAAACGGGCTTCAGTGATATCGCGTGATGTCGAAAGAATCTTCGTCACCTCGCCGGTGTGTCCAACAATGGGAGAAACGGTAACATCCCACCAACGCGGAGACCCTTTTGCAGTCGGACACGCGAGGCTCAAATGGTAGTGGCGCCCACCTCTTGCCGCAGCCACGGCTGCATTAATGGCATTCCTGTTTTCCTCTGTCCACAAGGTTGCCCAACTCACGCCCTTGATTGTCAGGAAGTCGTCAATCTCCATTGCGCACTGACCATTGCGATTCATTGCAAGAATATGGCCATGCGCATCCAGCAACTTGACGCAATCCGGGCTGCCTTCGAAGACCCCTCTGCCCAGTTCGGCGAGTTCGAACGTGATGCTGCCGGAGCGGGGATCGACAACAATGTCAGGAATGCTAGAAATGATGGCTCCTTCGGTTACTCGCGGGCGGCTATGGCGAATTCTCAATCCAGACTACTCGGACCATCGCTCACATCTACGCTGAAAGATGATTATTGTTAAGAAAAATTGAGGCGTGTCCCCGTAAGTATACATCATCAGCACAAAGAAAAATTTCCCAGGGGAACGAACTACTGGGACAATTGTGTCCTCACGTTGCCAATGTCGCAGGTGTCTGCTGGATCGCTCCCGCCAAGTACTTGACCGGAAAATAAATGTGAATTTTGGCAAACAGAACCGGATGCGGTGCAAGGCGGCGAGTGCTCCGCAGTGCGAGCACTGCGAGCCCCGTCGGTACACCATGCCAATGCGTGTATTCCTTGCCAAGGCGGCGTGTTGCGACGAAAAAATCCCAGTACAGCACGTTGAACGGACAGGCACGCTCGCGAATGCGGCTTTTTTATCGTAATGACAACCTTTGCAATAATCGCTCATCCGGTCGATGTAGGCGGCACTGTGTGCCGACCTGGCTCCGGTACACTCAACTCCCAATCCGATTAACAGGAGCGTTACATCATGATGAGCAGTCTTCCGAACCAGTTTCACGCATTGGTGATAGGAGCCTCGGGTACAATCGGAGCGGCCTTTGTCGACTTGCTCAGCAGTTCGCCGCGCTGCGCATCCGTGCGTGGCCTGCACCGCCACTCGACGCCCTGCCTCGACTTCACTGACGAAAATAGCATCGCTCAGGCAGCCCAGGCCCTCGGTAGCGACCGTTACCACCTGATCATCAATGCCGCAGGCGTGCTGCACAGCGACGCCTTCATGCCGGAGAAACGCCTGGCTGACCTGACTTACATGCAAATGCAGGCAACGTTTCAGGCGAATACCTTCGGTCCGGCGATGGTGATGCGCCATTTCGTCGCACTGCTGGACAGCGAGCGCGCCATCATGGCCATGTTGTCGGCAAAGGTGGGCAGCATCGGCGACAACCGGCTGGGCGGCTGGTACAGCTATCGCGCGTCCAAGGCCGCTCTCAACATGATGGTCAAAACAGCCGCAATCGAAGTCGCACGCAGCCAGAAAAACAGTGTGCTCGTTGCACTGCACCCGGGGACTGTCAGCTCACGCCTGTCGCAACCATTTCGGGGCGAAACCATCGGGCGCCCCGCACGTGACGCCGCCATCGACATGCTGGACGTTATCGATGCGCTGATGCCTGCCGACAGCGGCTCATTCCGGTCCTACAACGGCAGCGAATTGCCTTGGTAATTTTTCCGCCAATACAAGGCGGCCATCCAGCAGGAATGACCGCCTTGCGCATCACGGCTGTACAATTATTGCCATGAAAATGCGCAAGAAATCCGAGCTTCCATCCAAGAAATGCGCGCACTGCTCGCTTCCTTTTACCTGGCGCAAAAAGTGGGAACGCGACTGGGACCAGGTGAAATACTGCTCGGAACGCTGCCGCCGCGCCTCCAAGCCGGCAGTAGCAGAATGCCGAAATAACAAGTACTGAAACATCCTTTTGTAGTTCGTTCGATTCCGCCCTGGGCCAATAACGAACAGTGTTCACTGGACGCCAACCATCACAGGTTGAGGCCATCTCCGGTTCACCCTGCGACAGCTTCTGCTTGACCTTCCTACGATGGCAAGGTGTACGGTGAGAGCATATCGAGCACAATGAACAGGGATCACAGCGTGAATATCTCAAGCAAACAGCTATCCGGTGCCGGCATGCCGGTCATGAGCCTGCCGATCGAGGGCATGAGCTGCGCGTCCTGCGTCGGGCGGGTCGAAGCGGCGCTTCGGAAAGTAGAGGGCGTCGGCAGCGTCACGGTCAACCTCGCTACAGAACGGGCCGACGTCCGGGCCAGCGGCGACGGTGCGGTCGATCGCGCAGCCCTGGTCGAGGCAATCGTGAAGGCCGGTTACGATGTTCCTGCGCAGACCGTCGAGCTCTCTGTCGAGGGCATGACCTGCGCGTCCTGCGTCGGACGGGTCGAGCGTGCGCTCCAGGGCGTACCCGGCGTGGTCCAGGCCACGGTCAACCTGGCAACCGAACGCGCGACCGTGCGCGGCGTGGCTGCGCTTGACGCGCTGCTGGCGGCGATCGACAAGGCCGGCTATGAAGCCCGGCTGCTCGACGCTGTTGCAGGTCCCCTCGACGATGACGCCGCGCTCAGGAAGGAGGCGGAGCGGCTGGCGCTCAAGCGCGATGTGTTGCTCGCAACGGCGCTGGCCCTGCCGGTCTTCATCCTTGAAATGGGCGCTCACCTGGTGCCGGCCATGCACCACTGGGTCATTGAACACATCGGACAAGGACGGAGCTGGACGCTCCAGTTCGTACTGACCACGCTGGTGCTGATGGTTCCTGGCCGTCGCTTCTACACCACGGGTTTTCCGGCACTGCTGCGGCTCGCGCCGGACATGAATTCGCTCGTCGCGGTGGGCACGCTGGCAGCGTACGGGTACTCGGTCGTCGCCACCTTCTCCCCTGCCCTGCTGCCGTCCGGCACGGTCAACGTCTATTACGAGGCGGCCGCCGTCATCGTTGCGCTGATCCTGCTCGGACGGTTCCTGGAAGCCCAGGCAAAAGGCCGTACCTCACAAGCCATTGGGAGACTGGTGGGCCTGCAGGCAAAGGTGGCCCACGTGGTGCAGGGCGGACGCACAAGCGATATTCCGATCGGCGATGTCGCCGCCGGCGACCTGGTCGAGGTGCGGCCGGGCGAGCGCATCCCGGTCGACGGCGCGGTGCTCGAGGGGGACAGCTGGGTCGATGAATCCATGATCAGCGGAGAACCTGTACCGGTCAGGAAAACACAGGGCAGCGCGGTGGTCGGCGGGACCGTCAACCAGAAGGGCGCCCTTACCCTGCGCGCCACGGCCGTCGGCGGACATACCGTGCTCGCGCAGATCATCCGCCTGGTCGAGCAGGCGCAGGGCGCCAAGCTGCCGATCCAGGCGGTCGTCGACAAGATCACCATGTGGTTCGTTCCGGCGGTAATGCTTGCCGCGCTCATCACCTTCCTCGTCTGGCTTGCAGTCAAGCCCTCGCCGGCGCTGAGCTTTGCCCTGGTCAATGCCGTGGCGGTACTGATTATCGCCTGTCCCTGTGCGATGGGACTGGCGACGCCCACTTCCATCATGGTCGGGACCGGACGCGGTGCGGAGCTGGGCGTGCTGTTTCGCAAGGGCGAAGCCCTGCAGCTCCTGAAGGACGCCAGGGTCGTGGCAGTGGACAAGACCGGTACGCTGACCGAGGGACGGCCGGCGCTGACCGACCTCGATGTGGCTGCCGGATTCGAACGCACGCGCGTATTGGCAATGATTGCAGCGGCGGAATCGCGCTCCGAGCATCCGATTGCCCGCGCAATCGTCGAGGCCGCGCAGCGGGAGGGTATCGATCTGCCTGCGATCACCGGATTCGACTCCGTGACCGGCATGGGTGTGCGCGCCATGGTGGACGGCGCACGTGTGGAAGTGGGGGCTGACCGGTACATGCGCTCGCTTGGCCTGGATGTCGATCGTTTCAAGCATACGGCCGAGAAGCTGGGCCGGGAAGGCAAGTCCCCGCTGTATGCCGCGATCGATGGGCGCCTGGCCGCCATCGTTGCCGTGGCCGATCCGATCAAGGCGGCAACGCCGGCCGCCATCGCTGCCCTCCACCAGCTTGGCTTGAAGGTGGCAATGATTACCGGCGATAACGAGCGCACTGCAAGGGCAATCGCGGCCAGCCTCGGTATCGACGAGGTCATCGCCGAGGTGCTGCCCGAGGGGAAAGTAAAGACGATCAGGCGGCTCCGGGCCGAATATGGTTCCGTTGCGTTTGTTGGCGACGGCATCAATGACGCGCCGGCGCTGGCCGAGGCCGACGTTGGCCTGGCGATCGGCACCGGTACCGATGTCGCGATGGAAGCGGCGGACGTCGTGCTGATGTCGGGCAGCCTGCAGGGCGTCCCGAATGCGATCGCGCTATCGAAGGCCACCATCGGCAACATCCGGCAAAACCTGTTCTGGGCCTTCGCCTACAACGCCGCGCTCATTCCGGTCGCCGCGGGCGTGCTCTATCCGGCCTACGGCCTGCTGTTGTCGCCGGTTTTCGCTGCCGGCGCGATGGCATTGTCCAGCGTATTCGTGCTGGGTAACGCACTGCGCCTGCGCAGCTTTGCCCCCCCTTGCGTCACGCATGAAGCAGGAGGCCGGACATGAACATTGGTGAAGCATCGAAAGCGTCGGGCGTCTCGGCGAAGATGATTCGCTACTACGAGGAGATCGCACTCATTCCGCCCGCGGCGCGCAACACATCAGGCTACCGGACCTATGCCAGCAACGACGTGCATCGCTTGCGCTTCATCCGGCGCGCGCGCGACCTTGGCTTCTCAGTGGCGGAAATCGGTGAACTGCTCGGCTTGTGGAACGACCGGTCGCGCCAGAGCGCCGACGTGAAACGCCTGGCCCAGGCCCATATCGTGGAACTGCAGGACAGAATCCGGCATCTTCGCGAGATGGCGGACACCCTGCAGGAGCTGATCGGTTGTTGCGCCGGCGACGAACGGCCGGACTGTCCCATCCTGGCAACGCTGGGAGATCCTGCGGAAGACCCACGCCATCGCGAGGACAGAGAATTCGCGAAGAAAGCTTGATCTCGCGCAATCCAAAAGCTCGCCTACGAAACTGGGAATCCTGACCTACACTCCAATGACGATATCCGCATTAGCCACCATGGCAGCGATGCCGGGGGAAGCGTCATGAGACCGCGATTCGTATTGCTTTGCGCTGCCACTGGCGCAGCGTCCGTCCTCCTTGCCGTGCAGTCCACGCAGGCCCAGCGCGAGGCCAAGGCCGAACCCAGGCCCACCGCATTCGACCCGCTGTTTGCCGCAGGCAGCACGTGCTCACCGGCGCGGACGGGACGCCCATCCCTGCTCGACAACCTGGTGCTGGCGCAGGCGGAAACCCGGCCATTCCAGCCGGGCCAGCAAGTGTCCGGCACGGCGCCGCCGGCCAAGGCCGGGCCACCTCCACTGTATGACGACCTTGGCACCCTGCACGTGCCGATCACGACCAGGAATCCCAAGGCGCAGACCTTCTTCGACCAGGGTATGCGGCTGACCTTTGCGTTCAACCATGCCGAAGCGGCGCGCGCGTTCCGCGCCGCGCAGGCACTCGATGCGAGCTGCGCCATGTGCTACTGGGGCGAAGCCCTGGTGTTGGGCCCCAACATCAATGCGCCGATGTTCCCCGAGGCGGTCGCGCCGGCCGTCCAGGCCGCTGCCAGCGCAATGCGCCTTGCGAAGGGCGCCACGCCGGCCGAGCAGGCCCTGATCCGGGCCGTCTCCCGCCGCTACAGCGCCGCCCCGGGCGCCGAGCGGGCCGCGCTGGACAAGGCCTATGCCGACGCCATGACCGAGGCGGCGCATGCCCACCCCAACAACGACACCATCCAGGTGCTGTTCGCCGAAGCGCTGATGGACCTGGCGCCCTGGGATTACTGGGCCGCCGCCGGCACCCAGCCGAAGAACCGAACGCTTGAAGCGGTCGACGCACTCGAGCGCGTCCTCGAGCGCAACCCCAGTCATCCCGGCGCCGCGCACTATTACATCCACACGATGGAAGCCTCGGCCCAGCCCGACAAGGCCCTGCCCGCCGCGCGCGTGCTGGCGCGCCAGATCCCCGGGGCCGGGCATATCGTGCACATGCCTTCCCACATTTATTACCGGCTCGGCATGTACCGGGAAGCGCTGCAGTCGAATGTGGAAGCAGTCGCCATCGACGAAAAGTATTTCTCCGCGTCTCCCAGCGATCCCGTCTACCGCGGCGCCTACTACCCGCACAACATCCACTTCGTGATGGTGTCCGCGCTGATGGGCGGGGATGGCAAGACGACCCTGGATGCCGCAGGCAAGCTCGACAAGGCGGTCGGCGCCGATGTCGTCAAGGCCATCGGCGCGCTGCAACCGGTCAAGTCGGCGCCCTACTTCGCCCACGTCCAGTTCAGCAGTCCGGACGTGCTCGTGTCACTGCCCGACCCCGGCTCCGACTTCGTGCTGGTCAAGGCGATGTGGCACTACGCGCGCGCCATCGGCTACGTCCGCAAGGGCGCCCTTGATAGCGCGAACCGCGAGGTGGCCGCCATCGACCGCATCGAGCGCAGCGCCGACTTCAAGCCGCTCACCGACTGGGCCATACCGGGGCGCGAGATCGTCCAGACCGCAGAAGCGGTGGCGCGCGGCCGCGTCGCCGACCTGCAGGGCAAGCTGCCGGAGGCGATTGCCGCCTACCGCGAAGCCGTGGCGATCCAGGATGCCCTCCCCTACATGGAACCGCCCTACTGGTATTACCCGGTACGCCAGTCTCTCGGCGTGGCGCTGCTGCGCGCCGGCCAGCTCGACAAGGCCGAGCAGGTCTTCCGCACCTCGCTGGCGCGCACCCCGAGCAACGGCTGGGCGCTACGCGGGCTGATGGAGGTGTACCGCGTCCGTGGCGATACCGCCGCGCTGGCGGCCGCCCGGCAGCGCTTTGCGAAAACCTGGCTGGGCAAGCCGGATGGACCGGCCTTGTCGTCGCTCTAGCCCGCGATGCAAGCTGGCTTGCTGTTTTTTCGTACCGGTTGTGGCTTCCTAACGGACGCAGCCATTGCGCCGGCTGCGGTAGGCTGCAAGCTTAAGCACACTGTGTGCTGGGAGGATCGATCATGCACCACATCCGTCGCGGCGCCGGCAGGCCTTTGCTCCTGATTCACGGCCTCGGCGGCCATTGGCAGAGCTGGAATCCCATTCTGGACAGTCTCGCGGCGAGCCGCGAAGTCATCGCCGTAGACCTGCCCGGCTTTGGCCAGACGCCCAGGCTGGCTGGCGAGACCTCAATCCGCACGCTTGCGAACGAGGTCGCCAACTTCCTCCATGTTCATGGAGTGACCGGCATCGATGCAGTCGGCAGTTCGATGGGCGCGCGGCTGGTGCTGGAGCTGGCGCGCCGCGGTGGGATCGTGGGCGGTGTGGTATCGCTCAATCCAGGCGGTTTCTGGCGGGGGTGGGAGCGTCATGCGTTTTTCAGCTCGATCTACCTGTCGATCCGGCTGCTGCGGCTGCTGCGCCCGGTATTGCCGGCTGTCTGCGCCAGCCCGCTTGGTCGCGCCTTGTTGCTTGCACAATTTTCCGCCCGGCCGACCAAGCTGGCACCGGAGGTCGTGAGCGATGAATTGTGCAGCTATGTCGCGTCACACGCTTTCGACGAACTTCTGGCCCAGCTCGCCTACGGAGAAGAACAGCAAGGGGCAGCGCGCAACACCATCGCGCATCCGCTCGTCATTGGCTGGGGAAAACGTGACCGGGTCTGCTTCCCACGTCAGGCCGCGCGCGCGCTAGCCTTGTTCCCGGATGCGCAGCTGCACTGGTTCGATCGTTGCGGCCATTTTCCGCACTGGGATGCCCCTGCACAGACCGTGCAATTGATTCTGAGCGCCCTTGGCGGTGAGCGCGGCAAGGTTGCCGACGCTCTCTCGCACGCGGACGACAGGCCCGATCGCGCATTTTCTCCAGGCCTGCACTTGCCGCACTCCACGGACCCGGCCTGGTAGCCTGTTCATAGCGCCGTGGTTTAAACAAAAACGCCAACCCATGCAGGTTGGCGTTTTTTGCGTTGAAGGACACGGTTGTCGGGAGCAGCGCTCCGTTACGCGAGGTCGAAACGGTCGAGGTTCATCACCTTCGTCCAGGCGGCGCCGAAATCCTCGACAAACTTGTTCCCCGCGTCGGCGGCAGCATACACCTCGGATACGGCGCGCAACTGGGCGTTCGAGCCAAAGATCAGGTCGACACGCGAAGCCGTCCACTTTTCTTCGCCCGTCTTGCGGTCACGCCCTGTGAACTGATCCCGAGCGTTCGATGCGCTCTGCCACTGTGTGCCCATGTCGAGCAGATTGACGAAATAGTCGTTGCTCAAGGTGCCAGGCCGGTCGGTCAGGACGTCCTCTGGCGTCTGGCCGGCATGTACGCCCAGCATCCGCAGGCCGCCGATCAGTACCGTCATCTCCGGGGCCGTCAAGGTCAGCAGTTGGGCCCTGTCGATCAGCAGTGCCTCTGCCGGCACACTGTAGCGCGTCTTCTGGTAATTCCGGAAGCCGTCCGCGATCGGTTCGAGCGGGATAAACGCCAGCTCGTCGGTCTGCTCCTGCGAGGCATCCATGCGCCCGGGAGCGAAAGGGAGCTCGAGTTCGTGCCCGGCATTCCTGGCCGCTTGCTCGACACCGGCGTTACCGGCCAGCACGATCAAGTCGGCGATCGACACTTTCTTGCCACCGGACTGAGCCGCATTGAATTCGTGAGAAATCCGTTCCAGCACCTCGAGCACCCTGGCCAACTGGGCCGGCTGATTGACGGCCCAATCCTTTTGCGGCGCCAGGCGAATGCGCGCGCCGTTGGCACCGCCGCGCTTGTCGGAGCCGCGGAAGGTGGATGCCGACGCCCACGCCGTCGACACCAGCTCGGGCACCGTCAAGCCCGAGGCCAGCACCTTGCTCTTCAGAGCGGCGATATCCTGCGCATCGACGAGCGCATGGTCGACTGCGGGAACCGGGTCTTGCCAAATAAATACCTCGGCCGGCACCTCGGGCCCGAGATAGCGCGCACGCGGCCCCATGTCACGATGGGTCAGCTTGAACCAGGCCCGCGCGAAGGCATCGGCCAGCTGCTCGGGGTTTTCCAGGAAGCGCCGCGAAATTTTTTCGTATTCAGGGTCGACGCGAAGCGCAATATCCGTCGTCAGCATCGTCGGACGATGCCGCCGGGACGGATCGTGTGCATCCGGGATCAGTCCATCGCCACCTTTGGCCACCCATTGTTGCGCACCGGCGGGACTTTTCGTGAGTTCCCATTCAAATCCGAACAGATTCTCGAGGTAATTATTGCTCCACTGCGTAGGCGTGGTCGTCCAGGTCACTTCCAGGCCGCTGGTGATGGTGTCGCGGCCCTTGCCGGTACCGAAGCTGTTGTGCCAGCCAAAACCCTGGGCCTCGATACCCGCTGCCTCCGGCTCTTCGGCAACGTGCTCGGTTGGGCCCGCGCCGTGGGTTTTACCAAAACTGTGCCCGCCGGCAATCAGCGCCACCGTCTCCTCATCGTTCATCGCCATGCGTGAGAATGTTTCGCGAATGTCGATCGCGGCGGCAAGGGGATCGGGCTTGCCGTCCGGGCCTTCAGGATTGACGTAGATCAAGCCCATTTGGACGGCAGCCAATGGATTCTCGAGGTCACGCGAGTGAGGCACTTCGCTGTCATCGTCCTTCGAGATCACGCCGTGCCCTTCGACGCCGGGCGAACCTTGCGAATAGCGGATGTCGCCGCCGAGCCACTTGGTCTCGCGGCCCCAATACACATCATGGTCCGGCTCCCACACATCCGGACGGCCACCCCCGAAGCCCAGGGTCTTGAACCCCATGCTTTCCAGAGCAACATTACCCGTCAAGATAAGTAAATCGGCCCACGAAATCTTCTCACCATATTTTTGCTTGATCGGCCACAGAAGACGGCGGGCCTTGTCCAGGCTCACATTATCGGGCCAGCTGTTGAGCGGCGCGAAACGCTGCTGGCCGCGACCGGCGCCACCGCGCCCATCGCCGATGCGGTAGGTACCGGCACTGTGCCACGCCATGCGCACGAACAGGCCTCCATAGTGCCCGAAGTCCGCAGGCCACCACTCCTGCGAATCGGTCATCAAGGCAGTGAGATCCTGTTTTACGGCTGCCAGATCGAGGCTTTTGAATGCCTCAGCGTAATCGAAATCTGGTCCCATTGGATTCGATTTGGACGAATGCTGATGGAGCAGATCCAGGCGTAATTGCTGCGGCCACCAGTCACGGTTCGTTGTTCCGACGCCTGCAGCCGCACTAAACGGGCACTTCCCTTCGTTTTGTACTGTATCCATAGCGAGCTCCTGTTATAGTAAAAATTAGCGGATTGCTCGGCAGATTATAAAACTTTAGCTTCAGTGTGCGATTGACAATCCTTATCGCTGCAATAGCGTTACCGTGCAGGGATATATGCAATGACGTCGATAATGAATATCAATTGCCACCAATTAAAATGCGCGCTGCATGCATTTCGCCAGCCAAGAAAATAATTCAATTTATTTCGGCGTTCTATTGTTCGTACACCAGGATCGCGGCGGCCAGGTCTTCCAGCGCGGTACCGACCGACTTGAAGACGCTGCGTACCTGCTCCCCTTCCCGCCTGCCGGCCTGCGTGCGGCATAACGATTCCAGTGTGCCGGCGACATCCTGCGGGGCAAATACCCCGCGCGACATCGGGCCCAGCAGGTCGCCCGATTTTTGCAAGGCCTCCAGGGTGTCGACATACAAGCGGCTGCCGGCAAAACAGGCATCGTCCGCTTCGCGCATGGTTGGCGTAAATCCACCGATCAGGTCGAGATGGCTCCCCGCCGCAAGCCACTGCCCGTAAATGATTGGTTCTGTCGCCAGCGTCGCGCAGGACACCACGTCGGCCAGGCCGACAGCGTGCGCGAGGTCGGCGCTGGCCACCACGCTGCATCCTGTCAGGCTGAGCTGACCAGCCAGGCGGCGCGCTGCCTCATGGTTGCGGCTCCATACCGTGATGTCCTCGATCGGCAGCACTGCCCGGTACGCCTCTGGAATCAGGCTGGCAACGCGCCCGGAACCGGCGACGACAAGGCGCCGTGCGTCGCCCCGCGCCAGATAGCGCGCCGCCAGCGCAGACGAGGCAGCGGTGCGGCGCGATGTGATCTCGTTGCCATCCATCTGGGCCAGGGGCTCTCCGGTCGCGGCGCTGTACAGGATATAGGTGGAAAACAAGCCCGGCAGACCAACTGCGGCGTTGCCGGGAAAGATGTTGACGGTCTTGATACCCATGTAATTGCCATGCCACGCCGGCATGATGAGCACGGTGCCTTCTGCGCCCTTGGCGTCGCCGACCGTGTGGACATGACGCGGCGGCACCTGGCAGCCACTGACGAACATGCGTGCGATCGCGTCGATCAAGGCGTCAAACGGCAGCGCCTGCCGGGTGCTGGCGCGATCGAACATCTTCATGGCTGTCTTATCGCCCCAGCGGTTTGGTGCTGACATCCATGATCATGCGCGTCAACAAATACAGGCGCGGGGCGATGCTGTTCAGTTCCGCGTACTCTTCCTCGGAATGAATCGCGCCGCCGACGATGCCGAACCCATCGAGCGCAGCCGCGCCGACACCGCTGGCGAAATTGGCGTCGGCGGCGCCGCCCGATCCTTCCATCGTGAGCTTGAGACCGAGTTCGCCATAGATGGCTTGCGCACGCGCGGCCAGCGCCTCGGTGCGCGGCGTGACCGGCATCGGCGCCATGCCGCGCACCAGGCTGCTCTTGACCTCGGTACCGGGAATCGATGTCGTGCCCGCCATGCGCGCCATTTCCTTCTCCACCCGATCAAACTCGCTCAGGTCAGTGGCGCGCATATCTCCGCGCACGGTGGCCACGTTGGGAATCACGTTCGCACGCTCGCCCGACTTGATGACGGTGAAATTGACGGTGGTGAGCTTGGCGCTGTCGCCCAATTTGGCCATCTGCAGCATTTGGTGCGCCGCTTCCATCGCCGCGTTGCGGCCGGCCTCGGGCGCCACGCCGGCGTGCGAGGACTTGCCTTTGACGTCAATGAGCAGGTCAGCCGTTCCTTTACGCCAGACCACCAGGCCATCGGCGGCACGCCCCGACTCCATGCTCAGCGTGACGTCGTGCTGTTTTGCCAGCGACTCGATCAGGGGAAAGGTCCCTTTTGAGAACGTCTCCTCATTCGTGTTGACGAGCAAGGTAATCTGTTTGAAATCGGTGAATTTCATCTGCTGCAGCAGTTTGATGGCGAACAGCGCCGTGACAATGCCGCCCTTGTCGTCGACCACGCCCGGGCCGTAGGCACGCTCGCCCTGGATGCGAAACGGCCGCGCCGCAGCCGTACCGTCGGCGAAGACCGTATCCATGTGGGCCATCAGCAGGATGTTTGCTTTACCCTTCCCCTGCAGGGTGGCTACCAGGTTTTTCCCGGCGGCAGGCGCGGCCGACGAAAACTCCACACGCATGCCCAGTTTTTTCGCTTCGTCAGCGACCATGGCGCCGACCAGGTCCAGGCCTTTTTCGCTGCCGGTTCCGGAATCGATGTTGACCAGGTTTTCCAACAGCTTGAGCACCTCGGGCTTGGCCTGCGTCGCCCGGTCGAGCAGGTCCTTGTTGAGTGGCCCTGCAGCCAGCGCCGGACCGTTCAACATCAGCGCGGCGGCAATCGCCAGGCTGCATTTCTTCATCGTGTAGAGAGCGGAAATAGCCATGTCGATCCTTTAAGAATTATCAGAATAATATCGCCTGCGCTGAGGTTAGCACGATCTTTACCCGGCAAAACCGAAAAGTTAGGGCTGCTGCGGACTGGCACACCATTCCCACTGCTGGAACAGCATTTCACAATGTGGATCAGACCGTGAACAACAAAGGGAAGGCCGTTCCATTTTCCGAAAATTGATTCCACATCATGAAAAACTATTTGCAAGCCTTTGTTTATTCTTACAATTATCTAAGTCATATGTCTTATATAAGACATGACGAAGCCAGATAGATCGCGTATGATTTGTACAGGTCGTTGCGCTTTGTGTGGCCGCCTCGCCGTTCGGGCCAAGGCGGCCCCAGCTTTGAAACGGTATGATTTTTTATTTGCTTATTCCCGGGAGATTTACATGTCACAGTATCAAGACGATATCCAAGCCATCGCTGCACTCAAGGACAAGGAAGGCAGTGCCTGGAACGCCATCAACCCTGAGTCCGCTGCACGCATGCGTGCTCAGAACCGCTTCAAAACGGGTCTCGATATCGCCAAATATACGGCGAAGATCATGCGTGACGACATGGCGAACTACGACGCCGATTCGTCGAAATACACCCAGTCGCTCGGTTGCTGGCATGGATTCATCGGTCAGCAGAAGATGATTTCGATCAAGAAGCATTTCAACAGCACCGATCGCCGCTACCTCTACCTGTCCGGCTGGATGATCGCCGCCCTGCGTTCGGAGTTCGGCCCCCTGCCTGACCAGTCCATGCACGAGAAGACAGCCGTTGCCGACCTGATCCGCGAGCTGTACACCTTCCTGCGTCAAGCCGATGCGCGCGAACTGGGCGGTTTGTTCCGCCAGCTGGACGCGGCCGACGGCGCCGCCAAGGCAGCGATCCAGGAAAAGATCGACAATCACATTACCCACGTCGTGCCTATCATCGCGGACATCGATGCAGGTTTCGGCAATGCTGAAGCCACCTACCTGATGGCCAAGCAGATGATCGAGGCGGGCGCTTGCTGCATCCAGATCGAGAACCAGGTGTCCGATGAAAAGCAGTGCGGCCACCAGGACGGCAAAGTCACGGTTCCGCATGAAGACTTCCTCGCCAAAATTCGTGCTATCCGTTACGCGTTCCTCGAGCTCGGCGTGGATGACGGCCTGATCGTTGCACGTACCGACTCGCTGGGCGCCGGCCTGACCAAACAGATCGCCGTCACCCGCGAGCCAGGCGACCTGGGCGATCAGTACAACTCCTTCCTGGACGTGGAAGAAGTGTCGCTGGACGCGATGGGCAATGGCGATGTCGTCCTCAAGCGCGACGGCAAGCTGCTGCGTCCAAAGCGTTTGGCGAGCAACTTGTTCCAGTTCCGCCCAGACACGGGCGAAGCGCGTTGCGTGTTGGATTCCATCACGTCGCTGCAAAACGGCGCCGACCTGCTGTGGATCGAAACCGAAAAGCCGCATATTGCCCAAATCGGCGGCATGGTGCGCGAGATCCGCAAGGTCATTCCGAATGCAAAATTGGTGTACAACAACAGTCCATCGTTCAACTGGACCCTGAACTTCCGCCAGCAGATCTTCGACCAGATGAAGAGCGAAGGCAAAGATGTGTCGGCCTACGATCGCACGCAACTGATGAGCATCGACTACGACGCCACCGAACTTGCGATCGCCGCAGATGAAAAAATCCGCACCTTCCAGGCCGACGCGGCGCGCGAAGCCGGTATTTTCCATCATCTCATCACGCTGCCGACTTACCATACGGCGGCACTGTCGACGGATAACCTGGCCAAGGAATACTTCGGCGACCAGGGCATGCTGGGCTATGTCGCGGGCGTTCAACGCAAGGAAATCCGTCAGGGTATCGCTTGCGTCAAGCACCAGAACATGTCGGGTTCGGACATCGGCGACGATCACAAGGAATACTTCAGTGGCGACGCCGCCCTGAAAGCATCCGGCAAGCACAACACGATGAACCAGTTCTAAGACCTGGAATCGGCCGTCATTGGAAACAACAACGCCACCTTCGGGTGGCGTTGTTGTTTCCGCTGCAACCGGCAGGCGGGATTTACTCCCTGACCGCTTTCACCCCTCCGCGCATTCGCCCTGTTGCTCGAGCGCTGACACCGCCACGGGCGCGGCAAGCCCGAAGCGCGGCGCGCTACGGCCCGTCTTGAGAAAATACAGCGGCCGCTTCTTGCTTTCGTCGAACATACGCGCCAGGTATTCGCCGATGATGCCAATGCTGAGCAGTTGTATGCCGCCGAGGAACAGGACGATCACGATGAGGGATGGATAGCCGGGGACGGGATTGCCATACAAGAGGGTGCGCACGGCGAAATAGGCACCGTAGGTGAAGGCGCCCAGGGCGCTTGCCAGGCCGACGTAGGTGGCCACCTTCAGCGGGCCGCCGGTAAACGAGGTGATGCCTTCGAGCGCGAAATTCCACAGCTTCCAGTAATTCCATTTGGTGGTGCCGGCGAAGCGCCCCGCGCGCCGGTACGGCACGGCCTTTTGCGGATAGCCGATCCAGGCAAACAGGCCCTTCATGAAGCGGTGCTGCTCGCGCAGCTGTTTGATCGCGTCGACCGCACGCCTGCTCAGCAGACGAAAATCACCGGTGTCTTCCGGGATCGCGACCCGGCTCATCTTCTGTATCAGGCGGTAAAACAGGAATGCCGTCGCCCGCTTGACCACACCTTCGCCATCGCGCTGCGTGCGCTTGGCATACACCACATCGTAGCCGTCCAGCCAGTGGCTGACCAGTTCGGGGATCAGTTCCGGCGGGTCCTGCAGGTCGGCGTCGATGACGATGACGGCGTCGCTGTCGGCATGGTCGAGGCCAGCGGTGAGAGCGATCTCCTTGCCGAAATTGCGGCTCAGATCGACCAGTTGCACGCGCGCTCCCTGCGCATCGAGCGCGTGGATGACATCGATCGTTCCATCGCTACTGCCGTCGTTGACGTAGATGATCTCGCTGTTCATGTCGAGCGTGGCGAGTACCGCGCACACGCGCCGGTGGAATTCGGGCAGGACTTCCTGTTCGTTATAGACCGGCACAACGACCGACAGCGATCGCCTGGTGTCATGGCTCCTCAGTGTTTCCCGAATCGCATCCCGAATCATGCCGTGTCCTTTCCGTGAGAAAACGTCCGCCGCGCCCTGAAAATCCGCTGTGCGCCGACGAAATTGCACGCTACCACCGTGCCGATCGCCACCAGCTGAACCGCCAGGTAGTTCAGTCCGAGCCACTCCACGCCAAGCGCCATGACGACTCCGTTGACGCAGCAACCGGCTACGCTGACCAGAACGAATCCCGGCAGCGCCTGGCTATGCGGGGCCGTGCTGTGAAAAGTCCAGGCGCGGTGCAACAGGTAATTTTCGGCGACCACCAGCAGGAATGCAGAGCAGCTTGCCGGAATGACTGGCCAGTGCAGCAAGTCCACCATGCTCCAGAGCAGTGTGAAATAGACCAGGCTACCGGCCAGGCCCACCAGCGCGAACCTGGCCAGCGCGGCGTTCATCGCTATGCCGCGCTGGCAATGTAGTACTGCGTCCATAACAGGCCGGCACCGACCGTTCCGCGCAGCTGGCGCTCCAGCCATTGCTCCAGCCGCAAAGCGGTCGCGCCGCCAAACTCGGCAAGCAGCGGCAGGTACATGCCCGACTGATGCTGCTCGCGCAGCGCGAATCCGGCGCCCCGCAGCTGACGCTGCACCCTGCGCGCCGTCATCAGATTGATATGGCCGGTTTCAAGCACCGGCTCCTTGTAGATGCGCCGCACCAGCTCGATGACGCCGGGAAGAAACGCGATCCTGGCGGTCTGTTCAAGCGGACTGTAGCGCTGTGGGGTCGACAGCACCAGCACGCCATCCGGCCGCAGCAGGCGGCGCATGCCGCGCAGCGCCGCGGCCGAATCGGCGATGTGTTCGACCACCTCGGTGCAGAGGATGAGGTCGAAGCTCGCCGGCGGCAGCGCCGAGTCGCAGATGTTATCGCGTGCCAGTTGCAAGTTGGGCAGGCTGTGCCGCAAAGGCGCAGCGTGCTTCAGGAAGGCAGTTTCGATGTCGGTAGCCACCACTTCGTCGAACAGGCGCGCCAGCACCGGCAGGTAGATGCAGGACCCGGGGCCGACCTCCAGGGCACGCGCAGGCTTGGCCGGCGCATGACGGCGCAAGGCGTCGACGATCCAGTCGCGCCTGGTGCAGTGCAGCCAGCGACGGGTCGGATTGCTCGATCGGTACAGCGTTTCCTGCAGCGCGACCAGTTCAGTGTCGGAAGCCATGGCTTCTCCTAGTGACCCGACCTGCTCAGCAGGGCCGGCTGGCGCGGGACGGTACGCAACAGCACGGAATACCGCTTGTCGCGGAAGGCTTCCTTGAAACTGCCGCCGGCCAGCAGCAACTGCCGGATCGGCGCGTCCTTGTCGAGGATGGCGAAGTCGATCGCGAGCCGGTCGAATTTTTCTTTCCAGTCGGCCGTGCCGAAGTACATATCGTTGTAATCCTTGAAGAATTTGTCGCCATATACATCGACACGGCCGTCAATGAAAATCTTGCGCTCCGGCCCGAGCCGATAGATCAGATAGCCTCCGTCGCCGTAGACGTTGAACATATTTCCCTGAATCGCATTGGCGATCACATAGTCCGCCGCCGCGGCCGGCAGCCGTTCAGCCTGCTTTGCCGCCTTGGCACGCAGCAGCGGCTCGTAGAGCGACAGCCCAATGACGATGGCAAGCAGCATGATCCAATTGAGTATTCCTTCCGCCGCCTGGCCCAGTTGCTTGCCGCTCCCGGCCGCGCTGGCGTGCCTGCGCCCGAGCCTGGAGCCGTGCCACCTGGCGGCGCAGGCTGCCGTACTGCCGCGCGCGAGCGCGAGTGCGATGAAAGGCAGGACAGTCAGTACCGCAAGCGGAATGTGCCGGACCGAGACGAACCCGTTGAACAGGAAAAATCCCGGAATCAAGAGTTCGGTGATATCGGCCCGGGGCCTTGCGTAGATGTACGAAAGAAAGAACAAGCCGCACAGCAGCAAATAGATCCTGGGACTGATGTCGTGAAAATTCGGACTCTGCCATTCCTGGATCGCCCCGTTCGCCTCCATCCCGAGGACCTGGAACGGATACAACCAGTGCCCGACGAATTCGGGATTCACCAGGCTGGCAAGCAGGGTGGCGACGGCAATCAGGGTCAGTTCAACCAGGCGTTTCTTCTGCGCGGGCAGGCGCCCTGTGCCGGACCAGTCATTGAGCCATTCGGCGCCGGTGAACAGGAAAGTGAGCGCGATTCCGATCACGTAGCCGCCGTGGGCGTTCACCCACACCACCATCAGCAGCGGGAGCACGAACAGGGGGCGCCGGGCGTTGTCATATTTGTAGTGCAGAAGGATCGACAGGAACAGGGCAAACAACAGATACGTCACCAGTTGCGGGCGCGGCGCCCAGCCGCTGGCAAACACGAAGCCGCCGCACATGACGAGGACGAATGCGACGAATGGCGATTGTCCCATCCGCCGCGTCAGGGCAAACGTCACGCCGAGCGTGGCCACGATGAACAGCGCCGCCAGCAGTTTGACGCCGAACGCCCCCCAGCTTGCAAACGCTGCGAACAACACCACCTCGAACAGCCACTCGTGCAGTACCCAGGGCTGGCCGGCGTGCGTAAAGGAAAAGATGTCGCCTGCGGGCAGCGCGCGATGGGTGACGATGTATTCGCCCGCTTTCAAGTGCCAGAAGTAGTCTGGATCAGTCAGCGGCAGGACCAGGCTCAGCACCACGAACAGCGCCGCGAACACCAGCCTGGTCTTCGTGAGCAGTGCGGCAGCGTTGATTAACATTGGAAGTTCCGGGAGGAAAGTAACAAAGAGCAATGTACGTGGGGTGAGGTATTAAATAGTTGAAGTTACGCAACACTTCAGGACTCCTGCCGTCGGGGGCGGGAAGTAGAGAAAAAAACGCGCTTGATAGATGGTTTTTGCTCATGCAGATCAAGTACTATCCGGCCACCCACACACGCCTACCCATACAGCAGGAATGAACCTCCACCCTCCCCGCGCCAGCAATGCATCACCGCGCCGCTCCAGCAGCGCCCTGCGCGCAGCCTGCGCCATCGGCCTCTTCGCTGGCGGCCTGCTATCGACCGACCTGCGCGCCGCGCCGCTATTGCGCTGCCAGGTCGAAGGAAGCGGCACCACCCGGACCCTGGAGTTCAGTCCGGTCACCGATCCCTACAGCGTCGCCCCGATCGATATCAACGACCACTTCCGCTTCAAGGCTGTTGTCGTGGGCACGGCCACGCGTGTCGAGTACATCAAGCTGTATGTCTACGTCACCACCAAACGCGAGCCGATGCTGATTCACGCAACGAACTACCTGGCCCCTGAAGTCAGCCACGACACGCGGCCCGCCGCGCTCACCGGAATCAACCATGTGTACGCGCCCCGGCTGGAGCGCGAACTCCAGTATGGCTGCGCCCTGCTGGAGGCGAGGTCATGACCAGCCGTTTTGCTTGCACATTGGCCGGACTGGTGATGCTCCTGGCAGGCGGCGCAGCGGCGCAGGCGCGACAGGAGGAACCGGTTGTCTCGATCGCCTTTGTCGGCGACATCCTGCTGGACGACACGCCGGGCAAAGTCATCAGGAGCGGGCGCGATCCATTCGCGCCGACGGCGTCCATTCTCGATGCCGCCGACATTCGTGTCGGCAACCTCGAGTGCGTGGTGGCCACCGGGGGCACGGCGGTACCGGACAAGCCCTTTACCTTTCGCGCGCACCCGCGCACCTTGCCGGTACTGAAGCGTCATTTCGACGCGCTCGCGCTGGCCAACAACCACTCGGGCGACTTTGGCCCGGGTGCCTTCCGCGAAATGCTCGATCGCCTTGATAAGCAGGGAATTGCCTATTTCGGCGGTGGACGCACGCTCGCTGCGGCCCACCGCCCCCTGATCATCGAGCGCAAGGGCCTGCGCGTAGCGCTGCTCAGTTATAACGAATTTTTTCCGCGCAGTTTCGAAGCCGATGCCGACAAGCCCGGCATCGCCTGGAGCGAGGACGAGCAGGTGCGCCTCGATATCGTCACTGCACGCAGTACTCACCGTGCCGACCTGGTCATTCCGGTCATGCACTGGGGCTGGGAGCACGAACCCCTGGCAAGCGAACGCCAGCGCCAGCTGGCGCGGGTGATGATCGATGCCGGCGCCGATGCCGTGGTGGGCGGGCATCCGCACGTCACCCAGGATGTCGAGCAATATCGTGGCAAGCCCATCATCTACAGCCTGGGTAATTTTCTGTTCGATGGTTTCAGCGATGCGGACAACAATACCGGGTGGATTCTGCGCCTCGAGCTGGATCGCCGGGGCGCTCGCGCGTGGCGCACTTTTCCTGTGAGCATCGATCAAGAGGGAACGCCGCGTCCGGCGCCAACACTCGGGGCGGCATGCTGGACCCGGGGACAGAGCGAAGCGGCGATCTGCAAGGGCGACTAAGCGCCCAAGTACGCGCCGGGTCCACCTGCCGGGTGTAATGTTTTTTTCACGATGCCGTTATGCAACACCAGCGCGGTAACGGCGGGACAGCCGTGTTTCATTCCGCTATAGTCGTGCGTTGCAGCAATTAATGGTGCCAAGTTGCAAGGCGCCGCTGCTGCTACCCAAGGTATTGCGTGGCACCTCTCACCGACATTGCGCATTGGCGCGCTCATATTTTTTCCCGTCTGCTGACGATCGTGCTCGTGCTCGGCGTCGGCACGGCCATTCCCAGCATTGCCCTCGCTGCCAAGCAAGGGCTGTGGTCGCTGATCGTTGTCGACATCATCGCCATCGGCTGGCTGTGCGCGGTCTGGCGCCTGCGCGGCTGGTCTTACCGGGTCCGCGTATTCAATTTCATCACGATCATGTTTCTGGTCTCGGCGGGCATGCTGGTGAACGTCGGCCAGGTCGCTCAGATCTACCTGATCGCGCCGCCCGTGTTCGCGGCAGTGCTGCTGGGACCGCGTCCGGCGCTCGGCGCGCTCGCCATCAGCGGCTTGCTGATCCTCGGCCTCTCCGTCGGCGGCCATGTCAAATCGGCGGTCGGTGTCCCGGCCGATCACTCCTTCGTGCCCTCGCTGATCATTGCGCTCAATTTCATGTTCATCGGCGCCCTGATCACGGTCTCCTGCAGCACCCTGCTGCAGAAGCTGGCAACCTCGCTGGGCGACCTGCACGGTGTCGCGCAGTCGCTCGAGGAAGGCAAGGACGCCTTGCACAGCCTGAACACCACCTTGCGCCTGAGCGCCGCCGCCGTTGCCCAGCTCAACGACATGGTCCTGATCGCGGCGACGACCGGTACGCCTGACGTGCGCTGGCCGATCATCTTCGCCAACGACGCCTTTGTGCGAGGCACCGGCTATGCCCGCGAAGCGGTGCTCGGACGCGGCATGATGATGTTCAGCGGCGCCGAGACCGACCCGGCCGTGGTGGCGCGGCTGGTCGACGCCATGCGCCGCGGCGAAGCGGCCAGCGCCGAGATCGTGGCCTATACCAGCGCCGGCACGCGTTGCTGGATCGACATCGAGATCGTGCCCTTTCTCGACGAAAGCGGCGCCCATACTCACTGGGTCATCGTCGCGCGCGACATCGGCGAACGCAAGAAAGCGGCCACAGCGATTCACCGGCTTGCGTATTACGACGTGCTGACCGACCTGCCGAACCGGCGCTTCCTGACCGAGCGGCTCGACGTGCTGCTGGCCGAGGCACAGGCCGGGCAGGACTGGGGCGCCGTCGTCTTCATCGACCTCGACCATTTCAAATACGTGAACGACGCCAGAGGCCACGCGACCGGCGACGCCCTGCTGCGCAGTGTGGCCGGGCGCCTGTCGAACCTGATGCAGGGCGACGACACGGTGGCGCGCATCGGCGGCGACGAGTTTGTCGTGCTGCTGCCGCGCATCGGCCATGACATCGGGAGCGCCATGACGGCCGCACTCGCGCGCGCCGAGGGCTTGCGCCATGCGCTGCTTGACGCGGTCGAGGTGGATGGCAACCGTTACAACGCGTCGGCCAGCCTGGGCGTGACGCTGCTGCCCCCTTCCGGACAAAGCGCGCACGACCTGCTGCGCGAGGCGGACACCGCGATGTACCACGCCAAGGCGCGCGGCCGCAACGGCGTCGTCCTGTTCGAAGCGACCATGCGCGCCGAGGTCGAGCAGCGCCTGACCCTGGAACGCGAGCTGGCCGGCGCCATCGAACGCGGCGAACTGGCGATGCACCTGCAACTGCAATGCGATGCCGCCGGCACGCCGATTGGGGCGGAAACGCTGATGCGCTGGCAACGCGCCGATGGCCGCTTCGTGCCGCCGGACGTGTTCATCCCGATCGCCGAAGCGAGCGGCCTCATCGTGCGGCTGGGACAATGGGCCCTGCACCAGACCTGCCTGGCCTGGCTGCGCCTGGACGCGGCAGGCCACCCGATGCCGCTGTCGGTGAACGTCAGCCCATTGCAATTCGGCCAGGCCGATTTCGTGGAGCAAGTCGGCACCGTGCTGGCGCAGACCGGGGTGCCCGCCAATGGGCTGATCCTGGAACTGACCGAGGGCCTCCTGATCAAGGACCGCGATGCGACGATCGCCCGCATGCATGCGCTGGCCGCGACCGGGATCCGCTTTTCGATCGACGATTTCGGCACCGGCTATTCGAACCTGGGTTACCTGAAACGCATGCCGCTGTACGAACTGAAGATCGACAAAAGTTTTATTCGCGATACGCCGGACGGCGCCGATGGCGACGCCATCGTCTGCTCGATCCTGGCGATGGCCGCGCACCTGCGCCTGCGCGTCGTGGCCGAAGGCGTCGAGACGCGCGCGCAGGCCGATTTCCTGGCTGCCAACGGCTGCCCGTCCATGCAGGGCTACCTGTTCGCGCGCCCGCAGCCACTGGACCAGGTGCTCACCAGGCTGGGCGTGGCCCCGGTGCTGGCGGCCTGAACGAACTCAGGCGCTCAAGCGTATTTCCAGGCGTTCGATCACTTGCTGCACGTCTTCCGGCGGTACGGGTGGACTGAAGTAATATCCCTGGCCGATGTGGCAGCCATGGGCGAGCAGCCAATTCATCTGCTCCCTGGTTTCCACCCCTTCGGCCACGATGGTCATTTTCAACGCGATCCCCATCGCGACGATCGCCTGGGTCAGCTTCTCCGCATTCGGATCCTGCAGCATGGTGCGGGTGAAGGACTGATCGATCTTGAGACACTGCAGGGGCAACTGGCGCAGGTAACTCAGCGAGGAGAAGCCCGTGCCGAAATCGTCCAGCGCGGTGGAAATGCCGCTCTCGTTCAGGGCCCGCAAGACGCTCTGGGTCTCGCCGAGTTCGCGCATGAAGCAGGACTCGGTCACCTCGATTTCCAGGGCGGCCGCCGGCACCTGGTATTCCGCCAATAAATCGCTCAGGTAGGTGACCAGGTTGGGCGACAGGATATCGGCGATCGACAGGTTGATCGCGATCGGCAGCTCCGTCAATCCGTGAGTGCGCCACCTGGCCTGCTCCGCGATCGCACTGCGCATCACCCAGCGGTCGATGCGGATGATCTGGTCGCTGTTCTCGGCGATCGGAATGAACGTGCCGGGGCTGCTTTGCCCGCGGGTCGGGTGATTCCATCGGACCAGCGCCTCGAGGCCGACCACTTTACGGCTGGTGAGATCGACCTTGGGTTGAAACACCAGCGACAACTGATTGCGCTCGACTGCCTCGTCCAGGTCGCGCTCGATCAGGTAAATGTCGCGCTGGTTCGCCGCCATGTCCAGCTCGAACATCACGCTGCGCCCGCGCCCCTGCGACTTGGCCTGGTAGAGCGCCAGGTCGGCGTGGCGCAGCAATTCGCTCACTGTCCGGCCGTGTCCGGGTGGGATCGCGATGCCCACGGAAACCCCCAGGCGAAACTGTTGTCCCTTGATGTCGAACGGCGCGGCGACCGACTGGTGCAGACGCTCGGCAAAGGTCAGGGCCGTGGCGGCATTCGGATGCGGGATCTGCAACAGCAGCATGAATTCGTCCCCACCCAGGCGCGCCAGCAGGTCGAATTCCCGCATCACCGCCTTCAGTCTCAGGCTCAACTGTTGCAGCACCAGGTCGCCCGTTTCATGGCCGTAGGTGTCGTTGATCTTCTTGAAATGGTCCAGGTCGAGCAGCATGAGCGCGGTGTTGTACTGGCCATCGTCCAGGCGCCGTGCTACCTCATCCTCCATGGCCCGGCGGTTATACAGGCCGGTCAGATGATCGTGGTGGGCACGCCAGTGCAGGGTCTCCTGCATCTTGCGGTTCACTTGCAGCTTGTTCACCTCGCTCAAAATCCGCAGCAGGTTCTGCAAGGCTTCGGCATCCGTCGGCTGCCAGGGAGTCGAATGGCCCTGCACCGACTGCTGCCAGACGGCGAAGGAGCGGCGCGGCTCGAGCCGAATCCGGCCGTTGGGAAGGGCGACCAGGTCCTTGACCGGTTCACCGCCCCAGCGCACTTGCTGCACCACTTCCTGGCGCGTCATGAAGCAAAAAATGATGTCTTCGTCATGGCGTTGCGCCAGCAACAGGCCTGCTGCTTCCGGCAGAAACAGGAGCGAATGTTTTTTGGACGTCAGCAGATCGTCCCACATGTGGACATGCGGGACGGGGTCCTGGATGTTCAGCCGCGACCCGACCTCGTCGAGTATCTGGTGGGTCGAGCCCTGGCGTTTTCCGGGTCCCGCGACACAGGAGAGCGTACCGATCTGCACGCCCAGCGCGCTCGCGCCGAATGCCGACAACAGCTGGGGCAGCCATAATTCGAGTACCGCGGGAATGTCGCCATCCAGGATCAAGGCTTGATGAAACTGGTTCAGCAAACGGTCGAGTGTCAGGCGCTGGCCTACCGCTTCCAGATGGCTCAAGGCATCGATGCGCATGTTGGCGATTTCCGCCAGCAGTTCAGCGATCTGGCGCATGCCGTCCCTGATCTGGTGCGGCGGCGTCCTGGGGTGGTGGTGATGACAGGCGATCAGCCCCCACAGCTTGCCGTCGCACACGATCGACAAGCTCATCGTGGCGCGCACGCCCATGTTCCGCATATACGACAGGTGTACATCGGACAGGCCACGCAGCATGCAGTGGCTTTGGTCGAGCGCTTCCCCATTTGGAAGCCGAGGGGGAACCAGCGCATCCATCGCCGCCTCGACATCGGCCAGCACGCGCAGCCTGTTGGTCAGGTAGAGCGTGCGCGCCTGGGCCGGAATGTCGGAGGCGGGGAAACGCAGTCCCAGGTATTTTTGCTCGACATCCTGGGCGGTGTGTTCGGCGACGACCTCGCCGCATCCATCGGCCATGAAACGGTAGATCATGACACGGTCGTAAGCGCTCACTTCCTGGATGACCTTCACGCACTCGCCGAAGAATGCGTCGAGCCCTTCTGCGCGGCGCAAGCGGGCAATCACTTCCGCGAAATCGGCAAAAATCTGGTTTTGCCGCTGCAACTCGTCCGCGCTGGCGTTGACGGGCAGCCATTCGAGCACCACCACGTCAGCGCTGCGGTGGCCGAGGCATTCCCACTGCAAGGCCGCAGGGGGTGGCGGCAGGGCGCAGGTCTGCTCGAAGCGGGGGCGCCAGGGCAGGACCACGCGATGCGATGCGGGCAAGGACGCGATATCGAGGGTAGCGGGCCCCTCCACGGCAGCAACCCAGTCGGACAGCGGCCTGGAGAGAAGCGCGGCAGGATCGGGCAATCCGGACCAATGCGTCACGATGCCGGCAGAGACTTGCACAATGCACCGCCGCGCGATGTCGACGACCATCACGAAACCATAGCCCTGCACCGTGCCCAGCAGATGGATGGGTTCCTCTGCACAGGACTTCTCCAGTTCTACCGGAATGGTATCGTCACGCACACCCGGGCTCATGCTCGAACTCCTCGTATCCAGCGCCCGCCTGCCAACCCGACCATTCCAACATGCCGAAACGCACCGAGCCCGTATCGAAGCCAACAGGGTTGAGACCTGCGCAATGGAAGTTGGTTCCAGGGCTGCGTTGACGGGTGCCGCCCGGGCCTTGAACCTTGCGCAGCCTGGCGCATGCTGAAAGTCCAATCCTTGCGCCTGGAGCTCATCATGAACGGGCAGCAGAATATCGAGTTGGTCCAGCAAGCCTGGGCTGCCTACGGGCGTGGCCGGATCGCGGCCTTCCGTGAGTTCATGGATGTCCAGGTCGCAGTCGAAGCGTTCCAGTGCTATCCGCTGACGGCGGGGGCGGCGGCAGGAACGCCAGCCCCGCATTGACATCAAGCCAGCACGATGCGGTTGCGGCCGGTTTCCTTCGCCTGGTAGAGCGCGCTGTCGGCGCGGCTGATGACCTCGGCGCATGGCTCACCGAGGTGGCGCGTGGCCAGCCCGGCCGAGAAACTGATGTGGCCGCCCTCGAGACCCGGCACCTTCATTGCGTGAACGCGCTCAGCCATGCGTTCCAGCGCGGCGCGCGCATCGTCAGGGGCAGTGTCCGGCAGCAGCAGCAGGAATTCCTCGCCGCCCCAGCGCGCCAGCACGTCGCTGCCGCGCAGCGATGCGCGCGCGGCCGCCGAGAAGCAGCGCAGCACGGCGTCGCCGGTGGCATGGCCATAGCGGTCGTTGACCTGTTTGAAGAAGTCGATGTCGAGCAAGGCGATGCAGGTGTCAAGCGCGCATCCCTGACGCCGCTCCTCGGCCTCCAGTACTTCGTTCATGTGGCGGCGGTTCACCAGCGAGGTGAGTTCGTCGACCGTCGCCAGGACCCGGATGGTGTCGAGTGCGTCGGACAGTTCGCGCTTCTGCTGCTTCAGGCGCGAGCGCAGCTTGCTCATCTCCCCGCTCAGGAGCGCCGTCGACATCAGCGCGCCGGCGAGGTAACCGAAGGTGACGGCTTCGGTCATCGGCGGAAAGCGCACCGGGTCATGCGCCTGCAGCCACCACATGGTCGCGCCCATGCCGAGGGTGGCGCAGGCAGAGAGCATGAGCGTCTGGCGCGGGCGCAGCGCGAACATGCAGAACACGATGATCACGACCGCCATGGTCAGCATGGCCGCGCGCAGCGGTCCGCTGATGGCGTAGGCCCAGATGGCGCAAGTGAGCGAGAACACCGCCTGCCCTACCGCCAGCTGGTCGGGCGCCAGCCTGAGGCGTGCGTTCGTACGGATCAGCACATAAAACGCCAGTGCGCCGTACGCGCCAAAGGTCATCAGGCCGTAGGCTGCGCCGGCATTGCTCAAGTTGTGCTCGACCTGCACCAGCAACAGGCCGATGCAGACCACATACAGGATGCAGGTCGCCGCCCAGTACTGCAGCATCCGGTGCAGGCCGGGATCGGTACTGCACAGCAGGACGGCAAGGTGCCGCAGCAGGCTCATCGCAAAGCCCCGCAGGTAGTCAATCGAATCGGGATCCCCGGCAAGGCAATCGGCCTGTGTTGAAGAATCTGATGCGTCATCGTGGTCGAATAGTGGCCGGCCGTCCCTGGGAGGACAGGTGCGCGCAGAAACGCGCGACGGCTCAGACTTTACCGAAGAGCCATGGGCAAGTCGAGGCATTTACGCCTGGAAACTAAACGCTGAGGCCTGCGTTGCCTTGTGACAACGAAGTTCCTTCCCTACGGCGCGAGCCGAAACGCGCAGCTTTGCTACAGTGATGAACAATCACTGATTACAAGGAACCCCGACATGAACATCCTGATGGTACTGACCTCGCACGACCGGCTGGGCGACACCGGCAAGAAAACCGGCTTCTGGCTCGAAGAATTCGCCGCGCCCTATTACACGCTCAAGGATGCCGGAGCGCAGCTGACGCTGGTGTCGCCCCAGGGCGGCCAGCCGCCGCTCGACCCGAAAAGCGATGAACCCGATGCCCAGACCGAAGCGACGGATCGCTTCAAGGCCGATCCGCAAGCGCAGGCGGCGCTGGCCGCCACCGGCAAGCTAGCCGATGTGTCGGCAAGCGATTTTGACGCCGTCTTCTATCCGGGCGGTCACGGTCCGCTCTGGGACCTGGCAGACGACCAGGCCTCGATTTCGCTGATCGAAGCCATGATCGCCGCCGGCAAGCCGGTCGCGGCCGTATGCCACGCCCCGGGTGTGCTGCGCCATGTGAAAGCTGCCGATGGCAAGCCGCTGGTGAGCGGCAAGAAAGTGACCGGCTTTACGAATACCGAGGAAGAAGCGGTCGGGCTAACGAAGGTCGTCCCCTTCCTGGTCGAAGATATGCTCAAGGAAAACGGTGGCATGTATTCAAAAGTGGGCGACTGGCAGCCGTATGCGGTCACCGATGGCTTGCTGGTCACCGGCCAGAATCCGGCATCGTCGGAAGTGGCGGCACAAGCGCTGCTCAAACTGCTGGCTTGAAGCACGTCCGCGAGCTTGACGGTTGAATGAACGACGCCACCTTCGGGTGGCGTTGTCGTTTCCAGCTGCGCCTGTTAGCGCAGCACTGCCAGCTTGGCTTTCTTTCCCTTGCGAAAGGTATAGATCGTCATTGCCGCGTTGTGCAAATCTCCCTTCGGATCGAAGGCGATGCTGCCGGTAACGCCCTCATGCTTGACGGCGGCCAGCGCCGGCAGGAACTTGGCCGGATCGCTTGAATTTGCCGTCTGCATCGCCTTGGCGAACACCATCACCGCATCGTAGGCGTAGGGCGCATAGGTCTGCAGCGGGATCTTGTAGCGTTGCTGGTAACGCTGGGTAAATGCATTCAGGCCTGCTTCCTGCGCAGCGCCGACGCCGCCCGCCACGACGCAGTACACCTTGTCGTCGACCAGCGCGTCGCCGGCCAGCAGCGGCATTTTTTCCGAACAGACGCCGTCGCCCGACACCAGTTTTGCGCGCAATCCGAGCGCCTTCATTTGTTTCAGCATCGGGCCGGCCACCGCGTCCATGCCGCCATAAAAAATCACGTCCGGATCGCGCGCGCGGATCTGGGTCAGGATCGCGTTGAAGTCAGTTGCCTTGTCGTTGGTAAACTGGCGGCTGACGACGCTGGCGCCCCCACCGGCCGCCTTGACGCCCTTGACGAACTGGTCGGCGAGGCCCTGGCCAAAGGCGGTGCGGTCGTCGATCACGGCGATCTTCTTCGCCTTCAACGTGCCGATCGAATAGGTGGCCAGCGTGCGCCCGACCAAATTGTCATTGGCGACCACGCGGAATGCTGTCTTAAAACCCTGGTTGGTGTAGAGCGGCGTGGTGGCGGCCGGCGAAATTTGCGGGATCCCGGCATTCGCGTAGATTTTCGAGGCCGGCACCGTCGTGCCCGAATTCAGGTGCCCGACCACGGCCGCGACATTGGCATCAACCAGCTTTTGCGCAACTGCCGTGCCGGTCTTCGGATCGGCGGCGTCGTCTTCGGGCTGCAAGACCCATTGCACCTTGCTGCCGCCGAGCAGGATGCCCTTTGCGTTGAGTTCGTCGATCGCCATGCGGGCGCCGTTTTCGATGTCCTTGCCCGCGTGGGCGCTGGGACCGGACAGCGGCGAGACGGTGCCGATTTTGACTTGCAAGACTTTGCCGGCGGGCTGGGCGTGTGCGAGCGCTGTTGCAAGGAGCAGCAGGGCGGCGGTAATCGAGGCGCTATGCATAGTGGGTTTCCGTGGTTTGAACAAAACGCCAACCCTCGGGTTGGCGTTGAGCGATATACAGGGGGATTCAACGATTGCGGGTCACCCTCCACACCGTGTTTGCCAAATCATCCGCGACAATCAAGGCCCCGCGCGGGTCGACAGTGACGCCCACTGGCCGCCCGCGCGTCTTCCCGTCGGCATCACGGAAACCAGTCACGAAGTCGACTGGCTCGCCGGCAGGACGCCCGTTGTTGAACGGCACGAAGATCACTTTATAGCCCACAGGATTTTCGCGGTTCCAACTGCCGTGCTCCCCAACGAATGCGCCATTGGCATACTTTTCACCCATTGCCGGCAGCGAAAAGTGCAATCCAAGCGCGGCGACGTGCGACCCCAGGCTGTAATCGGGCTTGATGGCGGCCGCGACCTTCTTCGGATTTTCCGGCTTGACCCGCGGATCGACGTTCTGCCCCCAATAGCTGTACGGCCAGCCGTAGAATCCGCCTTCGCGCACCGAGGTCAGGTAGTCAGGCACCAGATCCGGTCCCAGCTCATCACGTTCGTTGACCACTGACCACAACTGCCCGGTTTCCGGATGCATCGCCAAGGCCGTCGGATTGCGCAGGCCCGTCGCATAGGGCTTATGCGCGCCCGTCGCAGCGTCAATCTGCCATACCAAAGCCCGGTCCAGTTCAGCTTCCATGCCGCGCTCGGTGATATTGCTGTTCGAGCCGATACCTACGTACAGAAAGCGCCCATCGGGACTGATGGTCATTGCCTTCGTCCAATGATGATTGATCTCGGAAGGCAGCTTCGCGATGCTGACCGGCGGGGCGCCGGCCTTCGTCTGGCCGTCCTGATAATCGAAGCTGACCAACTCATCCTGGTTGGCCACGTACAGTTTGTTATTGGCAAACGCCAAGCCGTAGGGGGCATTCAGGTTGTCGGCAAAGACTGTTTTTACCTCGTACCGACCGTCGCCGTCAGCATCGCGCAGCAATGTCAGGCGATTGCCACCTTTGACCTGGGTATTGCCTTTCGCCTTGATGTAGCCGGCAATCACATCTTTCGGCTTGAGCTTGGCCGCGCTGCCGCCACGACCTTCCGCCACCAGGATGTCGCCATTCGGAAGCACCAGGGTCTGTCGCGGAATTTTCAACTCGGTCGCGATCGCCGTGACGCTATAACCCTCGGGCACTGTCGGTTTTTGATCACCCCACGCTACCGGCTCGGCAATCTTCATGCTGGGTAACAAACCACGTTGCGGCTCCGGCAGCTTGGGATCCGGTCCGTGTGCCAGGGTACTCCCTCCTTCGTCACTGCATGCGCCGAGCAGCAGCGTCATGCCAACCAATGTCAGTGCGCGTAACCGGTTCATTTCGCACCTCCCGAACCTGCGCTGAGTCCTACCCAGGCTGTCATGCAGATCAAGAGGAACACGATCGCCGATAAAATCAGCCCGGAGGGCATAACGGCCCAGGCGTCCTTTGCGTGCTGGAAGGCATTGACCAGGCCAAGCACCCAGGTCGCCAGCAGCGCCACGAAGTACACCAGTGGACGTCCCGCCTTGTGCTGTGCCCGCATCAGATTTACTAGCGAAAACAACAGGGCGAGCCCACTGAAGAGCAAGCCGCCGGCAATCAGCCATGACGCGAAGTTACTCCACTGGATTTGATAAGACTCGGAGTAGGCAATATCACTCAGCAATGCCCCGAGAAACAGGGGAACGGACCCGGCGAGCAAGATTGCATGAAGCGGGCCTGGCGGGCTCCGATATGTCGGGCTGGCCGTGGCGAAAGATGACATTAAACAGTCCTTGATGGTGATTTTGATATTCAAATCATATCAACCATAGCAAGGGCTTGTCGCATCGTTGATTCCAGAGGGACAGACGCAGTTCAAATAAAAAAAACGCCAACCCTCGGGTTGGCGTTTTTTATTACCGCAACTCAGGCAATCAAGCCGCCTGCTCCAGCGTCGGATAGTCGATATATCCTGCTTCGCCCGGCACATAGAAGGTCTGCGGATTCGGCGTATTGAACGGCGCGTTCAGTTTCAGGCGCTGCACCAGGTCCGGATTGGCGATGTAGGCGCGGCCAAACGCCACCGCATCGGCACGGCCCGACTCCACCGCATCGAGCGCCATCTGGCGGTCATAACCATTGTTGGCGATATACGTTCCCTTGAAGGCCTGGCGGGCCCAGGCGAAGTCGAAACCTGGCACGTCACGCGGGCCGCCGGTGGCGCCCTCGACGAAGTGGATGAAGGCGATGCCGCGCTTGTTCAACTCTTCGACCAGGTAACCGAACACGGCTTGCGGGTTGCTATCGGCCAGGTCGTTTGCCGGCGTCACCGGCGACAGGCGAATGCCGACGCGGCCGGCGCCGATTTCAGCCACGACTGCGTCCACCACTTCCAGAGCGAAGCGGGCGCGGTTCTCGATCGAGCCGCCGTATTCGTCCGTGCGCTTGTTGGCGCCGTCGCGCAGGAACTGGTCGATCAGGTAGCCGTTGGCGCCATGCAGTTCGATGCCGTCGAAGCCGGCGCGGATCGCATTCGCGGCGCCGCGGCGGTATTCGGCGACGATCTCCTTGATTTCTTCAAACGCAATGGCGCGCGGTTCCGGCGCCTCGACCTTGCCGGCGTGGGTGTAGGCCGTCACTTTCGGCGCCACGGCCGACGGGGCGATCGGCTGCGCGCCGCCGGTCAGGTTCGGGTGCGTCACGCGGCCGACGTGCCAGATCTGGGCGACGATCTTCGAGCCGGCATCGTGCACGGCCTGGGTGATCGGCTTCCAGCCTTCGACCTGCGCGTCCGAATAGATGCCCGGCGTGGCCATGTAGCCTTTGCCCAGGGGCGAGACCTGGGTGCCTTCGCTGATGATCAGGCCGGCGTTGCTGCGCTGACGATAGTATTCGATGTTCATCGGGCTGCCCGGCACGTCGCCGGCGGCCTCGTCGGCGCGGCTGCGGGTCAGCGGCGCCATGACGACACGGTTGGCAACCTCGATGTCGCCGATACGGGTGGGCTGAAAGAGCTGATGGGTCATGTTCGGTCCGTTTCTGTTCTGAAGAGATTGGAATTATTTGGGCCGCCGGTCGAGGAGCTTTCACGGAGTCATCGCCGGCGGCCACCACACCAACCACTATAGGTATTCCTGCGACTCATGACTAGACCGCACCAATGATATGATTTATTCCTGGCAGGAATGGATGAAAGCATTATGGATCGACTGCGTTTGATGGAAACCTTTGTCCGGGTGGTCGAAACCGGGAACTTTTCGGCCGTTGCACGCGAGGGGCGCAGCAGCCAGTCGGCCATCAGCAAGCAGGTGCAGGCGCTGGAAACCATGCTGGGCGCCAAGCTGCTGGTGCGCTCGACACGCAGCCACGCCCTGACCGAGGCCGGCAAGCGCTACTACGAGCGCTGCCGCCAGGTGCTCGACACGCTGGAAGAAGCGCGGGTCGAAATCCAGCGCACCGAAAACGAGATCTCGGGCGTACTGCGCGTGGCAGCGCCCGTCTCGTTCGGCCGCCTGCACATCGTGCCGCGTTTGAAAGCCTTCTTTGCGCGCTACCCGCAGCTGAAAGTTGACCTGCAACTGGACGACAGTTTCGTCGACCTGGTCGTGGGCGGCATCGACGTCGCCTTCCGGGTGGGCGAGCTGAAGGACAGCCGCCTGATCGCGCGCCGCATCGGCACCGCGCACCGGGCCGCCCTCGCCTCGCACGACTACCTCGCGCAGCACGGAGAGCCACAGCATCCCCAGGAGCTGCGCGGGCACCAGTGCATCGTCTATACGGGACTGGCCAACCTGAACGAGTGGAACTTCCAGGACGAGGATGGCGTCCAGCACACGGTGCGCGTCAACGGCCACCTGCAGTCGAACAGTTCGGAGGCGATCCGCCAGGCCGTGGTCGAAGGCCTGGGCATCTGCTACACGCCGCAGTGGGTGTATGGCGACGACATCCGGGCCGGACGCGTCAAACCGATCCTGACGCGCTACCGGCTGCCGCCGCTGCCGCTGAATGTCGTGTTCCAGCCGGCGCGCCGGCCTTCACTGAAGATCAGCCATTTCGTCTCGTTCTTCGCCGACGAATTTGCGCGCGATCCGGATATCTCGCCAATGCTGGCTACGGACGGGGCAGTCAAAAGCTGGGGTCAGGTCTGACATTCGGACACAAGCTCAACCATACTTTCCTACCTGTCCGCCGCCTGCCAGGGTCGGCCATGCTTGTATGCTTACAGATTGAAACTTTACTTACAGCCAGCTGGCAGCTTCCAGCTCTTTTAGCTGACACACTGTGGTGGAGCGAACAGAGCAAACCGAGGTTTCCCGATAGCCTTGTCCAATGATTGAATAATGGAGAAAAAATGAGAATTGCTAAACAACAAATAATGCGCATCGCCGCCGTCCTGGCCTTCACTGCCGCGTCCACTTCCGCCTTTGCCCAGAGTGCCGATTATCGCCGTGGTTACGACGACGGTTATGCCGCTGGCCAGGCTGCCGCCCGCGACGACCGTGGTGGCGGCTCGGACAGGAACCGTCTACGTATCTTGGAAGCCGACTATGGCGTGCGCGGTTCTACGTGCGACGCGCGCCGGTCGGTACGCGATGGAGTCGAACGCAATCGCGGTGCCGTCGTCGCCAATGACCAACTGTGTGGCGATTCCGCTCCCGGTAAGGTCAAACGCCTGAGCGTTGTGTACCGTTGTGGCGATAGCGAGCCGCTGAGGGTTGTCGCGCGCCAGGGCGAAACCCTGCGCTTAAGCTGCCGCCGCTGATCGAGTGAGTAAGGCCGGGGTCAGGTCTGACATTCAGACACAACCCCAACCATACTTCCAGACTTGCTGGCAGTCTAGCAATAGCTGCTCTTGAGAAAGCAACTCTTGGGAACTAATGCAGAGGACGTGTCCGAATGTCAGACCCCGGCTATGCTTGTTTGAATCTCAACATGGCACTTGCAAAGCGGCCGACATCGGCGCACGATGAGTTCGACTATGTGAGCCAACCGTAACGAGGAGACAAACCCATGATCAAGGTGAGCGTGATGTATCCAAACGGCCCGGACGCCCGTTTCGACGAGGTTTATTATCGGGACCAGCATATGCCCATGGTGAAAAGCTTGATGGGCGACTATTGCAAGTACTACGCAGTCGACAGGGCGGTTTCCACCGGCTTGCCTGACTCGAATGCGCCGTATATCGCGATGGGCCACCTGTTCTGCGATTCGGTCGATGCCTTCCAGGCTGGCTTCGGTCCGCATTCAACGGCCATCATGGCCGACATACCCAACTACACCAACCAGACGCCGGTGATTCAAATCAGCGAAGTGCTGGTTGGATAGGCTCAGCCGAATCGTTCGGCCGACATCTGACGCGACATAGAGACCGGGGTCACTGCCAACGCCCACGCCAGGTGGTTGGTAGCCCGAGATGGGTTTACCTGTAATAATGCGGCATTTACAGTGCCCTCCAAGGTGAGTCTCTTGCTTGTCGTTACCCTAAGGATATGATGTCCGCCTCCCCCCACAAGGCCAAATCGTTTGGCTCGCAGTCGATGCTCGAATCCGGAGTAGCTGGACTCGACGTCGTACTCGGCGGCGGCTTGCCTGCTGGCGGCCTGTATCTGATCCAGGGTCTGGCCGGAAGCGGCAAAACCACCCTGGCATGCCAGATTGGGTTCAGCCATGCCCGCCAGGGAAAAAAGGTGCTCGTCCTTACCTTGCTGGGTGAATCGCACGCCAAGATGATCAACCACTTTGCCAACTTCAGCTTCTTCGATGACGCGTTGATTGGCAAGGAACTCGTGTTCTTTTCGGCCTACACAAGCATCAAGAAGGGCCTGCGCGAGTTGCTTCATCTGATCGTCGAGACGATGGTGGAGGAGAAGCCACACATTCTCATCATCGACGGCTTCCGCTCGATACGCAACGGCAATGCCACTGACCTGGCGTTGACGGAGTTTATGCATTCCCTGAACTCGCTGGTGTCGTCCATGGGTTGCACCACCTTCCTGCTGTCGCCGGTCGAGGGCAATGTCACAGACAACGAAAACACCCTGGTAGACGGGGTGATCGAGCTTGGCCAGTATCGCCAGGGCATGGGCGTGATTCGCGAACTGCAAATTTTTAAAATTCGTGGGGCAAAACACCTGCTGGGCAAGCACGTATTTGAAGTGCGTGACGATGGCGTGGTCGTTTATCCGAGATTTGAAGCGATCGCAGCCAGCGCCAAGGCGCCACCTGCCGACGCCGGCCGCCGCAGTGTCGGCATCCCGAGTTGGGACGAACGCATCGGCGGCGGCGTTGTCGCGGGCTCGATTACCTGTCTGCTCGGCAGCCCCGGCGTTGGCAAAACCCTGATGGGGCTGCATTTCATCGGGGAGGGATTGAAGCACGGTGAAAACTGTCTGATCGTGGGCTTCCATGAGTCACCGGAAACCATCGTGCAAAAGGCGCATCGTATCGGCATCGAGCTCCAGCCCCATGTCGCCAGCGGCAAGCTGCAGCTGATGTGGCAGTTGCCGCTAGAAATCCTTATCGACGACCTCGCGTCGCGGATGCTTGCCTGTATTCGCGAGCACAAGGTCAGCCGATTGCTGATCGACGGCGTGGAAGGCCTTGCCAACCTGATCATGCATCCCGAACGTTCGCGCTCGTTCCTGGTCGCGCTGACCAATCATTTGCGGATGCACGGCGTCACGGTCTACATGACCGAGCAGCTGCACTATTTCCGGAGGCTCGCGCCGGCGGCCGAGCCTTCCTCGTCTTCACTGTACGAAAACATCATGTTGCTCGAATACTTTACCGTCGGCGATATCAATCACCGCCAGGTGTCCGTAATGAAGCTGCGCGAAAATGAGTATGACGGCGCTAACCGCCTGATGACAATTTCGCGTGAAGGAATGGTTGTCGGCGATGTATCGTCTTCGATTAGTGGCAAACGGCCCAACGCCGACTGCGACGTCGCCTAAGGACGGTGGCCCCTTGAACAAACGACTTCTGATCCTCGTGGTGGACGATGAGCCGGACATCACCGAGACCTACGCCATGTTCCTTGAGTTGTACGGGTACGAGGTTCTTACAGCCAACGATCCGGTTGAAGCACTCGAAGTAATGACCGCGCGCCTGCCAGACCTGATCATCTCGGATTGCATGATGCCGCATATGGATGGCGTCGAATTTTCGGTACGGGTAAAGGCCAACCCGGATTCGCGGCCGATTCCCATCATCCTGATGAGCGGTGCGCACGAGCTGCACAACCTGGGCAGCCCGACTTACGAACTTTTCCTGCGCAAACCGGTGTTGTTCGATCGTCTGATGCCAGAAATTCGCCGGTTATTGGGGTAGCCGACCTCATGGATGGCCACGATGACGATCTTCCTATGTTCCATCCTCGCGCTTCTCCTTGTTGGCTGGGTGCTCTACACAAACGCGAACGACCGCAAGACCTTCGAGAAGCAACTTGAAGAAGACCTCGCGGACGATCCTGACAAGTAGCACGCTGACGATGCGCCGTTCCCGCTTCACACCCATCCTCGCCACCGCCGCCGTGCTCATTGCCGGCAGCGCGCAGGCCCAAACCGACACCCGCCTCGTCGCGCTGATCAATGCGTATCGCGCCGCACCGGGCGACTGCGAGGGTGCCCGTCCCGCGCCGGTGCCTGGCCTGACATCGAATACGGCCCTGGGACGCGTGCGCATCGGCCCCGGCACCTTTCCAGAATCCGCACTCGAACGCGTCGGCTATCACGCGGCCCAGGTCGAGATCATCTACACCCGCGGCGCGCAAGAGGCAGCGGGCGTGATGGACGTGATCCGCCAGCCCTACTGCCGTGTACTGCTGAATGCAGCCTACAGCGATATCGGCGCCAGCCGCCAGGCAGACGAGTGGACGATCGTGCTGGCCCGGCCGCTGCTGGCGATCGCCCTGCCCGACCCAGGCGTGGTCGGACGCGACATCCTGGACGCCGTCAATGCCGCACGCGCGGTTCCCCGTACCTGCGGCGAGCGTGCCTTCGGCGCCGCCCAGCCGCTGGCCTGGGACGATGCCCTGGGCGCCGCGGCACTGGCGCATAGCCGCGACATGGCGGCCCGCCGGCATATGGCGCACCAGGGATCGGACAGCAGCGAAGTGGGGACGCGCGCCACGCGCGCCGGCTACAGCTGGAGACTCATCGGCGAAAACATCGCGGCGGGACAACCAACGCCCAGGGAAGCGGTGAACGGCTGGATCGACAGCCCGGGCCACTGCGCCAACCTGATGAACCCGGGCTTCACCGAGATGGGCGCGGGCTACGCCATCAGCCGGGCGCGCATGCCGGGCTTTGTCTACTGGACCCAGGTGTTCGGCGTGCGGCGATAAAAAAGCGCATCCGGCACGGGTGCCGAATGCGCTTCGTTTTCTCGCGGGCGTTACCGCCTTACCAGAAGATCACGCGCTGCTCCGGCGCCAGGTACATCTTGTCGCCCGGTTTCACGTCATAGACTTCGTAGAAGCCCGGGTGGTTGCGCATGCTGCCGTTGACGCGGAATTCCGACGGCGAGTGCGGGTCCGATTTCACCTGCGAGATCAGGGCGGCGTCGCGTGCCTTGCCGCGCCGGGCCTGGGCCAGGCCCATGAACAGGCGCTGCTCGGCGGTGAAGCCGTCGATCACGGGCGCCGGTTGGCTGTTCAGCGAAATTTTATACGCGCGGCTGGCCATGATGGCGCCGGCGTTGTCGGCGATGTTCTCGCCCAGCGTCAGCTCGCCGTTCACGTTATAGCCCGGCAGCGGGCTGTAGGCGCCGTACTGGGCGACCAGCACCTTGCCGCGCGCGGCGAATTTTTCCGCGTCCTCTTTCGTCCACCAGTTGCGCAGGTTGCCGTCGCCGTCGAACTGCGAACCCTTGTCGTCGAACGCATGGCTGATCTCGTGGCCGATCGAGATGCCGACCGCGCCGTAATTGACCGCCGGCTCGGCCTTGGCGTCGTACAGCGGATACTGCAGGCGCGCGGCAGGGAACACGACTTCGTTCAGCGCCGCGCTGTAGTAGGCGTTCACGGTCTGCGGCGACATGCTCCAGGCGGCGCGGTCGACTGGTTTACCGAGCTTGTCGATGCTGTAGTTGTGCGCGAATTCGCGCGCACGCATCACGTTGCCGACCAGGTCATTGCGGGCGATCTTGAGCGACGCGTAATCGCGCCACTTGTCCGGGTAGCCGATCTTCGCCTTCATCTTCGACAGTTTCAACTGGGCCTGCTTCTTCGTCTCGTCGGTCATCCAGTCGAGCCTCTGGATGCCTTCGCGGAAGGCGATCACGAAATTCTTGACCATCGCTTCGACCTGCTGCTTGCGCTCGGCCGGGAAGTGCTGTTCGACATACACCTTGCCGACCACTTCGCTCAAATCCCGGTTGACCTGGGCGATCGCGCGCTTCGCCAAGGGGCGGTTCACCTTCGTCCCCGCCAGCACGGCGCCGCGGAAGGCGAAGCTTTCGTCGACAAACGCCTGCGACAGGAAAGGCGCGTAGGCGCTCAGCAGGCGGAACTCGAAATACGCACGCCAGACTTCCAGCGGCGTCGCGGCGATGATCTTGTCCAGGCCAGCGACGAAACTCGGTTGGCTGACGACCAGCGAATCGACCTTGCCTGCCACGCCCAGACCCTTCATCCAGGCGTTCCAGTCGAAGCCCGGCGCCAGTTCCTTCACTTGCGCGAAGCTCATCTTGTTGTAGCCCTTGACCGGATCGCGGTTCTCGACGGCGCTCCACTGCGCGCGCGCGATCTGCGTTTCCAGCGCCACGATCTGCGCCGCTTCCTGCGCAGCATGCGCGTGGCCGGCCAGCGCCAGCATCTTCTCGATGTGGGCCTGGTACTTGGTGCGGATGTCCTTCAGGTGCGCGTCGTCCTGCAGGTAGTAGTCGCGGTTCGGCAGGCCCAGGCCCGACTGGCTGACGTCGACGATCATGCGCGCCGAATCCTTCTCGTCCTGGTGCACCGACATGTCGATCGGCGCGCCGGCGTCGATGCGCGAGAAATGCGCCGACAGTTGCGCAATGCCGCGCTTGTCCTTCAATGCCGCCACGCGCGCCAGTTCTGCCTTCAGGGGCGTCAGTCCCAGTGCGTTGCGCCGCGCCTCGTCGATGTAGCTGGTGTAGTAGTCGCCCATCTTCTGCGCGCTCGAGCCGGCGCGCGCGCCCTTCTCTGCAGCGGCCCCTTCGATAATCGTGCGCACCTGGTTTTCGACCCGGTCCTGGGCGTCGTTGAAGGCGCCCCAGCTCGCACGGTCCGACGGGATCTCGACGTCCTTGAGCCACTTGCCCTGGCTGTAGCGGAAGAAGTCGTCCTGTGCGCGCACGCCGGTGTCGATCGCGGCGACGTCGACGCCCGAGGCCGCCGCCGCAACGGTCACCGATGCCTTCGGGTGATCGTCGGAAGCCCCGGCGTGGGAGGCGACGGCGAACAGCCCCGCAATCAGGGTGCTGCACAAGCTGCGCGTCATGGTTGCTCCGTATGTCGATGTTGTCATCGAACGATCGTAATGGAAAAGACGGGTACTGCCAAGGATGAGCGGAGCAATCCCATGTGCACGGGTTTTCCCGCCACGCCTGTCAATACAGGCGTGGTCAGCGCCGGAAGATCCAGAGAATGAGCGAGATGACGATCGAGATGACGATGCAGGTGACGACGGGGAAGCTGAAACTGAAGCCCTCGCGCACGACGTGGATGTCGCCCGGCAGGCGGCCGAGGGGAAGCCGGCGCCGCCAGGGCCAGGCGAGACCGATGGCCGCGATGACGAGGCCGATGACGATCAGCGTGCGCTGCATGAGGCGCTTTCCGCAGGGTGAAGCTTGGGCGCGCGGAACGCGTATTGGCGGGTCATGGTCGGTCTCCTGTGGGCGCCGGATGCGCACCTGCATTCTGCCCCAGGTGGCGGCCCGGGCGGCGCGCAAAAGGGGCGCGCACAGGGCGTGCAAGGGGCGTGCAAGGGGTGCGTCGGGGTAGCGAACCGCGGTGCTATACTCGATTTACGCGACGATTGAATGCAGATGAATCGCGTCACGCTGATCTGGTTTCATTCGTGTTCCGCCCTCCGTTACGACGGTCGGTTGGCTGCCGTCGTGCGCAGTGCCCATGCCGGGTGTGCGCAGGCATCGGCGGACCCTGACAGGGCTCATCTGTATGCAATCGTCGGTCTTTCGCGTTTGCGCCCGGACCAGGCCGAATAGTGCCTGGCCGCGGGATCTCACATCATTCATGATTCACTATTGACAGGGGGTAGCATGCCAACAACCTGGATTATCACGGCCAATGCAGGCCGCGCACGGTTCTTCTCCGAAGACGGTCCAGCCGAACCGCTGAAGGAAATGGAAGACATGGTCAACAACGGTGCGCGCCTGCGCGCCAATGAAGCCGAGACCGACCGCCTCGGAACGATGGCGGCGGGCAAGAGCGGCCACAACATTGGCGGTGCGCAGGGCGGCGGGGCACATCACAACGCCAACGCCGGTGCGCCAAGCAGCCAGTACGAACCGAACCAGACGCCCGCCGAGCACGAAACCGAACTGTTTGCGAAGGACCTCTCGCAATACCTGCTCAAAGCCCAGCAGGAAGGCCGTTACCAGCAACTGGTGATCTCGGCCTCGCCGCAGTTCCTCGGTACCCTGCGCAATAACCTCGACTCGCACGTCAAGGCGGTGATCAAGCAGGAATTCAACAAGGACTACACGCAGGTTCCCGTCCACCAGCTGCGCGAACAGTTGCAGGCGGCACAGGCCAAGTCCGCAGAATAAACGAATCGGGGTCAGCCCCCGTCACGCCAATCCGCACAGGTTGGCGTTTTTTTTTCGCCTGCGCGGCAGGCGCCATGGCGCGCAAGGGCGATTCGTGCGGCCGCGTTCCTCGTTGCGCCCTACCATGGTGATATCGATGAACAAGGACACACCATGAACAAGCGATTGACCCCGACCCTGATCAAGGGAACGCTGCTGGCATCCGTCGTGCTGCTCGGCATGAAGGCCTGGGCGGCCAGCAATGAGGCGAACCCGCGCAGCGACCTGGCGACGATTCCCTCGCTCGACCTGCCGCGCTACCTCGGCGAATGGTACGAGATCGCGAAGTTCCCGAACCGGTTCCAGCGCAAGTGCGCCGGTTTTACCAAAGCCACCTATACCGCCCTGCCCGACGGCCGGGTGCAGGTCGAGAACCGCTGCCGCCTGGCCGATGGCGGTACCGACGTCGCCATCGGCGTTGCGCGCCAGGTCGGCGCCGCGAACTCGCCGCGTCTGAAGGTGCGCTTCGCGCCGGCGCTGCTGTCCTTTATCCCGATGGTCTGGGGCGACTACTGGGTCATCGACCTTGACCGCAACTACGGCCTGGCGGCCGTCAGCGAACCGGGCCGCGAGTACCTGTGGATCCTGTCGCGCACGCCGACGGTCAGCAAACCGGCGTACGACGCGCTGGTGGCGCGCCTGTCGGGCCAGGGACTCGATGTGCGCAAACTGGTGCGCACGCCCCAGGAATAAGCCGTGCACTGACAGCAGTGTGGATTCCGTTGCCTTGAAGCTACACATGCATGCAAATTCGCCTGCCGACAGCGATTAAAAAGACGTAATCATCAGGAAGTGCAAGAATGTATCGGGGTTTCCACGTGGAAACTTTGGAAGTTTAACATTTTTGCCACGTCTGGCTGTGTGGTAAGGCGCTCCATGAAACTGAATGACTTCAAGATTCGTACCCTCCTCCTTGCCGGCTTCGGCACCGTCCTGAGCCTGATGCTGGTGCTGGCCGGCGTTGGCGTCATCCAGATGAACAAGGCCGACGCCCTCACCATGCGCCTGACGGGCGAGAGCATGCACCGCGCCGACCACTTGCAGGAATGGCTGTCGGTGGTCGAGACGAACGCCGCACGCACGCTCGCCGCGGCCAAGCTGGCCAATCCGGCCGACGAAAAATTCTTCCTCGACGCGATGACGGTCTCCTCGAAACGCGCCGACGAATTGCAGGCTGCGATCAAGGGCAGCGTGGCGAGCGATCCGGCTGCCGGCGCACTGTTTTCCGATGTGGTGAAGGCACGGGAAGCGTATCGCGCAGCGCGCAAGACGGCGTTCAAGCACAAGGCCGATGGCCAGCTGGACGCTGCCTCGGCCTTTTTCGACAGCGATATGGTGCCGAAGGTGAATGCCTATGTCGGCAGCCTGCGCGCCCTGCTCGACCACCAGCAAAAGGCAGTGCTGGACGACACGGCCCGGATCGCCGACAGCTTTGCCTCGGGACGGCGCCTGCTGGTCGGTCTCGCCGCCGTGGCGCTACTGGCCGGCATCGGCTTCGCCTTCTTCATCGGCCGCGCGATCGCGGTACCCCTGCGCGAGGCGCTCGGCGTGGCCCAGACCGTGGCCACGGGCGACTTGCGCAGCCGCATCGTCCAAACGGGCACGGGCGAGACCGGCGCCCTGATGGGTGCGCTCAAGGATATGAACGACAACCTGGTCGGCATCGTCAGCCAGGTGCGCAGCGGCACCGCGACGATCGCCGACGCCGCCGACCAGATCACGGCCGGCAACCTGGAACTGTCCTCGCGCACCGAGCAGCAGGCCAGCGCGCTCGAAGAAACCGCCTCCTCGATGGAAGAACTGACCTCGACCGTACGCCAGAATGCCGAGCATGCACGCGAAGCGAATGCCCTGGCCCAGTCGGCCTCGACCGTTGCCGGCCGCGGCGGCGCAACGGTCGGCCGCGTCGTCGAGACGATGGACGCGATCACGGCAGCGTCGAAAAAGATCGTCGATATCATCGGCGTGATCGACAGCATCGCCTTCCAGACGAATATCCTGGCCCTGAATGCCGCGGTGGAAGCGGCGCGCGCAGGTGAGCAGGGGCGCGGCTTTGCCGTCGTCGCCTCCGAAGTGCGGGTGCTGGCCCAGCGTTCGGCCGGCGCCGCGAAGGAAATCAAGGCCCTGATCGGCGACTCGGCCGGCAAGGTCGAGGAAGGCAGCCGCCTGGTCGCCGACGCCGGCGCCACGATGACTGACATCGTCGACAGCATCGGCCGCGTCACTGCCATCGTGTCGGGCATCGCCCTGGCCAGCCAGGAGCAGTCGATCGGCATCGAACAGGTGAACGTGGCAATCGCGCAGATGGACCAGGTCACCCAGCAGAACGCGGCCCTGGTCGAGGAAGCGGCGGCTGCCTCCGCAGCACTGCGCGAACAGTCGCACGCGCTCTCTTCCCTGGTGTCGACCTTCCGCTTCGATGACGGCGCGTCGCGTGTTGCCGCGGCACCGGCGCCGGCTGTACGGCGCGCGCCGTCGCTGGCCTTGCGCCACGCCTGATCGGGTCTGCTTCCACCGGGGCCGCACCCGGGGCGATATACTCGCCCCTTTCCCTATCCGCCCTCTCCCATGAACTCCCTGCCACCCTGCCCCGCCTGCCACTCCGCCTTCACCTACGAGGACGGCACGAATCTGGTCTGCCCCGAATGCGGCCACGAATGGGCGGCGCACACCGGCGCCGGCCTGGATGCGGCGCGCGTCTACCGCGACGCGTCAGGCACCATCCTGCAGGACGGCGACACGGTCACCGTCATCAAGGACCTGAAACCGAAGGGCTCGGGCGGCGTCATCAAGCAGGGCACGAAGGTCAAGAATATCCGCCTGGTCGACAGCGACCACGACATCGATTGCAAGATCGAGGGCTTCGGGGCGATGAGCCTGAAGACGGAGTTCGTGCGCAAGGTCTGAACCCTGACGCTACGCGCTGCATCAACGAAAACACCAGCCCGCGGGCTGGTGTTTTTACTAAGGCCCTGCGCAAAGGCATCAGCGGCCAGTGGTGCCGGTCGTCGTGGTGCCGGTGCCGGTGCCCGACGTCCCCGAAGTCCCGCTCGTGCCGGAAGTACCCGAGGTGCCGCTGGTGCCGGAGGTGCCGCTCGATCCGCTGGTGTCCGACGTTCCGCCCGTGCCGGTACCCGTCGAACCGCCCGTGCCGCTTGCGCCGCTGCCCATCGAACCGCTGGTGCCCGTGGCGCCGGTCGTGCCGCTTTCCATCGTGCCGCTGGTGCCGCTGGCGCTGCCGCTACCGCTGGTGCCCATCGAACCGGTGCTCGATGCGCCGCTGGAGCTGCTGCCGCTCGCATCGCTGCTGCCGGACTTGCTCTTGTGTTTCTTCTGCTTTTTGCTCGAACTCGTGGTGCCGCTTGTCGAGCTGCCCGAGGTCTGGTCACCCGCTTGCGAGCCGGTCTGGCCCGACGCGCTGCCGCTCTGGTCGGTGGTGCTGGTGGTTTGTGCGCTCACGTTGAACGAGGTCGCCATGGCAGCGGCAACCGAGGCGCCCAGCAGGCCTTTCAATAATTTATGCATTTTCATATTCATCTCCGAATGGTTGGGGCTTAAAAAAAAGCTCAACAATATCAATGACATAATTGAGAGGGCCGAGTCTAGTGAGGTCGACGTGGGAGCAGCGCACGCTAGCCTGCCGGAAAAATATCCGGCATGGGTCAGGGTGCGGCAGTATCGCGTTCTGCCGCTCGTGCCGACAGCGTGCCGAGCGCGTCGTACAGCTCCAGTACATTGGCCTTGTCGTCCGGGTAAACGCGGTTCGACAGCAAGACGTAAAAGCTGCGCGAACCGGGATCGATCCACAGGACGCAGCCGGTGAACCCGGTGTGGCCGTAGCTGCCGAGCGGGAACAAAGCGCCGCGCGGACGCTGGGCGAAGGGCGAGTCGATGTCCATGCCCAGGCCGCGCAGCGCGGCGATGCCGGGCGGGGTCTGCACAGTCGTGAGCAGGCGCACGCTCTCGGACGACAGCACCCGCACGCCATCGAGTTCGCCCCCGCCAAGCAGCATGCGTGCGAAGCGGGCGACGTCGCCCACGGTGCTGAATACGCCCGCCGAGCCCGCCACGCCGCCGATGCGGCGCACGGTCGGATCGTGGACCTCGCCCTGCATGGACGCCCCGGCACCCAGGTCGCTGTGCGGTGCGGGTGCGGCCTTGTCGACCGGTGCCCTGTGCGTCGGCGCGATGCCTGCGGCCGCCATGCGGCGCAGCGGCAGGTAGCCGGTGTGCTTCATGCGTAAGGGGGCGAACAGGCGCTGGCGGGCAAAGGCGTCGAGTTCCATGCCGGACACGCGCCGCACGAGTTGGCCGAGCAGGATGTAGTTGATATCCGAATAGCGAAAGAAGGTTCCCGGCACGTCGGTCACCGTTTGCGCGCAGGCTTTGGCGTAGGCAGATTCGGCGCCGCGCCAGGCCGGTTTCGCGGGCAGTCCGGCGGCCAGGCCCGAGGTATGGGTCAGCAGGTGGCGAATCGTGATCGCGTCCTTGCCGCCGCCGGCGCAGCCCGGAAAATAATCGGCCAGCTTCGCGTCCAGGTCGAGCTTGCCGTCCTCGGCCAGCAGCAGGATCGACGGCGCCGTCGCCAGCACCTTGGAGAGCGAGGCGGCGTCGAAGACGGTGGCCGTCGTGACAGCCGGGGCGTCCGGTTCGTACGTAAGACGGCCATAGCCGCGTTGATGAACAGCGCCGCCTCGCTCTAGGTGAAACACCGCGCCCGGCAGGCGGCGCCCGGCGATTGCCTCCTCGATGGCGGCGTCGATGTGCGCCAGTTGCGCGCTGTCGAGGTGAAACGCCGTGTCTTGCAGATGCGGCAATGGGGTGCAGCCGGCGGCCAGCACGGCAAGGCCGGCGGTGGCGAGCGCGCCCTGGCGCTGGAGGCGGCGGAAGAATCGGGGTCGCATGGAGAATCCGGGCAGAAGGAGGTGGCGCGCGCTGCGCGGCTGCACAAGGCGGCCATGATAGACAGGCAGGTTCTGGCGGTCAATCTTTACGCCGAGGCCCCGCAGCGCTCCGGTATGGAGGCGCGGCCAGCGGGAAAATATCCTTCGGCGTATCATAAAACCCATGATTCCATTCTCCATACTCGACCTGTCGCCCATTGCCGAAGGCAGCGATGCACGTGCTTCTTTCCACCATTCCCTCGACCTCGCCCAACATGGCGAGCGCTGGGCTTATAACCGTTTCTGGCTTGCCGAACACCACGGCATGCCGGGTATCGCGAGCGCCGCCACCTCGGTGCTGATGGGCTATGTTGCAGCCGGCACCTCGACCATCCGGGTCGGCGCCGGCGGCATCATGCTGCCGAACCACTCGCCGCTCGTGATTGCCGAGCAGTTCGGCACGCTCGAGTCGCTGTTCCCTGGCCGCATCGACCTGGGCCTGGGCCGCGCGCCCGGCTCGGACCACATCACCGCACGCGCCCTGCGCCGCAACCTGGCGTCGGATGCCGACGAATTCCCGCAGGACGTCCTCGAGTTGCAGGATTATTTCGCCGACTCGCCGCGGCGCCAGGTGCGCGCCATCCCCGGCGCCGGCCTGAACGTGCCGCTGTGGATCCTCGGCTCGAGCCTGTTCGGCGCCCAGCTCGCCGCCCACCTCGGCCTGCCGTATGCCTTCGCTTCGCACTTCGCGCCGCAAATGATGATGCAGGCAATCGAACTGTACCGCGCCAACTTCAAGCCCTCAAGCCAGCTCGATAAGCCCCACGTCATGCTCGGCTTTAACGTGTTCGCCGCCGACACCGACGAGGAAGCGCACTTCCAGGCCACCTCGATGCAGCAGGCCTTCGTCAACCTGCGCAGTGGCCGTCCATCGCGCCTGCAAGCGCCGGTACGCGGCTACCTCGATATCCTGGCGCCGCAGGAACGGGCGATGCTCGATTCGGTGCTGTCATGCTCGGCAATCGGCGCGCCACAGACGGTGGCGGCGCAATTGAAGGCCTTCGTTGCGCACACGAAGGCCGATGAGCTGATGATCACGTCGCAGATTTTCGATCATGCGGCGCGCTTGCGCTCGTACGAGATCACGGCGCAGATCCGGGAAGCGGCATAAGGGCGTTTTGATGTCGATCTTGGCAAATCGTCCGGTGGGCACTCGTGCCCACGGGGTTTACCGGTCGCACATCAATCGCCATGCACCGGGTTGGCAGCATTCGCATATGAATCGAAAGCCTCCGATAGGCGGCCGGTGCAGCCGCGTGGGCTCAAGAGCCCACCCGCCAGCGAGACATAAGTTGCCGAGCACGGTTTCGCTTGAATAGGGGGCCAGCGTGCACCCCATGTTGCCGTTTTGAAGGTCAAATCATCGGCGAAACGCCGGCGCCGCGGCGCACGGCCGCGGCAGCCGGGCAAGGCCTACGACTTGTCCGGCACGATGCGCAGCAGGCGCGAATTGCCCTCGTCGGTCAGCACGTACAAGTGGCCGTCCGGCCCCTGGCGCACGTCGCGCACGCGCTTGCCGATGTCGAGCTTTTCCTGGCGCACCACTTTACCGTCCTTGTCGAGTTCGACGCGGCGTAGATCCATGCCGGCCAGGCTTCCGCTGAACAGGCTGCCGCGCCATTGCGGGAAGGCCGTACCGGTGTACACCGCGAGGCCCGACGGCGCCGGCGACGGCGACCACACCACCAGCGGGTCGGCCATGCCCGGCACGCTGCCCTTGCCGACCGGCACGCGCGTGCTGTAGTCCAGGCCGAAACTCTGGAGCGGCCAGCCGTAGTTCTTGCCGCCCTCGACATGGTTGATCTCGTCGCCGCCGCGGGGCCCGTGCTCGCTCGCATACACGCGCCCGCCCGCATCGAGCACCATACCCTGCACATTGCGGTGGCCATACGACCAGATCTCCGGCAGCGCACCCGGGCGCGCGGCCAGCGGATTGCCGGGCGCCGGCTTGCCCTCGGCGTTCAAGCGAAGGATCGCACCGTTGTGGCTGCCCAGGTTCTGCGCCTGGTCGCGCGCCAGCATGTTGCCCACGCGCTGGGGCGGATTACCGCCGTCGCCAATGCTCATCAACAGCGTGCCGTCCGCCATCCATGCCAGGCGCGAACCGAAGTGCTGGCCGCCGCTTTTCGATGGGGAGGCGCTGAACAATGTCTTGATGCTTGAAACCTTTTTGCCATCAAAGCTGCCCTGCACCAGGATGGTCCGGTTGTCGCTGCTGCTGCCGTTGGCCATCGTCATGTAGACACGCAGGTTCGGCCCCTTGTCGGCCGGGTGGACCGTGATGTCGAGCAGGCCGCCCTGCCCGCTCGACATCAGGGTCGGCAAGCCTTCCATCGGCACGGCCTGTACCTTGCCTCCGGTGACGAGGTGCAGCGTTCCTTCCTTGCCGGTCACGAGCATGCGCCCATCCGGCAGCCAGGTCATGGCCCAGGCTTGCGGCAGCGCGTCGGTGACCGTCTCGGTGCGCCAGCCCTTCACCGACGGCGGCTCTCCCGTGGCCTGGACCTGAGCCAGTGCCGGCAGTGCGCTGCCGGCCAGCAAAGCCAGAGCTGACGTTGTGCGCCGGAGGCGCCCCTGTTGACTGAATTGCATGCAAATCTCCTGTAAAAGTTGTTAATCAACCGCCATCGTAGTGCAAAACCCGCGCATCGACTGCAAAGATAGCAAAATCGGGGTATACTCTTTTTTTGACCTTGCGTAAGGATGTTCCCATGAACCAGCGACGCTCTTTCCTCAAAAGCTCTGTTGTGCTCGCATCCGCGATCAGTGTGCCGGGCCTGGTAAAAGCAGCCCAGCCTGCTCCTGCCGAGCGCGCCTTACGCCTGTACAACACCCATACTGGTGAAAGCCTGCGTAGTGTTTTCTGGGCCGAAGGCAAGTTCATTCCTGATGCGCTGCAAGACATCAACAAACTGCTGCGCGACCATCGCAACGACAAGATTGCGGAAATGGACCCGAAACTGATCGTCCTGCTCAACGACGTCAGCGAAAAATTCGGCGACTCGCAAGTGCTGCACATCATTTCCGGCTACCGTTCGCCGGAATCGAACGCCAAGCTGGCGGCCGCTTCCGGCGGCGTGGCCAAGCACAGCATGCACATGGACGGCAAGGCCATCGACATCCGCGTGCCGGGCAAGAACCTGGCCCAGCTGCACAAGGCGGCCATGTCGATGCGCGGCGGCGGGGTCGGCTACTACCCGGACTCGCAGTTCGTGCACATGGACACCGGCCGGGTCCGTTACTGGTAAGCAGCATGCGCCCCCTCCTGCGTTGCCTCCCGCTCGTCTTCGCCGCATGCTCGGCAGCGGGCGCGGTTGCAGCGCAGGAACCAATTGCGAAGGTCAATGTCTCCACGACACGCGATCCGGTCGACAAATCCTACCGCAAGATGATCAACGGCATGGAACGCTTCGAACGCGAACATGCCTTCGCCCCCAACGCCTCCCTGCGTTTCCAGTTGCTGCCGCGCACGCCCGACGTGAAAATGGATGGCATCACGCTGCGTGTGGCGGGCGACACGGTCTCGGTCCCGGTCCCGATCGGCGCTGACCACAGTTTTGTCCTTCCCCGGAATGAGCAGGCCCTGCGCGAAGACGCAGCCGTGCTTGCCAACCGCACGACCACCAGCATGACCTGGCGCGCGATGATCCGCAGCCCTGGCTTGCCGCCCGCTGCGCGCCGCCTTGGCGACCTGCGCCTGGAGTGCCGCGTCGGCACCGAAGCCGGGTTGGTATCGAACAATTCGGAAATGTTCGCCTGGCTCTCGAATGCGCTGCTCAGCGCCGACCAGGTGTGCAACAGCCCCGACGGCAATTACCTGTTCTTCGCGGACCGCCCGCTGTTCGGCGTGCGCCTGCGGGCAGGCGCACGGGTCGAGGATCTGCCTTTTATCATGCTGTATGCCGGCGGCGATCAGACGCCCGAGATGCTGCGCTTCTGCGACTGCCAGGTGCTGCTCGACCGCACGTATTACGCGCCGCTCTGGGACAAGACCTGGCCCGACGATACCCTGGTCGAGTTCGAGTACATGACGGACGCGGCGCCGGCCGCGCAGGCAGTCCAATGAAGACCCGCGCCCTGCTCCTTGCAACGTTGGTCCTGGCCGGCTGCGCCACCGGCCAGAGCACGCCCGGCACCCAGGTAGCGGCCGAGCGCCTTGCCACCTCCATCGTGCCCGGCCGCACCACCAAGGCCGAGCTGCTCGCCAGCTTCGGCAAAACCAAAAGCATAGTGTTCGACAGCGGCTTCGAGGCCTGGCTCTACCAGTCGCCCGCAGGCAGCGGCCGCTTTGCCGAATTCGTCATCCTGATCGACCCAGCCGGGGTCGTCGTCAAAACCCGCCAGCGGCCGCCTTCCGCACCCTGATTCACGACCGGTCGCTGCGCTGGCGTGCGCGGCCCGTTCAACAACGCTGGCAGAATTGGCTCCACCGACGTTCCGTTTTCAGTGGAGACCCATCATGCTGGTCGATCGCGTGCGGATATTCATTTTTTCCCTGCTGCTCCTGCTCGCCGGTTGCAGCGGCGGGGGCGGCGATCCCGGCACCACCGCTACGCCGCCTCCGGCGGCCATCACCGGTTCGCTGCAGGTGGCGATCAATGCCCTGCCGGCCGGCGTCAACGCCGCCGTGCGCGTGACCGGCCCAAATAATTTTTCCCAAGACCTGACAAGCTCGCAAAGGCTGAGCAATCTCGCGCCCGGCAGCTACAGCGTGGCCGCCTCCAGCGTCACGCTGGGAACTGCCACCTATACGCCCGCGCCCGCCATCCAGAGCGTGGTCGTCACGTCCGGCGCCGGCGCCACGGCCAGCGTCGCCTACGGCAGCACTGCGCTCACGCTGGCGCTGTCGGACATCGGGCCCACCTTCACCGCTCCCACGTTCGTCACCGCCCCGCCGGGCGACGACCGCTTGTTCGTGCTCGAGCGGCGCGGCGTGATCCGCATCGTGCGGGGTGGCGCCGTGCTGACGCAACCCTGGCTCGACATCAGTGCGAATGTGTTTACCGGCGGCGAAGGCGGCCTGCTGTCGATGGCCTTCGACCCGAATTTCGCGACCAACGGCTACTTCTACCTGTATTACACGGACCCGGCGCAGAACATCGTCATCGAGCGTTTCGGCAGCTCGCCCACGCCGAACGTGGGTGACCCGACGTCAAGCCTGACGATCCTGCGCATTGCCCATCCGCAGTTCATCAACCACTTCGGCGGCCTGGTTGCATTCGGGCCGGACGGCATGCTGTATGCCGGCACGGGTGATGGCGGCGGTGCGGGCGATCCGTTCGGCAATGCACAGAACCCCAATTCGCTGTTGGGCAAACTCCTGCGTGTCGACGTGCGCACGGCTACCAGCGGCCAGCCGTACACGATTCCGGCCACCAACCCCTACCTGAACCAGCCGGGGCGGCGGCCCGAGATCTGGGCCTACGGTCTGCGCAATCCGTGGCGCTTCGCCTTCGATGGCGAGCAACTGTATATCGCCGACGTCGGCCAGGATGCACGCGAAGAAGTCAACCTGGCCGCGACCAGTCAGGGTGGCCTCAACTACGGCTGGGACATCATGGAAGGCACGGCCTGCTTTGGCGCCGCCACCTGCGACCGTACCGGCCTCACCTTGCCCGTCTTCGAATACGAGCAGGGTGCCGACAACGTGAATGGCTGCTCGATCACCGGCGGCTATGTGTACCGGGGAACCGCGATTCCGGAACTGACGGGCCGCTATTTCTATTCCGACTTCTGCCGCGGCTTCGTGAAGAGCTTCTTTGCCGGCGGCGCCGGCATCATCGAGCAGCGCGACTGGGGCCTGAGCGGCGCCGGCCAGGTGCTCTCCTTCGGGCGCGACGGGGCTGGCGAGCTGTATCTGGTCAGCGGCAGCGGGCGCATATTCCGCCTGGTGCGAGGCAGCGGGGGCTGAAGTAAAATGGCCGGATGGCACGCTTACAACTCCACTTCCCTGAAGACCAGTACTACTATTCCACGCCGCTGACGGTGCGCGTGACCGACATCAACGGTGCGAACCACCTCGGCAACGACTCGATGATCTCGATGATCTCCGAGGCACGCGCCCGCTTCCTGTTCGAGTTCGGCCTCCCCGAAACCGAGCGCGACGGCACTGGCATCATCGTCACCGACCTGGCCACCACTTACCGCGCCGAAGCGCACGCGCGCGACCAGCTGTTGTTCGAAGTCGGCGTCATGGATTTCAACAAGTACGGCGGCGACATCACCTTCCGCATTACCCGCCCGCGCGACAAGACCCTGATTGCGATGGCCAAGTCCGGCTTTGTGTTTTTCAATTACAAGACCAGCCAGGTCGTGGCGATGTCCGACGATTTTCGTAACAAGTTCGATCGCGTGAACTGGATCGACTGAGCATAAAAAAACCGGAATGCTATGCATTCCGGTTTTTTGCCCTCGCTCCTGAAGCTGCTCAGGCGCCCGTTGCGCCCACGCCAGCGCTCAGCATCCATGACACCAGCAGCAGGAAGCCCATTGCAAGCGCGAACAGCACCGATATCCTGCGGTTGGCAACGCCGTCCTCGAACAGCGCCGGTTTGTCGTAATTGAAGCCAACGTAATAGGCGTAGAACACGGTTGCCAGATAGTGCACGGCGCCGAACATTTCGCCCAGTTCACCCTTGCGCGGATGTTCGATCAGGAGGTGCGACAGCGCCACCAGCACGACGTAGACGACCGATGCCCCGAGCGGCGGCAGGTACAGCCCCATCCCCTCGATCCAGCGTTTCAGGCCCGGACGCGTGCGTGCCAGGAAAGGCAGCACCAGGTTGTGGGTCAGGCCGGCAATCAGGATCACTTTGAGCAGCACCGTCTTGTGCAGGCTGGCGCTGCCCAGCGCCAGGTTGTGCAGGTTTGTTTCCGCCTGGCGGTTATTTTCGAGGAAAAATTCCGGAGAAGCCACGTCCAGCACGCGCTGGAACCAGCTGATTTCCTCGAAACCGGCCACTGCCACCAGGGCCGTCAGGCCGCCCAGCACGAGCAGCTCGAATCTCGAGGTGCCGGCAAGCTTCAGGCGCTCCACGAACACAAAGCCCAGCATGCCCGCAATGACCATGAAGCACAGGAATTGCATCCATTCGACGATTCCGTCTTCACCCAGCAGGCGCCACAGCGGCTTGGGATCTGGACCGGACCAAACGAGGGCAAGTCCGAGGATGAAGACGTTGATGGCGATCGCCATGAGGATGACGGGGTGCGTCTGCCATTTGTTATTTGCCACTCACTTGCTCCTTGCTCATTGAAAACTTGTCGATCGATGCCGCCGAACCGGGCAGGGGCAGGCCAGGCGCCGGATCAGCGGCGGTACCGGAAGCGCCGGCGCGCTGCGACTTCATCCGGACAAGCCAGCGCACGCCGCGCCTGGCGAGCGAGGCCAGTGCCCAGGCCCACAGCAGGGGATCGAGCACGGCATCCCACAGATTTCCGCTCGGCAGGCGTAGCAGGCTGAACAGCAGGAGTGCTCCCAGCAATGCCAGGTGATGCCAGCCGCCGGACCCGCGCACCGCAACCAGCGCGCAGCCTGCCATGCCGGTCAGGACCAGCGCGGGTGCCGCCACCGGGCCGAAGCCCGCGTAATAAAATCCTTGCGCCAGCCATCCGATCGCGTCGAGGTAGAGCGCCGTGCCGGCGAGCGCGATCGCCACTGCCAGCGAAGGCGGGAGGAAGGCGCCCGGCGCCCTGCCCTGCCAGCGCGCCGCCAGGAAGAGCACGCACAAGCCCACCAGCAGGCCGCTCGGATACTGGAGGGCGAGGCCCAGCCACCAGGCGGGCGAGGCCTCGCCGGGCAGGGCCATCAGGAGGCCGATGCCGCCCAGTGCGGCGACGACCGCCGTGCGCGGGGAGCGCCATGCCTGCGGCCACAAGGCGAGGAGCAGCGCTGCCAGGACAAGGGTCCATGCCAGGCGGCCATAGGCGATTTGCGACGCGAGATCCGGCAGGGTCATCAGATTGCTTTCCCGAGCCCGATCCGGTAGGCGTGATACGCGATCGCCTTGCGCTGGTAGGTGTAGGTCACATGCAGTTCGTTGCCGACCTGGTGCATGGCCGGGTAGGAGAATTCGTCACCCGCCTTGCCGCTGACAATGTCGTCGATCGTGCGCCAGGTGTAGCCGTTCTTCGAGATCGACAGGCGCAGGATACTGCGCGCGGAACCTCCTTCAGCGACATGGTTGTGCAGCATGAGGATGTCGCCGCTCGTCAGGCGGATGGCAGCCAGCGAGGTGCTGTGGTTCGGCATATTCAAGGAGGGCAAATCCTCCCAACTGAGGCCGCTGTCGCGGCTGTATGCGTGCTGTACCCGTTGCTCGTCGCTCGCGTCGCGCATCCAGGCGCGTACTTCCGTGCCTGACACCGGCACGATGGCCGGCTGGAGGGTCGACATGCGCGCTCCAATGCGGCTGAGGCGGGTCGGCTCACCATGCGCATCGAAGGACATCATCATCGGGTACTTGATGCCGAGTTCAAAGTAGACCGGCAGCCACCAGCCGCCATCGGCCAGGGCGATCGGCGAGGTGCGCACCAGCACGCTGGTATTGAGCAAGGGCGACAGCGGAAGCAGGCGGCGGGTCTTGAAACTGGCGCCGGCATCAAGCGACACCATGTGCACGATGCGCGAAGCAGCCCAGCCACCCAGGCCGGTGGCGACGACATACAGGTGAACCACGCCGTCGGGGGCGGTCCATGCGACCGGATTGCCGATCCGCCGCACGCCAAAGCCGAGCGCACGGCCGAGCGAATCGCGGCTGGCGACTTCCCAGGGCGTGCTCCATTTGCCGCCCCGCGCGCGTGATGCGTAGACCTTGACGTCGGGACCGCTTTCGCGGCTGCCGGCCCACCAGAATGCCAGCATGCCCCCTGGCACGGTCGCCAGCGAACTCGCATGCGCCGAGGGCGTATTCTGCGGCATGGGAATGAACGACCGCGACAATTCGACCAGCGTTGCCGAGCCCTGCGCGTCGCGCTGGGCCAGCGCCGCCAGTGGCGCGACGGGTGGCGCTGCGCGCATCCACCGAACGCCTTCCGCACCGCAGGCAGCAAGCACCGCCACAACACAGGCGGCGTTGATCCAGGTGCGGCGACGCAGCGGTGATGTGTTCGGACTGTGCATGGTTGCGTGCTATCGGATGAAAAAGTAAGGGCATGTCCTGGCATGCGGCGTGTCGCGGACCGTGCCGATGCGGTGTGATGGGTAATCAGGGGAAATGCTGCCAATGATACCAAAGAGCCACATTTCTCACAGGAGGCCCATCCATTATGCGCCTGCAGGAGCGATAAAAAACAATGCCGGCAACAGCCGGCAATCATGAACGCCATGATGCGCCCTGCCCGGCGCATCGATGCGTCCGGGGGCAGGGACTGCGATCAGCGCCGCGCGGCGCCTTCGTTCGGCATGAACGTCGACTTGAACCAGTCATCGATCATGCGCCGCTCGTAGCGCAGGGTGTCGCCGTCGGCATAACGGCCGCGGCGGTCCATGAAACTCATGTCGCGCAGTTGCGCGTCGCCGCTGCGCAGCACCTGTCCGTTGCTCTCGATGGCGTAATGCAGGTCGATGCGCGGCCATTCGGCGCCATTCCTGATGACGCGAATGTCACGCACGCCGCGGCCCGGGTGAATGCGGCCGGCAAGGTCGACGTCCTGCACGTCGATGCGCAGATTCTGTCCGGGCGGCAGCTTCGCGCCAAGGCTGGTGAAATGCTCGGTCAGCTCCTCCAGCACTTCCTCGCGTTCCCACGGCGAGAACGGCAGGTCGGAAAAGCGATCCGGCTGGATATAGTTGACGGTCACTTGGGCAGAGGCGGCGCCGGCAGCCAATGCGAGCAGGCCACTGACGGCCAGTGTGCGAATCACGTTCTTCATGGCGATCCCTCTCTATCGATAATCCTGTGTTTTTACTTTTCGACTATACGCCGCTTTGTTACATAGCCACGTCTATGGCAAGTAAATTCTGTATCCGATTGTTAGTGGCTACTCGCCTGTTTCTTCTCGCCTTTGTTAGTCCTCGCACAGCGGGCCCGGTCACGGGAGGCCTGCCTTCGATCAAGGAAGAAACGCCCCGCTTTGTCGGGCAGCAGATCGTGGAAGCCGGCGGCAACACGACCATGATTGATCCGACGCGCCTGCTCGGCCAGAACATCGTGTCGCTGCGCACCTGGGGTAAGCACTTCCTCATCGAATTGCCGGACATGGCCATCCGCATTCATTTCCTGCTGTTCGGCACCTACCGTGTGAACGAGCAGCGTGAGGGGAAGCCGCCGCGCCCGTACCTGCGTACCGCGCAGGGTGACGAGCTCAATTTGTATGCCTGTTCGGTGCGCGAGATCGACGCCCCTGCTGGACCAGGACATCTTCTCGGGCGTCGGCAACGTCATCAAGAACGAAGTGCTGTTCCGGATTCGCGTGCATCCGCCTCGACCGTCGGCGCCCTGCCCGCGCCCAAACCGCGTGCCCTGGTTGAAGAAGCACGCCAATACAGCTTCGATTTCCTCGCGTGGAAAAAGCAGTGGGTCCTGAAAAAGAACTGGCTCGCGCACGCCAAGAAAATCTGTCCGCGCCGCGACATTCCTTTTACAAAAGCCCACTTGAGCCGCAGCAACCGGCGCAGTTTCTTTTGCGAACGTTGTCAGAAACGGTATGCCTGAGCGGGTCTTTTGACTCATCCGCCCAACACTTCCTTACTCGTTGCATTGCGCCCCAATCTATTGCCTGTTGTTAATGCCGCTTAGCCGTACTACAATCGATTCAAGCCTGAATGTTTAAGTACTTCCCCTTATTCGCTAGTCTCGACTCCGTATCGGAAGCATCATGTCTTTTCTTTCCCCCGCCACGCCCAAGCTCGCGCCCTGGAAGGTTTTGCTCGTCGATGACGAGCCGGATATCCACGACATCACCAAGCTCACGTTGAACCGCTTCCGCCTGGACGGCCGGGCGCTGACTTTCCTGCATGCCTACAGCGGTGCCGAGGCCAAGGAGATCCTGGCGCGCGAGCACGATATCGCGCTGGTGTTCCTCGACGTGGTGATGGAACGCGAAGACAGCGGCCTGGAAGTGGCGCGCTGGATGCGGCATGACTTGAAGAATGACTTCACCCGCATCGTGCTGCGCACCGGCCAGCCGGGCCAGGCGCCGGAAGAGCGCGTCATCGTCGACTACGACATCAACGATTACAAGGAAAAGACCGAGCTCGACCGCACGAAGCTGTTCACCACGACCTTCGCCGCGCTGCGCGCCTACCGCGACATCATGAAGGTCGAGGACGCCCGCCGCGTGCAGGTGAGCTACCGCGAGGGCCTCGAGCGCGTGCTGGCGGCCTCGTCGCATATTTTCAAGCAGCGCAATCTGAAAGATTTTGCGAGCGGCCTGCTGCAGCAAGTCGTCGCCCTGCTGCGCCTCGAACAAAGCATGCTGCTGCGTTTGAAAGGTGCGAGCATGATCAGCGGCGAGAGCCAGTACGAAGTGCTGGCCAAGATCGGCGAGTTCGGCGACGGCATCGACCCGGCCCTGCTGGCCCAGCTCGACGAGGCGCGGCATAACCGGATTTCGAAGCTGTATGGCGACACCTATGTCGGCTACTTCCCGAACAATAGCGGCAAGGCTTCGTTGCTGGTGCTGCAAGGTGTCGAGGAAATCTCGGACATCGATGCCCAACTGCTGGAAGTATTTTGTTCCGGCGTGGCGATCGCTTTCGATAACATCCTGCTGAACCAGGAAATCACCGATACCCAGGCCGAACTGATCCTGCGCTTGGGCGACGTGGTCGAATCGCGCTCGAACGAGGCCGGCAACCACGTGCGCCGCATGGCGCAAGTCTGCCACCTGCTGGCCCAGGCCTCGGGCCTGCCGGAAGACGAGACGGCCGTGCTGATGCACGCCGCGCCGATGCACGACATCGGCAAAATCGCCACGCCCGACGCGGTGCTGCTCAAACCCGGGCGCCTCACGCCCGAGGAATGGGAAGTCATGAAGCAGCATCCGACGGTCGGCCTGCAGATCCTGGACGGCTCGAGCCGGCCGATTTTGAAGGCTGCCGCCGTCATCGCCCACCAGCACCACGAGAAATACGACGGCACCGGCTACCCGCAAGGGCTGAAAGGCGAAGCGATCCACCCGTATGCGCGCATTGTCGCGGTGGCCGACGTGTTCGATGCCCTGAGCCACGCACGCTGCTACAAGGAAGCCTGGCCGACCCAGCAGGTGACCGACTACCTGCGCGAAGTGGCGGGACACCACCTCGATCCGCTGTACGTCGATTTGCTGATCAAGAATATGGACAAGGCGGTGGAGATCAATCGGCAGTGGCCGGATTGAGGTATTAAGCCGCCAGCTTCTCGGAGCGCCGGTTGCGCGGAAAATTCAAAGCGTAGCGCAAGCCCTCGCCCGGTGCACTTTCCACGTGCACGGTTCCGCCCAGGGGCCCCGTCACCAGGTTGTACAGGATGTGCGCGCCCAGTCCGCTGCCGCCACTCCCGCGCTTGGTCGTGAAGAACGGATCGAACAGTTTATCGAGCGTGTCCTTGTCCATGCCGGCGCCGTCGTCGGCATAGGTGAGCGAGACGACATCGCCCTCGCTGGATGCGCGGATCGCGATCGTCCCTGCCTGATCACGCTCCTCGAAACCGTGTACCAGCGAATTCATCAGCATGTTGGTGACGATCTGCGACACGGCGCCCGGATAGCTTTCCAGCACCAGGTCCGGCGGACAGTCGACTTCCACTTTCAGCGGCCGGCCTTTCAATTTGGGCTGCAGCGACAGCAGCACTTCATTCAAATAATTGCGCAGGTTGAAACTGCGGATGTCGTCCGAAGACTGGTCGACCGCCACCTGTTTGAAACTGCGCACCAGCGCGGCGGCGCGCTGGGTGTTGGTGGTCATGATGCGCAGCGACTGGTCGACGATGTCGAGGAATGAATGCAGGCTGTCCTCGGTCATTTCGCCGGCCGCCAGTTCGCCGCGCGTCAGGCGCAGTTCTTCGACCAGGTGGCTGGTCGCCGTCACGCAGATGCCGAGCGGCGTGTTGATCTCGTGCGCGACGCCGGCCACCAGGCGCCCCAGCGAGGCCAGCTTCTCCTGGCGCACCAGTTCGCCCTGGGCCTGCTGCAGCTGGGTCAGCGCCGTGTTCAGTGCGGCGTTCTGCTCTTGCAGCATGTCCTTCGTCGTGCGCAGGCGCTGGTCGGCCTGCATCCGTGCCAGGGCGACGGCCACGTGGCTGGCCATGAAGGCGAGCAGGTCGAGATCGGCTTTCGTGTACACCACGGCCGGATCGTAGCTCTGCACCACCAGCACGCCGTAGGGTTTCTCGTGCACCAGCATCGGCGCGCCCATCCAGCTGGCGATGTCGGCGTTGCCAAGCGGTTCTTGCACCAGGCCATACGCGACCAGGCGCGCAAAGCTGCCGGCGTCGTGCAATTGCGCCTGTTTCGACGCCAGCACGTACGAGCACATCGCTTTACCGTAGGGGAAGCGCGTGACCGGCGCCTCGGCATCCTTCTGGTCGACGAAATACGGGATGCTGATTTCCTGGGATTCGGGGTGGTACAGGCCGATCAGGAAGTTTTCCGCCACCATCAGTTCGCCGATGATGCGGTGCAGGCTGGTGGTCAGCACCCCGGTGTCGGCGGCGCTGGCGGACAGGTTGGCGATCTGGTACAGCGCATGCTGCACCTGCTCGGCGCGGCGCCGCTCGGCCACCTCGTGTGCCAGACGCGCGGTGCGCTCCTGCACGGCGCGCTCGAGCCGGTCCATGCTCTGCAGGCTCTGCAGCGCCACCGAGACGTGGTTCGCAATCACGCCGAACAGGGCCTGGTCCTCCATGCTATACGTGTGTCCGGGGGTATAGCTCTGGATCACGATCGCGCCCAGCGGCAGGTGCTGCTGGTCGAGCAGCGGGCAGCCCATCCAGTGCTCGGCCGCGCTGCCGGCGCCGAAATTCAGGCGTGCCTTGAAATCGGCGGCCGTCACGACCAGGGCTTGGCGGTTCAGGAGAACCCAGGCGGTGGGCGACTCGTCCGGCGAGGCGAGCTGGACCGGCTGATTCAGCGGCGGGCCGTCGTCCGATTCGTCGACGAAATACACGAAGCGCACGGTGCCTTCGTCGCGGTCGGACAGCGCCACATAGAAGTTCGCCGCATACATGATGCGGCCCAGCGCGCGGTGCACGGCGCGGATGAATTCGGTGATGTCGCTGCAACTGGTCGAGGTCTGCCCGATTTCGAGCAACATCGACTGGACCGCTTCGAGCCGGTCAAGACGTTCCATGGCTTCCCTTGAAATTAATTCCCAAGGGAAATATTAGCAGTGAGCGCGCTTTAACGCACGCGTTGTGACGGAAAACCTGCATCGAGCGCCGCAGGAAGCCGACGCAGACCCTTACCGCGGCGCCTTGAAATCGTTCTCGATCCAGGTCTGCGCCGAGCCCGGCGTCAGCTTGAAGCTCGCGGCCACGCGCACTTGCGCGATCTGCTCGCTCATCTGGTCGGTCGCGGTCAGGGTCGCATACGGGTCATCGTCGTCGGGCGTGATGTCGAGCGTGACCTTCAGCTCGCCGGTCCCTTCGGTCCAGACATAGAGGCTCTTGTGCAGGATCGCGTGCAGGTGCTGCTCGTGGCGGCGGATGACTTCCGAGGCCGTCTTGATCAGCGTATTAAAGGCATTCACGTCGAGCGGCTTCGGGTTCTTCTTGTCGCGGCCCATCGTCCACGGACCGACCAGCGCCGGCTCCGGTTCGCCATCCTTGTACATGGCGACGGCCCAGCCTTCGTCATCGTCGTTCTTGATCACGCGCGCGGTCCAGCCATTGCCTTGCCACAGGCGCGGTTCCTGCACCGGTCCATCGTTCTCTTCCGGTTCCAGGTCGGATACTTGGTCGTTCATCGCTCGTTGCTTCCATCTGCCGGGCTCTCGCCCAAAGACAAGATCATAGAGGAAATTGCAGGGACGATGCGATGGCAAACAAATAATAAGGCCCGATTGTCTTGCACAACTGCGTTGCAGGCGCCGGCACACTACATGCGCATGCTGGGCAGGCCGGGCGGGCGGACCGGCGGCGGTGGCGGCGTGCGGAACGGGTCGATGATCCGCTCCTTCGGTGCTTCCCGATTGAACGGGGTGATGATGATGGGCGGGATGGCAGGCGGGGCCGATGGCGGACCCTTCGGTCCACCGCCCGTCCTGCGTGGCGGTGGCGCAGTTCGATGCACCTTCATCGTTGAGCTGACGACATGCATGGAGATCCCTCCCACAACAGAGCAGGCTGTCAGTATAGGCGGCGCTGTGCGGTTTGCAAGGCCGGAAAAAGAGGAATGTTCGTCGGCGCCCGGTGCGCTCCGGCCTGTCAAAACCACCGCCCGTCGCACACGGCTGGCCCGGGGCGCTTCACATGCTTACAGTAAAGCCATCCCACACCCTGAGGCCCGCCATGAAAAAGATCGCCCCCTACCTTGTCCTGTTCCTGTGCGCCCTGCTGCTGTGGGACCTGCTGTTCACTGTTGGGGATGCCGGCTTCCACATCGACGGCGAAGAATTCGACGGCCCGCTCGGCGCCATGTTCGGCGTCCTGCTGGCTGGCGGCGGCACGCTGCTCGGGCTGCTGGTCACGCTGGTGGTGGGCGTGGTGCTGGCGGTGGTGTTCGCCGGTGTCGGCGTGGTCATCATCGGCGCGCTGGCGGTTGCGGGCGTTGCGGTGGCGGTCGCCATCGTGCCCTTCCTGGTTCCGCTGCTGCTGCCGCTGGCGCTGGTCTGGTACCTGGTCAGCCGTGCACGCCGCAATCGGGTCGTGCACAAGGTGGCACTCTAAGCTTTCTCCGCCGCGAACTGCGCGTAACCACGCGCACGCAGTTCGCAGGCCGGGCAGGTACCGCAGCCATAGCCCCAGTCGTGGCGCGCGCCGCGCTCGCCGAGATAACAGGTGTGGGTATCGAAGCGCACCAGGTCGACCAGCGCCGTGCCGCCCGCCTGTTCGGCCATTTCCCAGGTCTGCTTCTTGTCGATCCACATCAGCGGCGTCTCGACTTTCAGGCGCGTCGCCATGCCCAGGTTCAGGGCCACCTGCAGCGCCTTCATCGTGTCGTCCCGGCAATCCGGGTAGCCCGAGAAATCGGTCTCGCACATGCCGCCGACCAATACCGTCAAGCCGCGCCGGTAGGCGACCGTCGCCGCCACCGTCATGAACAGCAGATTGCGGCCCGGAACAAACGTATTCGGCAGGCCATTCGACTGCATGTCGATGGCCACATTGCTGGTCAGTGCCGTATCGGAAATGCGAGCGATCAGCGACAGGTCGATCAGGTGGTCTTCGCCCAGCCGCGCGTCCCAGCTTGGGGACAGCGCGCGCATTTTCTCCAATACGGTCGGGCGCACGGTGAGTTCGATCGCGTGGCGCTGGCCATAGTCGAAACCGATGGTTTCCACGCGCGCATACCGCTGCAGCGCCCACGCCAGGCAGGTGGTCGAATCCTGTCCTCCACTGAAGAGAACGAGGGCGGTATCGGTAGCGAGCATGTGTTGTTTTCCATTCAGTAAACGTTCGCCATCATTTTTGCAATTCCGTTAAGATTCGCTCAGCTTTTACACTAAGACGGAGAGACATGGTTCTCGCAACATCCCAACGGACCGCAAAGACGGGGCCAAGGCAATCACGAATTCTGGCACAAATCATGCTCTCCGTGTATGCCGTGCTGGGCGCACAGGGCGCATACGCCCAGGCGCCAGGCGCAAACGGAATCAACTACACCGTACGCATCGATGCGCCCGGCAATCTCGACGACCTGCTCGAAGAAAACCTCGACCTGCTGCGCTGGCGCGGCAACCCGCGCGTCGACCTCGAACAGCTGCAGCGCCTGGTCAAGGCCGCGCCGGAAGAAGCGAAGACCCTGATCGCCACCGAAGGCTATTATTCGCCACAGATCACTGCCGGGCTCGATACCAGCGGCGGTACGCCGGTCGCACGCATCGTCGTCGAACCCGGCCAGCCGGTGCTGGTGGGCGACCTCGATCTCGTGCTGCAGGGTTTTGTGCCCTTTGAACAAGGCGGCGCGCCCTATGATGCAGGTGCCCTGCGCAACCGCTGGTCGCTGCCGGTCGGCGCGCGTTTCCGCCAGGGCGACTGGGAAGCGGCCAAGCGTGATTTGCTGCGCGAAGTGATGCAATCGCGCTTCCCGCGCGCCCAGCTGGTCGAAACCAGCGCCACGGTCGACCCTGAAGCATATAAAGCCTCGCTGCGCGTGGTCATCGACAGCGGTCCGGAGATGCGCTTCGGCGAGCTGCGCATCCGCGGCATGAAACGTTATCCAGCCACCGTGGTGACCAACCTGAACAAGATCAGGCCGGGCGACATGTACAGCGAGGCCGCGTTGCAGGCCTTGCAGGCGCGGCTGCAGGAAACGGGCTACTTTGCCACCGTCGAGGTCAGCGCCGACATGCGCGCCGTTCTCAACGCCGAGCTGAAGGAACTCAAGGACGATGCCGGGGCGTCGCCGTCGGAGGATGACGACGACCCGGCTGCGCCAGCCGCCCAGGCTGCCGCGCAAGCCACCGCCACCGCCACCGGGGACACTGTTCCCGGCCAGGCCACGACCGGCGTCAAGCCGCCCAGCGCCCCCGGCCCGACCGTGCTGCCGGTGCTGGTGCGCGTGACCGAGAACAAGCAAAAGAATGCCGAGGTCGGCGTCGGCTTCTCGACCAATACGGGCGGGCGTGCTTCGGTGAGTTACGACGACCTGTTCGTGTTCGGCAAGCGCATGAAGAGCGACCTGATCTACGAACAGAAGCGCCAGTCGGCGCGCGTCGATTTCTACTGGCCGACCACGCCCGACGGCTACAACGACAGCGTCGGCGGCGGCATCGAACGCATCGACCTGCGCGGCGAACTGACGACAGTAGCCAGCGTGGCCGCGCGCCGTGCCTGGGGCACGCCGGAACTGGAACGCAGCCTGACGCTCGAAGCGCTGATCGAACAACGCGAAGTCGCGGGTATCGAAACGACACGCAGCAAGAGCGTGCCGCTGACCTATGCCGTCACGCGCCGCAAGCTCGACAACCTGCTCTCGCCAACCCGCGGCTATGCGCTCAACTGGCAGGTCGGGGTGGCGCCGCTGCCGCTGTTGACCGATGAAAAATTCATTCGCGGCTATACGCGCGGTGTCTATTACCGCCCGGTGGGCACAGGCGATACACTGATCCTGCGCGGCGAAGCCGGCGCCGTGCTCTCGAAAGAGAAAATTGGCGTGCCGAGCAGCTTCCTGTTCCGTGCCGGCGGCGACCAGTCGGTGCGCGGCTACGGCTACCAGCAACTGGGCGTGCGCGAAGGCGCAGCCGTCGTCGGCGGGCGCTACCTGCTGACGGCCGGCGCCGAGTACCAGTACTGGTTCCGTCCGCCATGGGGCGTGGCCTTCTTTGTCGACGCGGGTAACGCCGCCGACAAGGTCAAGGACCTGAAACCCGAAGTCGGCGTCGGCGTTGGCGCGCGCTGGCGCAGCCCGGTCGGACCGATCAATGTCGACCTTGCCTACGGCGAGGCGGTGCGCAAGGCGCGCCTGCACTTCTCACTTGGATTCACGTTCTGATGGACGATCACACCACCACTACTCCCACCCCGGCGACGACGCCCGCGCCGAAAACGCGGCGCTGGCCGCGCCGCGTCGCCATCGGCGTCGTTGTCACCGGCGTTGTCGTCGGCAGCGCGGCCTGGTACCTGGGCCGCGAAACGACGCTGCAAATGATCGCCGAGCGCGTCAGCCGTTCGACCGGCGGCAAACTGACCATGACCGGCATCCGCGGCTCGATCTACGGCGCCATGCACATCGACCGCATCGTCTGGCGCACCGACGCGCAGCTGGCAGTGGTTACGAATATCGACCTCGAATGGTCGCCGCGCCAGTTGCTCTCGAAAGGCATCGAGGTGAGCAAGCTGCACGCGGCCGACCTGCGCATGGAAACCCTGAAGGAGACCGACGAGCCGACCACGATGCCGGCCTCGCTCGCCCCACCGTTTCGCATCATGCTCGACGATGCGCGCCTGGCCAAGGCAAGCTTCGTGAACAAGGGCGCCACAACTGAAATTACCAATGTCCGCATGCGTCTGTTTGGCGACAAGGTCGAGTGGCAGCTGCGCGACGCGGTGGCGACCACGCCCTGGGGCAAGGTCGCGGCCGACGGCAAGATCGGCGCGACCCGTCCCTTCAAACTCGATGCGAATGCCAGCCTGTCGCAGGCGCAGGTCGGCCCGGGCGCGACGCCCGCAGCGTTAAAACTGCGCGCCGGCGGCGACTTGAACCTGACCACGCTGGACGCGACCGGCAACGCCGGCCGCGCCGGCGGCGAAGCGCGCATGACGCTGTCGCCCTTCGCGCCGATCCCGCTGCGCACGATGAACCTGAGTGCACGCAATATCGATCCCGGCTTCTTCAATCCATCGCTGCCGACGGCAGATCTGACCCTGACGGTGGCGGCAAAGCTGGACGACAAGCGCGCCATTTCCGGTAACGTGAACCTGGTCAACGATGGCCCGGAAGGCACCATCGACCAGCAGCGCCTGCCGCTGCGGGCGTTCCGCGGCCAGCTAGGGGGCGACCTGTCCGCCATGCGCATCAACGACGTGCTGCTCGACTTCGGCGCGGCCGGACGCTTTACCGGCAGCGGCAGCGTCCAGCGCGGGGAGAACGAAGAAGGCCCGGGCACCGCGAATTTCGCGCTGCACACCGACCGCTTCGATTTGAAAGGCATCCACGGCAGCATGAAGCCGACGAAGATTGCCGGCGACATCGCGGTGGCGAACGTCGGCAATGTCCAGTCGCTCGACGTGCGCCTGGTCGAAAGCGGCCTGCGCCTGACGGCCAAGGCGAAGCTCGAGAACAACGTGGTCGACATTTCCGAAGCGCGTCTTGCGGCCGGCAGCGGCATCGTGGCCCTCACCGGCAACATGAAGCTGGGCGAAGACAAGGCCTTCAAGGTCAACGCGAATGCCAGCCGATTCAATCCGGCGGCGCTGGGCGACTACCCGCAAGCCGACATCAATGCCGTCGTCAACGCCAGTGGCGTACTGGCCCCGGCGTGGAAAGTGAATACCGATTTCGCGCTGCGTCCGAGCCGCCTGTTCGACCAGCCGCTGTCGGGTAAAGGCAAGCTCGCTGCCGACGCCAAACACGTCACCGGCGTCGACGCGACCGTGGCGCTGGGCCAGAACACGGTCAAGCTGAGTGGCGCCTTCGGCGCCCCGGGCGAACGCATGGCCTGGCGCGTCGACGGGCGCGAACTGGCCACGCTCAAACGCGACCTGTACGGCGCGATCGTTGCCAGCGGCGTCGTCACCGGCACCATGGACAAGCCGCGCACCACCTTTGTCGCCGATGCGAATGGCCTCGGCTGGGTCGCGGCCCAGCGCAAGGGGAGCAACAGCAACCTGCATGTGAGCGGCGAAGCCTGGCTCGCGGGCACGAAAGAAGCACGCTTCGTCGAAGCCAAGGGCAGCGGCAACATGGCGCGCTTCAATCCGGCCGCCTTCGGCAGCCCGCTGCCGGGTTCGATCAACGGCGCGTTCGATGCGAGCGGGCGCTCAGGCGCCGACTGGCGCGGGGCACTGAATCTCAAGCTCGCCGAATCGACGCTTGCCAAGTCACCGCTGTGGGGCCATGCGCGCCTGGCGGTGGATAAACGTCACGTGTCCGGCGCCGACGTCGACCTGCACGTGGGCGCGAACGTCATTGCCGCCAAGGGCAGCTTCGGCGCCGGCGGCGACCGCCTCGACTGGCGCATCGATGCGCCCCAGCTGGCCGCACTTGGTCCCGACTATGGCGGCGCCTTGCGCGGCGCCGGCACCGCCAGCGGCACGATGGACACGCCGTCGCTGACCGCGAATCTCGACGGCCAGAACCTGCGCCTGCTCGGCACGCACAACCTGAAAACGCTGCGTGCGACTGCGAATCTCGGTTCCGGCCGCGGCGCAGCAGATCCGTTGGTGAGCGACATCCAGATCGCCGGGTATGCCAATGGCGAGACCCGCATTGCGGCCGCCAGCCTGCAAACAAACGGCACGCGCGGCGCGCACACCCTGCGCGCCGCCGCCCGTGGCGAAGACTTCGACGCCCTCACGGAAGTGCGTGGTGGCTGGAACGGGAATGCCTGGGCCGGCACCCTGGCCGCCCTGCAGAACAAGGGCCGCTATGCGATGACCCTGGCCCAGCCGGTGCCGCTGCGCATTGGCGTCGCGCCCGGCGCCGGCCTTGCCGGCCTGGCGAAACCGGAGTCGCTCGCGTTCAACGGCGCGCTGATCCGCCTGCCTGCCGGTACGGTACGGATCGACACGCTCACCAAAACCGGTTCGCGCTGGAACAGCCGTGGCGCAGCCGCCGGCGTACCGCTGAACTACCTGGCCCAGTTCTCGGAGGCGCTGCGCGACAACGTGCAGGGCAACCTGCTGCTCGGCGCCGACTGGGCGCTCGACCTGCGCAACGGCACCGGCGGCGCGCCTGCACTGGCCGGCAACGTGCACCTGTTCCGCGAAGGCGGCGACGCGCTGGTCGGCGCCAACACCCCGGTGGCGCTGGGACTGCGAACCTTTGACGTACGCGCCGATGTGCAGGGCAGTTCGCTGCGCACCCAGGTCGTGCTCGACGGCACCCGTACCGGTACGGCGCGCGTCGACGCCACCGTCCAGATGATCGGCGGCAAGGTCAACGGCGACAGTCCGCTGCGCATGACGGCCAACGCCGACATGGCCTCGATCGCCTGGCTGGCGCCATTCGCCGGCCAGCGCGACCTCGAACTCGACGGCAGCCTGAAGCTGGCAGTGACCGGCGGCGGCACCGTCGGCACGCCTTCCCTGAACGGCAGCATCAACGGCGACGCGATCGCCGTGCGCTGGCCCGAACAGGGCGTGCGCCTGCAGGGCGGCCAGTTGCGCGCCCAGCTCGCGGGCGACCGCATGGTGCTGCAGCGCCTCTACCTGCAAGGCCTGTCGGGTAGCGCAACCGCCGACGGTTCGATCCGCTTCGGCGGGGACATCCCGACGATGCAGTTGAACCTGGTGGCCGACAAGCTCGAAGCCTTGTCGCGGCCGGACCGCACCGTGATCGTCTCGGGTAACGCGGCCCTGGTGCGCGACGCCAGCCGCTTCTCGCTGGACGGCCGTGTCAAGGTCGACCGCGCCCTGATCGAATTCGCGCCGCAGGGCCGTCCGACAATCTCGGAAGACGTCATCGTGCTGGGCCGCGGCAAGCCGATGCCGCCCCAGAAGAAAGAAGCGGAAATGCCGTTGACGGTCGACCTGCGGGCAGATCTGGGCGACAATTTCCACCTGCGCGGCCTCGGCATCGACGCCATGCTCGAAGGTAGCGCCCGGGTACGCATGGTCGGCAATGCTGCGCCGCGCGTGAACGGCTCGATTCGCGTAGCTAGTGGCAACTACGCCGCCTATGGCCAGAAGCTGGCGATCGAGCGCGGCGTCATTACGTTTGCAGGTCCCTACGACAATCCGACCCTCGACGTCCTGGCGGTGCGCAAGCAGCCCGAGGGCGAGCAGCTGAGCGAGACGAATGTCGAAGCCGGCGTGCAGGTGCGCGGCACGGCGCGCTCGCCGCAGGCGCGCCTGGTATCGACGCCGAACGTTCCAGACAGCGAGAAGCTGTCCTGGCTGGTGCTCGGCCACGGCATGGAAGGCACGAGCGGCAACGAGAAGGACGTGCTGAGCGCGGCGGCCGGCGCCCTGCTGGGCGGCAAAGGCGGCACCGGCGGCATCCAGTCGAAGCTGGCGAACTCGCTCGGCGTCGATGAACTGGGCATTGGCCAAGGCCGCAACGGCGAGGCCGAAGGACTGGCCAACACCGTGGTCACGGTCGGCAAGCGGATTTCCTCGCGCGCCTATGTCAGCTTCGAACAGGGTGCGACGACGGCCTCGAGCCTGGTGCGCCTGCGCTACAAGCTGACGCCGAAGTTCACGCTGCAGTTCCAGGCGGGGACGAATACGGCACTCGACGTGCTGTATGCATGGGCGTTCGATTAACAAGTTCGGCCAGAAAAAATTCGAGGTCCCCGCGGGGACCTCTTTTTTTTAATGCAGGCTCGGCTTCGGATCCGGCACCGGGTCTTCGCTTTGCGGCGTGTGCCCTGGCTGGTGCAGCGGATGATGCGGCGCGTCGAACGGGTCTTGTAAGGGCTCGTCGGCCGGCACGGGATCGGGTGCACGGTGGGCGCGCAGTGGGATGGGGATGGCTGCAAACATGGGTCTGGTCTCCTGAAAACGGTGTTGTCACCTTACCATGAGCCGCGCGCATCCGACGCCCGGTTACAATGCCGGCTCCATCTCAACCAGCGCTTTCCGCCCGATGACCATCACCACGCTCGCCCTGCTCCTGCTCACGCCGATCCTCGTCTGGCGCATCTACACGCGCCTCAAAACGCAGATGGCGCGCCAGCGCTCGATCCTGTCGCGCCACTACACGGGCGTGCTGGTGTTCCTCGGGATGATCCTGGTGTCGCTGTCGGAAGTGCTCACGCGTCCCTACGCGCTCGGCGCGCTGGCGGCCGGCACGGCGCTGGGCGTGTTCTGGGGCGTGTTCGCGCTGCGCCGCACGGTGTACGACGATACCGAGATCGGCTACTTCTTCACGCCGCCGACGCGGCTCGGGATCATCATGGCCATGGTGCTGGTGGCGCGCGTGCTGTACCTTGGCGTCGAGATCTATGCCAGCCAGGGCAGCGGCGTGCCGGCGCCGCGCTTCACGGATAGTCCGCTGACCATGCTGTGCGTGGGGCTGACCGGCGGATATTTCGGCACGTATTCGGTGGGCTTGCTTCTTTGGCGCCGTAAATTACGCCAAGCGATCGAGAAGGCGTAATTGGTTTCGTAGAGTGGGCACTTGTGCCCACTCTACGTATTAAGCGGCTTTCGCCGCTTCCTTGCGTCGCTGCAGCACGAAAATCGGCTGCGCCCACTGCGTGTCCTTCTTCTTCTTGCTCGTGATGAGCGTCAGTTCCGAAGGGTCGTAGACGTCGGTGTTGTGCGTCAGCGGGGTCGTCATCAGGTACTGGGCGTCGGTGTTCTTCAGGAACTCGCCGACCAGCTGGATGTTGCGGATATCCAGGTGCGCGAACGGTTCGTCGATGAACACGAAGCCGCCCGAGCCTTCTTCCGATTTCAACAAGCCAATCAAGAGCACCAGCGACTTCATCACCTGCTGGCCACCCGAGGCTTCGCCGTCGTTCATGCCGATCTGGTCCTTGCCGTCGAATTTGAAACGCACGTGCAGGCCGGCTTGCGCCAGTTGCACGTCGTCGTTTTCGAGGCGCACCGGGTCGGCTTGTACGTCGATACCGGCCAGTGCGCCCAGGTCCTTGATGTTCTTCGAATAGGTCTTGATCGTGTAGCGCAGGCGCTCGATATAGGCGCCGCGCGCGTTGCCCGTCGCTTCGATCGCGCGGTTGTTCTGGTAACGGCGTTCTTCCGTTTCCACCTGGCGTCCCGACAGCTGGTCGTTCAGGCGTGCGTACTGGTCGATCACGGTGGCGTCTAACTCCCAGTCGTCGCGCGCCAGCGCATGCTCGAGCGAGGAGACGCGCAGGTTGACCTGGTGCGCGTTCTGGTGCTGGGCGACCAGCGCGGCACGCCGTGCCGTACGCTTCCAGGCGGCCGGAATGCTGCGCCAGCCGCGGCGCAGCGCCAGCAGTGCCTTGGCGTGCTCGCCGCGCTGCTCGATCTGGCGCCGGTAGTTCAGGCGCAAGCCCGCTTCGGCTTCCGACAGCGCCATGCGCGCGTTCTGCCACACGGTGTCGGCACGGGTGCGCGCAACCGTTGCGTTCTTGGTGAGCGTCTGCAGCTCGCCCAAGCGGGCGCCCACTTCCAGGCGCTCGGCCTTGATCGGGGCGATCGAGCGCGCCGCTTCCTCGAACTCAGCCTGGCGTGCAGCCAATTCCTTGGCCGCATCCACACCGGCGATGCGCGTCTTCAGGGCGCCCACCTCGGAAGCCAGTTTGCTGATCGTGAGCGTGAGCGCGTCTTCTTTCGCTTCCAGGCTTGGGAGCGACTTCTGGATCGCCTCGAGGCGCTGGGTCTTGCCGGCGGCGCCGAAACGGTAGCGCGACGGCTCGACGAACAGCGAGCGGCCGCCACGGCGTTCGCGGTGGTAGGCGTCCGGCGTGATCCATTCTTCGGTGCCCGATTTAAAGCCGGCATCGACCGAGTCGACACGATCGATGCGCGCCAATTGATCGATCAGCCAGCCAGGCGCCGGCGCCGAGAAATTCACCACCGACAGCAGGCTGTCGTCCTTCTTCTTCGGCGCTTCGATGCAGTCCGGGACGATGAAGTGGCGATAGCGCTCCTTCTCCGCCAGGCGGTACGCCGCCGGCGCATCCTTGGCGCGTTCGAGCAGCACGACCGAGGCGTAACCACCCAAAACACCTTCCACCGCGCCCTGCCACTTCGGATCCGTCACTTCGACGATATCGGACAGCATCGCATGCGGGATGCCTTCGTCGCGCAGTGCGCGGCGCATCAGGCGCTGGGCTTCCGGTTCCGGCATTGCGCTCTTGCCCTGCAGCGCGGAGATGGTCGCCATCTCGGCGGCAATCCTTGCACCCAGCGCTTCGCGTGCGGCCTTCTGGCGCGCCAACTCCGCTTCCTTTTCTTCCAGTTGCGAAGCTACTTCAGCCAGGTCGGCGCCCGCCTCCGCCGCCAGCTTTTGCAGGCGTTCCTTTTGCTCGACCAGGTTTTCCAGCGGCTTGATGCGGCTGTTGATCTGGGTGAGACGGCTGGCCAGCACGGTGCCTTCCTGTTCCAGCAAGGTTTCCTGCTGCTGGGCTTCGGTGAGGGCGCGCTGTTGAAGGGCCAGCGCCTGGCGCCTTTCGGCCAGCACGCTATCGACCTGCGCCATGGGTTTTCTCTGCTCGTGCAGTGCGCGGCTGATGGTGGCGGCCTTTTCGCGTGCCTCGTGGTACTCGAGGCTCGGCAGCACTTCTTCCTTCAGGTCGCGCCGTTCCTGGTGCAGGGCTTCCCATTGATGATAGTTCGCCACGCGCAGGCGCAGGCCCTCGAGGTTGACGCGCGAGGTCTCCAGTTCCGCCTCAAAACGCTTGAGTTCCGTCTCGGTGTCGCGCTGGTGGCGCTTCGCTTCGTCGTAGGCGTCCAGCACTTCCTTGTCGCCGAACACCTGGAATACCAGGTCCAGCAGCTGGCGCGGCGCGTATTCGCACAGTTTATCGGTCTCGCCCTGCTCCAGCGCCAGCACCTTCGACATCGCCGGCGACAGCCCCGCTGACGCCAAGCGTTTCCTGTAGTTCTCGACGCCCATCCAGTCGGTCGCCTCGGTGACTTCCTCGATGTCGACATTGCCCGGGCGCATCAGGTACTGGCGCTTCCAGTCGCCGCCGTTCTTTTGCACTTGGCAAAACAGCGTGACTTCGTCGTCGGCGAAAAAGCCGGAATGGCGGAACGGACGGTTCGACAGCTGGCGTCCGACCGGCTTATTGTCGACCACGGCGCGAATCCAGGCGCTTTGCTGGCCCGAGTGGCGCGCATAGTGTTTATAGGTGCGGCCCATCGAGCAGTCGAGGCCGAACAGGGTACGTAGTGCGTCGAGCAGCGTGGTCTTGCCGGAGCCGTTCTGGCCGGCGATGGTGATGATCTTGGCGTCGAGCGGAATGTTCTTGATCCGCTGCCAGTAATCCCAGTGGACCAGCTCGAGTGATTTAATGTGGAACATAGTGTCTCAGTTCGGGGTATCTGGAGGCTCGACGGCGTCGGCGTCGTTGGCGGCATCGAGCGCGCCGCGGCGCGGCGCGGCGGCCAGCGGCGCGCGTTTAAACACGTCGGACAGGGCGCCGTTGATGATGCGCTCCTTGAGCACGTCGGTGTCCATCATCAGGTCGAGCAAGGGCCCCTCCAGGATCACGTCGCCGCGGCGCTCGATGAAGCCGAGTTTCGACAGCTGGCCCAGGTTCATGTCCATGCGCGTCTTCTTGCCGAGCTTATCGCCGAAGTCCGACAGCAGCGCCGTGTAGGAGATGCCGATCGAGGTGTCTTCGGCGCGCGGGATCGGGCTGTCCTTGTCGAACAGGTCGTTCTGGTCGTCCGCTACCGTGACGTGGGTTTCCTGGCGTTCGCGCTTGGGCAGAATGATCTGCGCCCACAGCACCACGAGTAAGGCCACGCCATCGCGCGTCAGGCCGAAATTATTGTTCTGCCAGATGTCTTTCGCGCCGAAGATCTTCGGCTCGACATTGCGGTGCAGCGCGATCGTCACGTGGTCGGCATACACGTTATCGAGCAGTTTCAGGCCGCATTCAAGCAAGCGTTTGTCGACCTCGATGCGGAACTGCTCGTCCGACAGCGCGCGCTTGACCATCTTGTCGTCGCGGCGCAGGGTCTGGTGCGTCAGCAGGCGCGCGATCAGGATTTGTGCATCGTCATTCATGTTCCGGTCCTGCTTCTGGATTCAGTGAGAGGGTGGCAAACGACATGGCCGCCACTTCCGGATCGTCCAGCTGGACCATCTCGTCGGTGGGTTCGAAGCGGATCGGCAAGCGCGCCAGTTCGGCGGTGGCGCCCTGCAGGCTCGCCTCGCTGGCGTCGCCCAGCAGCGGCAGCAGCGACGCGCGATACGAGGCGACGGCAAAACCGGCCGGCAGCAGCGACTCGTGCAGCTGCACCTTCTTGGGCCCGGTTTCCGAGAATTCCGGGAAGTTGCCGAGGTTGGCGAAGTCGGCCAGCTTGTTGATCCAGTCGGTCAGTTCGGCCTGCGTCGCCGGATTGTCGTTGACCGTCAGGGGCGCGTCTTCGCCTGATGGCAGGCCCTTCGGCCCAACGGCAATCGCGCGCTCGGTCAGGAGTTCGGTCTCGGCGACGTCGATCATCTCGGCCGGCGTGCCGAACAGCGGCACCACCGGACGGTCGATCGCGCCTTCGGCCAGGCTTGCCAGGTCGTCGTGCGCCAGCAGCCAGCGTTTCACATCGGTCGTGGACAGGCCGGACTGGCCCAGGTGCACGCGCTGGCGCTCGATCTGGTTCAGCGCACGCGAAAACATGCCTTGCATGTTCAAGAGCGCGCTTTGTGCCCTGCCGATCGCCTGCGCCGCCTTGTGGGTCGCCGCGTCGGCGCGTTCGTCCGAGGTGATCGCGCGCAGGATGAAGGAACCCTTCTCGACCCAGTCGCAGGCCATGTGCCACTTCGCCTGCGAGGTGCGCAGCTTGAATTCGGAGCCGGAGGCGATCGCGTCGCGGAACTCCTCGGTCAGTTCGACCAGGCGTCCCAGCAGGTGCCGCAATTGTTCGACCGTGATGCCGCCGACCGCCTGGGCGCCGGCCACCTGCGACAGCAGGAAGCCCATTTCGGCATCGTCTTCCTCGGGTTTCGCCAGCGCGATCAGGGTGTCGAGCGCGGACAGGACATTCCTCGCGAGCGGCGTGATGCGGTAGACCGCAGCGGGCGCATCCCAGGCCAGCAAGCCATGGGTGCGCAGGCGGTTGAGCACCGTTTCCAGGCTTTCCGGGATCAGGTAAGCGAGCTTGGTGTTGATGTCGCCGCGCGAAAACGCCGAGCTGCCGGTGTCGGCCGCCAGCTCGCGCAGGACCAGCAGGCGCACCAGCACGCCATCCTGGCTGCCGTGGAACAGCGCCGAAAACGCGGACAGCATCGGCTGCGCGCGTTTCAGGTGGAAGACCTGCTCGATTTCGTCCGGCGCGATGCCGTGCTGGAAGTGCGCGGCGAGTGGATCCTCGTCGGGCGCCAATCCATGGGGTTCCGCGGCGAGGGCCGCGCCTGCCTGTATGTCGATCATGTGGGATACCAGTTTTGCGAGCGCGGAAGGTGTGGCAGCCTGTGGCGGCCCGGTCGTTTCCGCGGGGGCGCCAGTATAACAGTTAAGAACCGGCAACTAGGAGGGGAAAGCGGCTGCCGGCGTGTTCCAAATTACTTGCGTGTGATTTTTGTCACTGTCTGCTCGATCGTTTCGCGCTCGTCATCGCGGAAACGCAATTTGACGGGATACCACTCCTGCGCAGGTGCCAGCCAAATGTCGACGCCTTCGCTCTTGCCCTCGCCGCGCGGCTCGCGCGTCACGAGCAAGGTATCGAGTTCGCCCATGGCGGTCTGGATCTTCTCGCGTTTTACAACTTTAAAAGTCCAGGGCTCGGCATCGCGCCGTCCCGCGACAATAAAGCTCCACTCGCTGCCCGGCTTGAAGCGCGCTTCGCCGGCCGCGCGCGCCACCGAGGCCAGCTGCCAGGTGACCGAGGCGCGGTCCTGCTCGCCGCCTTTGAGCGCGAGCGGTTCCTTGGCATCGGACAAGGTGACGGTTTTATTCTCGCGGTTGAAGACGGTCGTGGTCGCATCCTTGCGGTAGCGCTTTTCGTAGAACTCGGCGGGCGCCAGGCCGAAGCTGTCGACCGCGCCGCGGCTGCGGTATTCGGTGAGCTTGCCGAGCAGTGCCGCGCTCGCTTCCACGTTCACCTCGTACTTGCCGTCGCCACCGCGCCAGGCGATCAGCGCCTCGCCCTTCAGGCCGAAGCCGCGATGCTGGGCGTTCATTTCATAGGCCAGGTCGGCCGGCGGCGGCAACTCGACCGCGCGTTTTGCCGGCGCGGCGGCCTGGGCAGCGGAACCGGACGCCAGCAACAGCGCCAGCAGGCTGCCCTTCAGAAGATTGCTTCGCATTATCATTTTCCTGGTTCAGTAAGGGCTATATTATTCACGGTTTGCGTGGTCACTGCACCGTTGGCCTCCGTATTGCGAATCTGCACCGGATACCAGCCTCGGCCTGGAGCCAGCCAGACGTCCAGGCGCGAGCGGTAAGAACCCTCTTTCGGCGGGCGCGACAGGTGCACCGTCTGCAGCTTGCCCAGCTTCGTATCGATCTCTTCCGGGCCGAGCACGACGAAACGGAACACGGCCGCGTCGCGGTCTTCACCGACCTGGATGTCGATGTCGCCGGTCAATTGGCCCGGGTCGCCGCGCGCGATCGCCGCCAGTTGCAGCGGCACGCTGGCCTTGTCCTGGGCGCCCGGGTTCAGGGGGATGGTCTTTTGCGAGGACGAAAACGTGATCCTGTCGTGCTGCCAGTCGAAATGGGTGGCGGTCAGCGCCCGTCCGCGCCGCTTTTCCGTCATTTTGACGGGCGCGAACCCGGTCGCGGCGAGTGCCCCTTCGCTGGTCAGCACGGCAAGATTCACGCGCGTAAAGACGATGCGGATGCCGGCCTCGAACTCGATCCGGTAACTGTCGTCGCGGAAGGTCCAGGCCAGCTGCGCTTCGCCACTCCAGCGCGTGCCGTCGGCGTCGACCCGGGCCACGTCCATCGTGATGCTTGCCGGCGGAGGCATGTCGACCTTGTAGCGGCGCGCCTCGGGTAGCGGCGGCGCGACCGCTTCGGCCGCTGCGGCGGGCACGGGCGCCGGATCGGCGGCGGCGATCTCCAGTGGCGCTTGCGGTGCCGTCTCCTCCCCCAGGCCGCCACTGCCCGGCTCCACCACGGGTCCGGCGGCATCCTCGCTCAACAGCGGCGCACTGTCCTGGACCAGCTTCGGCAAGGGCGGAGGCGGCAGGGGTTCGGGTTCCGGCAGCGGCAGCGGGTCGGACGCAACTGGCGGCGGCGCCGGTTGGGGCAGCAACTGCGCCTGCACGAAGTCGATGCCGTCCGTCGCAGGAAGGCGCGGCAGCGCGACCGTCCCGGCAACGAAGGAGAACAGCGCGGCGTGCAGGAGGAGGATCAGTGCGCCGAGCAGGACGGCACGGCGATGCCTGGCAATGGTGGAAGCGATACCCATGCCCCTAGTGTACCCGGCCAGGTGCACGCCTGCTGCCCAGCAGTGTCGCGGCAGCGCTTTGTGCAGTGTTATTTATCTGCTACGCTAGGACGACAACCTATTGGAGACCACCATGCACAAACCCCCTTCGCAGAATGTGCCCGGCATGACGGATACGCTCGAGTTCGTCAAGAATCTCTGGGGCGGCATGGGTGTGCCCGGCGTGTCCGCGCTGAACACGCCCGGCCTCGGCGCCCCCTCGCTCTCGACGGACGACCTCGACAAGCGCATCACCGACCTGAAGACCGTCGAAACCTGGCTCAACCTGAACCTGACAATGCTGCGCACCACGATTCAGGCGCTCGAAGTGCAGCGCGGCACCCTTGTCGCCCTGAAATCAATGAGCGACAGCATGGCCCAGGCGATGGGCCAGAAAGGCGACCAGACAGCGTCCCTGCCGCCCTTCGCCGCCTTCTTCAACGCGATCGGCACCCAGCAGGCGGGCACGCAGCCGGCCGCCCCGCCGCCGCCAAGCGCCCAGCCTGGTTCCGACGGCGCCGCAGCGGACCCGGCAATGCCGGCTGCCGTCGCCTGGTGGAATGTGTTGCAGGACCAGTTCAGCAAAGCAGTGGCCAGCACGATGCCGGTCGATGGAGGATCACCTGACAAGCCTGTCACCGACAAGACGGCGAGCGACAAGGGGGCGGCGAGCAGGACGCCTGGTGACAAAGGGCCGGCGGACACGGCACCAACCGCCGTACCGGATCCGGCACAGCGCGCGACGGGCGGCGGCGATACCGGAGGCACGCCTGGTACTTCCTCGCAGAAACCTCCGCGGACAAAATCCGATAAAGCGTGATCCCAGCGCAAATAAACTGCTCTGCCGAGCCCATGTATTGATTTGACGGGCATCACACCCGCCCCCGCCGTGTTGAACTTGACAACCCGGCCGGGGCATCCGGCCGCCGTGTTCCATGTTGGAGGCCGGCATGTCCACCATCGATTTTTCCCGCCTTAAACCGGAGCAGATCGCCGACGTGCGGCGCAAGCTCGAGAGCGCCGGCTGCCCGGTGCCGCCCAGCGCGCACCACCTCGAAGAACTGGCCGGCGCGATCGCCGCCTTTCGCAAGGCGCACAATCTTCCCGGCGGCGTTCCGCTCGACGAAGCGACCTGGCGCCGCCTGAACGCCTGCAGCGGCAGCGTCTTCAGCGAAGTCTTCCAGAACGAACTGGGCCTGCTGCGCCCGGGTCTTGACGCCCCCAGCGGCGGTCCCGAGGATGTGCAACCGGCCGCCACCTGCGCCCTGCTCACGCGCGCCCACGAGGCGCACCTGGCCGGTCTCGCCCTGTCGGGCGGCGGCGTGCGCAGCGCCACCTTCAACCTCGGCGCGCTGCAGGCGCTGGCCGAACTGCGCCTGCTGCGCGACTTCGATTACCTGTCCACCGTCTCGGGCGGCGGTTTCATCGGCGGCTGGCTGTCCAAATGCATCCGCGAACGGCGCGGCGACGTCGGCGCCGTGGAAGCCTTGCTGACGCCCGGCACGGCCGGCCAGGCAGTGGCGGCCGAAGCGGTCGAAATCCAGTTTCTGCGCCAGTACAGTAACTACCTGTCGCCGAAAAGCGGCACCTTCAGCGCCGACACCTGGACCCTGATCGGGACCTACGTGCGCAATACCTGCCTGAACCTGGCCATGCTGGTGGCCTGGCTGTGCGCGCTCCTGATCCTGCCGCGCTTTGCCGTCTGGGCCGTGCACCGCGTGATTGGGCCGGACGGCCCGTGGGCGGCCTGGTCGGACGCGATCTGGCTGGGCGGCACGGCGCTGTTCCTGTTTGCCGTGTTCTGCATTGCGCTCTCCATCTCGAGCAAACCGGAAAGTTCAAACGGCCTGCGCCGCTTCCCGCTGGAGCAAGGCGCGGTCCTGCGCTGCATTAATTTGCCGCTGCTGGTTGCGGGCTTTTTGGTCAGCATCGGCCTGTGGCGCCACGGCGGCGCCTTGCCGGTGCTGTGGGAAGATGGCTTGCCGGCGCGCTTTCACGGCTGGGGCGCGGCCTGGCTGCTGGTGCCGGGCCTGGTGTATTTCATCGTCTGGGCCAGCGGCTGGTACCTGGCGCACGACCGCACCAGCGCCTATCGCGGCGCCGGCTATGTGCTGTGCGGCGCCGGCACGGCATTTGTCGCCAGCATGTCGCTGTCGGCGGCGCTCGAGTTCGCACCGGGTGCGGTTGACCACCTGGCGTCGATCGAGATCGCGCAGCTGCTGGCCTGGCGCATCTGCCCGGGCCTGGCCGGCGCCCTGGTCGTGTACGGCGCCGCGCTGGCGCTCGAGCAGCGCTTGCGCCGCCACCGCCCGATTCCCGACATCTCGCGTGCCGAATTGGTCGAGGGCCTGAGCCACTTCGTCTGCGCGATCGGGGCGCTGGCCGCCGGCACCCTGCTGCTGCTGGCGGGCCTGGCGCTGCTGCCCAACCCGAAAGAACACCCGATCCTGAACAATGCCATTGCGCTGGGCACCTTCGGCATGCCGCTGATGATGACGCTGTTCTCGGTGACGATGACGCTGATGATCGGCCTGATCGGCCCCCTGTACAGCGACGCCAGCCGCGAATGGTGGAGCCGGCAAGGCGCCTGGTCCTCGATCTTTTCGCTGGCCTGGCTGATCATGTTCGGCGTGGCCTTCTTTTGCGCGCCGCTCTTGCATTGGGCCTGGCTGACCTACAATCCGATCGCCAACGCCGGCACCGCGATCGGCTGGCTGATGATGACCTGGATCGGCCTGAAAGCCGGCAGCGGCAGCGCCACCGGTTCGCGCGAAGGCAACTGCGCCAAGCGCGAGATCGCCGCGCGCCTGGCGCCGTATTTTTTCACGATCGGCATCTTCGCCCTGTTATCGAGCCTGGTGCAGCTTGTGGTCGCCATGCCGCGCGTGGCCTGCCCGGCCCCGGTCTCGCTGCCCTGCGTCTATGCCGCCCACGCCAACGCGACCCTGGCCACAAGCGGCAGCACACTGGCGATCGCCTTTGCCTGTTTCCTGGGCGCCGCGCTGCTGCTCGGCTGGCGCGTCGACATCAACAAGTTTTCGCTCTACATGCTGTACCGGAACCGCCTGGTGCGCGCCTATTTCGGCGCCAGCAGCGCACACCGCAAACCGCATCCCTTCACCGGCTTCGATCCGAACGACGACCCGCAACTGGCCGAGATGGAAAACCAGCGGCCCTACCACATCGTCAACACTTCCCTGAACCTGGTCAGCGGCGAGGAACTGGCTTGGCAGACGCGAAAAGCCGCCTCGTTTGCCTTCACGCCGCGCTTTTGCGGCTTCGAGATGCCGCTGATGCCGGCGCAAGGCGCAAACGGCGGCTTGCGCGACGCCCAGCGCGGCGTCTACCGGCCCACGCGCGAGTATGCGTCGGGCTCGCGTCTTGGCGACGACGACGCTACCGTGCGCCTGGGCATGGCCGTGGCCCTGTCGGGCGCCGCGGCCAGCCCGAACATGGGCACCCACTCGTCGCCCCCCTTGAATTTTTTGATGACGATGTTTAACGTACGTCTCGGGCGCTGGTGCCCGAACCCCTTGAAATCTGCGTGGACCCGGTCCTCGCCCGGTATCGGCCTGTTCAGCCTCATCGCCGAACTGTTCGGCATGACGAATGCGGAGGCCAACTACGTCTACCTGTCCGACGGCGGCCACTTCGAGAACCTGGGCATCTATGAACTGGTGCGCCGGCGCTGCCGCCTGGTCATCGCGGTCGATGTCGCCAGCGACAAGGAGATGGCGTTCGAGGACCTCGGCAATGCAATCCGCAAATGCGCCACCGACCTGCACGTGGGCATCGACCTGGACGTCTCCAACATGGACCTGGTCAAGGACACAGGCCTGTGCGGGGCCAGCTGCGCGGTGGGCGCGATCCGCTACAGCCATGTCGACCCGGACGGCCAGGACGGCACGCTCCTGTACATCAAGCCGGCCATCGTCGGCCTTGAGAACGCGGACGTCCTCAACTACCGCAAGGCGAATCCAGCCTACCCGCACCAGAGCACCGCCGACCAGTGGTTCGACGAAGCCCAGTTCGAAAGCTACCGCGCGCTCGGGTACCACATCACGAAAGCGGCATTGGCGAAGGCGGCTGCGGCCTCGGCCAAGGCTGGCGGGGGGCATGATGTCGTGAAGCTGTGCGAGTCGCTGCTGCGCGGGCATGGGTTGGCAGCGGCAACGGAGGCGGCAGCACCAGCACCTGTCACGCCCGCGGCGCCGGCAACCGTGCTGTCATGCGGATGCGAGGCCGTGTGCGCGGGCGGCCACGAGGTGCGCGATCAGTTTCGTTAGGCTGCGGGCAGCGCCGCTTCGGACACCTGCGCCTTCGGCGCCAATGCCGCCAGCTGCTCCATCAACTGCGCGAAGCGCTGCTGCCCCGGCTGCAGGCGGTCGACGTGGCTCAGGACGGCGTGCGCTTCCAGCGCCAGGGCTTCGTCGTAACCCTGCTCGCGCATGTGCGACACCAGCACCTGGGCGGCGTTGAACAGGATGCGCTGGTTGTTCGGCAGCTTCGCGCGCGCTTCGCGCATCCAGTCGACGGCTTGCGTCAGCTTGCCGGTCTTCCAGAGCAACACGCCGCCGTTCATCAGGTCCGCCGCTTCCTTTTTCGCGGTGCGGATCAGGTCCCCGCCCTCGTCGGCCAGGCGCGCCTTGTCGAAGATTGCCTGCACTTCGCCCTGCAGCAGGGTGTTGTCGTGGTTGTTGCGGATGACGTAGCAGAGCAGCTCGCTTGGTGCTTCCTTGACGCCGACCGCGAACAGCAAGGTCGCCATCTCGAGGCAGGTCGGCGTGTCGGGACGCTCTTCGCGCTCGCCCAGCAAGGCTTCGAGCTCGTCGCCGGCCTTGCGCGCGCGGCGGTAGTCGCCGCTCTCGTGGTACACCAGGCCCTCGGTGATCTTGGCGCGCAGGTCGATGTCAGGGTGCGCCTCGCCGAAGTCGCGCTGCGCCGCCTGCAGCAAGGCCTGCGCTTCCTTCGGATCGTTCTTCAGGCCGCAGACGCGCGCCAGGCCCAGGTAGGCATCGGGCGTGCGCCGCACCGAAAACTCGCCGACCGCGATGCACTTGCGGAAGGCCTTCTCGGCCATGCCGATGTTCCCCAGCTTCAGGCAAACCTGCCCCAGGTTGCGCTGGCGCGGCACGGAATTGGGCGAGAGTTTGGCGGCGCGCTCGAGGATCGAGCAGGCTTCCTCGAGCTTGCCCATGCCCTGGTACACCAGCGCCAGCTGGTCGTAGGCGTCGATGTAATAGCGGTTCTCGGCGATCACGCCCTGGAACATCTGGCGCGCCGCTTCGAATTCGCCATTCGCGAGGCGGATCTTGGCCAGCCCCGCGCGCGCCCACTGGTATTCGCGCTGGGCCAGCACGCGCTCGTAGGCTTCGCGCGCCTTTTCCGGCTCGCCGCTCTTTTCCATCAGGCGCGCCTTCATGCGCAGCAGTTCGACTTCGTGCACCCTGCTCGCCGCGATCTGCTCGTCGCACAGGCGCGCCGCGCGCAGGTAGTCCTTTTCGGCATACGCCAGGTCGATCGGACGAAACACCTGCTTGCGGTGCCAGGCGCGGTTCAGGCGCGTGAGCAGCACGCCTTCGGTGATCGGTTTCACCAGGTAGGCATCGGGCTGGTGTTCGGCCGCGCCCATCACCGATTCGACACTCTTCTCGGCCGACACCATCATCCACACGCTCGACGGCAGCAGCAGGTTGCGCACGCGCGCTTCTTCCAGCACCTGCTGGCCGTTCTTGCCGTCGCCGAGATTGAAATCGCACAGCACCACGTCGTAGCGGGTCTTGGCGAGCAGGCCGATCGCTTCGCCGCCGCTGGCCGCCTGGTCGATGTTGCGCGCGCCGAGGCTGCGCAGGCTCTCGCGCAGCAGCTGGCGCACGCCGATGAAATCGTCGACCACCAGATAGTTCTTGGCGGCCCAGTCAATCGGCTCGGCCTTCGATTGATTGAGCCCGTTCATGGCAGGCTCAGGATGAAACAGCCGCCGCCCAGCGCCCCGCCATTCTCGAGGCGTACTGACCCGTTGCGGCCGCGGTGACGGTGCATGCGCGCCACTTCGCGCGAGAAGTACAGGCCGAGGCCCGCGCTGTTGGTGCGAAAGTCGATGCCGCTGGCGGTGTCCGACAGGCCCGCCGCGCCGGCCTCGAGCAGCGCCTGCGGATAGCCCGTGCCATTGTCTTCGACCCGGATCTCGAGCAGTCCATCGGCCTCGCACAGCGACAGCCTGATGCGGTCGCGCGTGTAGTGGACGGCGTTGTTGACGGCATGCGAGACGACGCCGACGATCAGGTCTTCGTCGAGGTGCCAGATCAGGTCAGGCTGCGCCTCGACCTCGAGCGCGATCCCCCTGGCGTCGAGCAGCACGCGCCCCAGCGCCACCACCTGTTCGAACAGCTGGCCCGCTTCGATCGGCTGCACGTCGAAAGGATAGTCAAGCGTGCCGACCCGTTTATACAGGGCCAGCAGCTGCATCAGGTTGTCGTTCAGGCGGCGCGTCTGGTACAGCATCTGCGCCATCTGCGGATAGGCCGCGTCGTCACGAGGCGAAGCATCCACCAACAGGCGCTCCAGGGTTCCGGAGAGCACGCTGATCGAATTCTTCATGTCGTGGGCGGTCGAGGCCAGAAACAGGAGCAAGTCCTGGGAGTGTGCGGTGTCGTCCATGCGCCGGCGCCATCGGGTGGCGCAAAAAGTTGCCGTTCGTTAATTATACGCAGGTCGGGGCTGATGGCTTGGCTTGCGCAGCACGAATGTGGCTATTCAAGCGCAAATGGCGTTTCAACACGTCAAGTGCGGCGTGCGCGCAACACGAAGCGCGCCGGATCGAGGGCGTCGACCAGGCTTGCCTCCAGCGGCAGCGGCGCGTTTTCCAGGCGCGAGACCAGCAGTTCGGCGCACAGCGGCGCCCAGATCAGGCCGCGCGACGCATAGCCGAGCAAGCCATACAGCCCCGGATGGCGGGGCAGCTCGCGCAGGCGCTCGGTACTGCCCGCGGCATCGACATCGGGCAGCGCGCCGACCAGCGGCAGCCGGTCCGGCGCCACGCAGCGGAAACCCACGCGCCCGGCAAGCGGCGCACCGGCGCCTGCTTCCGGGCTTGAAATGAGCGCCTGTAAACGTTCCAGGTTTTCCTGCTGGCTGGACGCGCGCAGGCCCGGGTCGGCGTCGAGGTCGTAGGTCGCGCCGGCGCAGGCGATGCCACCCGCCGCCGGCGTCAGGTAGGCTTCGCGGCACAGCACGAACGGCAGCTGCGGCAGCGTGGCCGCATCGAGGTGCGTCACCTGGCCGCGCAGGCTGGACAAGGGCAGGCGCGACGCTTGTGCGAGCTCGGTGGATGCCGCGCCGCCGGCCAGCACCACGGTGGCCGCGCGTGCAATCGCCGCCCCGTCGGCGCCACGGACGTCCCACTCGTCGCCGACGCGCTGCACCGTCACGCTGCCGGCGCCGAAACGGCGCGTCAGGCGGGTGCCGCAAGCGGCCAGCATCGCCTCGCAGACGCTGCCCGGCCGTGCCCAGCCGCCCTGGCGGAACAGCCAGCCGCCATCCGGCGCCGGCAAGCCGAGCAAGTGCGCTGCCTGCGGCGCTTCCAGCCATTCGGCATACTCGCGCCGATACTGTCCGCTGGCGGCAATCGCGCGCGACGCGCTCGCGTGGGCCGCGTCGCGCGCCAGTTGTATCACGCCGCAGGCTTCGCCTTCGATGGCGCGGCCGATGCCGCCCAGGGTCTCCCAGTAGCGCAGCGCGTACAGGTAGGCGGCACGCGTCAGGCGGGTCGGGATATTGTCGTCTTTCGACAGCAGCGGCATGAAGATGCCGGCCAGGTTGCCCGATGCCTCGACCGCCGGACGGGCATGGCGCTCGACCAGCGTCACCTCCCAGCCGCGCGCGCACAGGCGCTCGGCTGCCGCGCAGCCGGCAAGACCGGCGCCGATCACGACCGCCTGGCGCGGCGGCACTGGCGGCAAAGGCTGGCGCGGCTTGCGGCTGGCGAAGCGCGCGGCGCCGCCCTCGAACACGAAGCCTTGCGCCATCAGTGCCGCGACCTGTTCGGCCTCGAGCCAATCGAAGGCGAGCCGCGCGTCAACTGCCGCCAATCGTGCCAGAGCGCGCGCGAAACCGGTGTTCGGTCCGCGCAAACCCTGCAGTTGCACGAAGTCGATGCGCGCGCTCAGCCCGGCCAGCGCGACGTCGAGCGGCGCGCAGATGAGGTCGAGCGTGACGCCGGCGTCGGGCTGCGGGATGCGGTGAAAGCCCGGCAGCAGGCCGTCGGCGAGTGCCACGATGTGCAGGCTCGCGCTCTGCTGCGGATCCTGCCGCCAGGCGTCGATCAGCGCAGCCGCGCGCGTGCCGTCGCCATACGCGGTGTCGAACACCGTATAGCGTTCGCGTCCCTGCCAGAAGCGTGCCGGGTTCACGCCGCGCCCGCGTAGCGAAAACACTGCGGATCGTGGTCGTCGACCATGCCGATGCCCTGCATGTAGGCATAGACAATGGTTGAGCCGACGAACTTGAAGCCGCGTTTGGACAGGTCTTTCGAGAGCCGGTCCGACAGCGCCGTCTTCGTGGGACGGGTACCATCCGGCCAATGCACCACCAGCGGTCGGCCGTCGACCCAGGCCCACAGATAACTGCCCAAGGTCTGGCCTTCGGCGCGCAGCGCCAGGTAGGCGCGCGCATTGCCGATGGCCGCCGCCACTTTCAGGCGGTTGCGCACGATGCCGGAATCGGCCAGCAGCGCGGCCACTTTCGCATCGTCATAACGCGCGATTTTTTCCGCGTCCCAGTCGTCGAACGCGGCGCGGTAAGTGGCACGCTTGTTGAGGATGGTTTCCCAGGACAGGCCGGCCTGGGCGCCCTCGAGATTGAGCATCTCGAACAGGCGCCGCTCGTCATGGCAGGGCACGCCCCATTCATGGTCATGGTAATCGAGGTAGCGGGGATTGGCCGGGTTGGCCCAGCTGCAGCGGTGGGTCGTCATGGGGTGAAGTATACGTCAAGCGCGCAACGAAAAAGCGCGCCCCGGGATCGCTCCCGGCGCGCGCTTTCGAGGCGCTCGAAGCGCCACCGCTGTCACAAGCGCTGTCTGTCAACGCTTGCGACAACGCATTTACTGAGAATTACTTGCCCGACATGGTGCCCGACTTAGCGGCCGGCATTTGCTGGGCAGACTTCAGGTGCTGTTCAACCGCCGGCTTCATCTTCATTGCCAGGCCCTTGACGTCGGCATCCTTGGCATTCTTTTCGTTCTTCATCAGCATCGCATGGGCAGCCTTGTGCGACGCCACGCCACCGACCTTCATGTACTCGCGGTCGAACTTCTCGCCGTCGAGCTTGGCCAGCTTGGCGGCCATGGCCTTGTGCTTGGCATCGAGCTCGGTTGGCAGGGTCACGCCCTTGGCTTGCGCCACGGCTTGCACTTCCGCCATGGCCTTGGTGTGATCGTCGATCATCTGCTGGGCGTAGGTCTTCACTTCGGCATTCTGGCTCTTGCTCTGTGCCAGCTTGCCCATTTCGACCTCGGCCATGTTCACCATTGCCATGTCCATGATGGCCTTGCTGTCGGCCTTGTTCATCTTCATGGTGCCCGACGCGGTGGCCCCTGCGGTGCCCGACTGACCCGCTGCCGACTCCGACATGCCGGTCGCGCCGGTGCCGGTGCTGCCGCTCATGCCGGCGCCGCTCTGGCCATGGCCCGTGTGCCCCGCCATGCCCGCGCCGGTGGTGCCGACCTTGGTCGACGGATTCGCATCCGTCATTTTCTGCGTGCTCGGATTCGCGGGGGCGGCGGTCTGTGCCTGGACGCCAAAGGTGGCGAACATGGCGGCTGCAGCCGAAACGGCGAGCAGTCCTTTCAACGCTTTATTCTTTTGCATGGTGCTCTCCTGGGGGTTGGGGAAGGAGCCGGCATCATGTCTCCGATGCGCCGCTCCTGTTCAATATGACATCGGCTAGGCTGCGCGCCGGCTGCGCCCTGTCTACGGCGGCAATCCCACTACGCATGCATGAGCCAACAACCAGTGTATCGCCGCGTTAAGGAACGCAGCGCGCGGTAGCCTTTTAGCAACATTTCCGACGAGACGAGTCATGCGAGCCCGCTGCACGGCCGGACTGTTGACGCGCGCCTGCTCCCGTCGAATGGGCGTAAATTCGCAGCTACGGGTAGGGCAATCGGAACAGCAGGAGACCAGCATGTTGAATGAGTCGAATCCGGGCACCGCGTTTCGCGGCCTGCCCCTGAGCGTGCAACAGGAACGCGAAATCACCCACTTCATCGAAGCGCGCCAGCGCGCCGGCCAGGAATGGGATACGCCCGAGCTGGCCGCACTGATCCGCGACATGCTCGATCCGCCCGAGCTGGGCGAGGAAGACGGGCTCGATCTGGTTGACAGCACCGCGGCGGAACGCTTCACGGCCTCGCACGAAGAAGCAAACGACGACGAGCGCGAGCACGACGTCGGCGGCGCGCCCTGACCTGTTACTTAGTCCCGACCAGTGAGCGGTGGTGCAGGCAGCGCCCTTGCGACACCCCTATCGGCAGCCAGCCGTTCACGCAATTGCGCCAGCGGCAAGGGCTGCGCAAAATAATAACCCTGGGCCTCGTCGCAGGCGGCCGCACGCAGGAACTCGACGGCGTCGGCCGTCTCCACCCCTTCGGCCACCACTGCCAGGTTCAGTGCGTGCGCCATGTCCACGAACGCCTTGACGAAATCGAAGGTGCTGATGCCCTCGTCGTCCTCGAGCATGAAAGAGCGGTCGAGTTTCAGCACGTCGATCGGGAAGCGGCGCAGGTAGGTCAGGCCCGAGTAGCCGGTGCCGAAGTCGTCGACCGCCAGCTTCACGCCCAGTGCGTGCAGTTCGCGCAGCATCAGCGCGGTGCGCTCGATGTCGGCAATGAGCGCGCTTTCCGTCAATTCCAGCTCCAGGCAATGCGGCGGGATGCCCGATTCGCGCAAGGCTTGCCGGACTTCTCCGACGAAGGTCTGGTGCGCCAGCTGGCGCGCCGAGACGTTGACGGAGACGCAGATCTCGCGGTCGAATTCCGTCATCAGGCGCCGCGTCTGCATGCATGCCTCAAACAGCACCCAGCGCCCGATCGGCGCGATCAGGCCGGTTTCTTCGGCGATCGGAATGAATTGCGCCGGCGAGACCAGTCCGCGCTCGGGATGGTTCCAGCGGATCAGCGCTTCCATGCCGACCATCGCCATGCTGCGCAGGTCGATGCGCGGCTGGTAATGCAGTTCGAACTCGCCGCGCGCCAGGGCCGGGCGCAGGGAGGTTTCGAGCGCCATGCGTTCGCGCGTGGCGACGGCCATCTCCGGCTCGAAGAAGCGGTAGCGGTTGCGCCCGGCCGCCTTGGCGCGGTACATTGCCGTGTCAGCCGCCTGGAACAATTGCTCCTTGTTTTTGCCATCGAAGGGAAACAGGCTGATGCCGATCGAGGCGCCGATGATCACGTCCTGCCCGGCGATCGTGATCGGCGTGGTCAGCACCTCGAGCAGTTTCTCGCCGATGCGCGCCGCCGCGCCCTTGCCAATCGCACAGTGCGCCGCGATCACGAATTCGTCGCCGCCGAGGCGGGCAATGACGTCGCCCGGACGGAGCACGCGGCGCAGGCGCGCCGCCACTTCGCACAGCAGGATATCGCCGAACTCGTGCCCGAAGGAGTCGTTCACTTCCTTGAAGCGGTCAAGGTCGAGAAACATCGCCGCCACCGTCGCGCCGCGCGGACAGGTGTCGAGCAGGCGCTGGAAGCCCTCGCCCAGCAGCGCGCGGTTCGGCAAACCCGTCAGCGTGTCGTGGGTGGCCAGCTCGCGCAGGCGGTTCTGGGTCTCTTCGCGCTCGGTGACGTCGCGGATGATGGCCTGGAAGAATTCATTGCCACCATCCTCGAAACGCGAGATGTGGACGTCGGCCGGGAAGGTGCTGCCATCCTTGCGTCGCTTGTTCATCCGCAGCAGCTGCGTCTGGCCATCGTCGAGCGCCAGCGACAGGTCGGGCGAATAAGTGAATCCGCTGTCGATGTCGGGCACGCGCAGGCGCAGGAATTCCTCTTCGGTATAGCCGAAGTTGCTGCAGGCGCGGCCGTTGGCGGCGACGATGCACAGGTCACGGTCGGCAATCACGATGCTGTCGGCGGCCTGCTGGAACAGGCTGCGAAAGCGCTGCTCGCTCTCCTTCAGCGCCTGCCCGGCCTGGTGCTTGAAGGTGATGTCGTGGAAATACACCGACAAGCCATCCTCGCTCGGATAGGCACGCACTTCGACCCAGACGTTGGACGGCTCCCAGTAGGTCTCGAAGGTGCAGGCTTCGCCGCTTTCCATGGCATCGCGGTAGTAGACGAGCGAAGGCGAATCGTGGAGGTCGGGCGCGACCTCGAGCAGGTTTTTGCCGATCACCAGGGAGGCATCGACGTTGACAAAATGTCCGGCCTTGCGATTCGCGAACGTGATGCGCCACTCCCGGTCGACGGCAAAGAAGGCGTCGCCAATGCTTTCCAACATGACCTGCAGTTGTTGCTGCGATTTGTCCAGCGCTTCGCGCGCAGCATGCCGTTCGGTCACGTCGCGTGCCGTCGCATAGGTCACCTGGTTCAATGCACACCAGCGCACCGAGACCGACATCATGATCGGGCGGCCATCCTTGCGCATCCAGCGGTGCTCGAGGTCGCGCCGGATCGACACGCCCGCCCGCAGGTCCGCGCGCAAGGCCTGGAAGGACGCGCGCTCCTGCTCGCCCAGCAGTTCGTTGTAGTGGCGACCCACCAGTTCTTCGGGCCGGTAGCCAAGGATGTCGAAGGTCGCCGCATTCAGGCGCAGGAAGCGGCCGTCGGCATCGATCAGGGCGATCATGTCCAGGGAATTTTCGATCAGGGCAGTGTTTTCCTCAGCCAGCCGCGCCAGGTCCGCCATATTTGTGCTGTTCAAATCAGTTCGCATGTGCTGCCGTATTCGCCTGTTGTCTGCCTGTGCCTGTCTGCCAATCTGTTCGCCTTATGTGGCGAGCCGTTCAGGTTATCGCACTTGCCTACCTAAACTAAATGGCGATTTGATAATCAAGGCGAAATATATATTTCTTTGTAGAAATTTTGAGACGCTTTGCGTCGCAGGCTTGTCAATTTGATCGCGAAGCAGAAGCCAAGTGTGTTGGCACCTAGGCGGACGGCGGCGTAGACTGCCCATTCAGATGTAATGCCGAGAGAGACCGCACGTGCAAGCCGACAGACGAAGCGTTGAACGACCCAGGATCGCGCTGTCCGCCATTACGCGCGAGACTGTGCGCGAACTGGTCGAAACTGAAGCCGAGCACCTGCGCAAGGCGGTGGTTGCCGGACGCAACCGTTACCAGGTAAGGCTCGACCAGCACGACCAGATCGTCGCTTACATGGCCACGCTCAATCCGCTCGACCTCGAACGTTTCTCGACCCTCTACGAACATGAATCCGCCGCCGCACGGGCCGCTGCCGCCAGACACGACGAATGGCGCCCGCTATCGGGCCCGCTCGCCGTGCAGGACGGGCAATCGGGCGACATCATGCGCATCGGTCCCTGGGCACTGGTGGCGACCGGTGTCGTCGCGGCAATGGCGGCCTTGATCCTGAAGCGGTAGTCCCCTGTTACGCGCCGTTCCGGGCGTGCATATCCCATCAAGATAGCTCAAACCTGTTCCACACCTGTTGCGTCCTTGCGCCATGGTTAAGTTGCTGTTTGGAAATCTAATGCGGGCTGAGCTGCTGCCGTGTAGACTGGCTCACGTGTATTTTTCTCCAACCTACCCGGGGGGTTTCTCCGGCGAGCTAGCGGATTTACCATGTCTCTCGGCCATTACGAACCAACCCTTGTCGTGGTGTCCATCGTGGTCGCGATCTACGCCTCCTACACCGCACTGAGCCTGGCCGAACGCGTGCGCTACTCGCATGGACGGGCCACCTGCTGGTGGATGGCCGGCGGCGCCGTTGCCATGGGCAGCGGCATCTGGGCCATGCACTTCATCGGCATGCAGGCGTTCCGCCTGCCCTTCCCGGTCGGCTACGACACGGCGATCACGTTTGTTTCCTGGCTGCTGCCGGTACTGGCGTCCCTGCTGGCGCTGTCGCAGATCAGCCGTCCGGCGCCTCAGGCCAGCCATTTCATCGTCAGCGCGGTCGTGATGGGTATCGGCATCAACGCCATGCACTACACCGGCATGGCCGCCATGCGCATGCGTCCCGGCATCGAATACGACCCGCTGCTGTTTGGGATTTCGGTCCTGATCGCGATCGGCGCCTCGGCCGGCGCGCTCTGGCTCGCCTTCCACCTGCGCCATCGCATGCAGCATGGCAAGCTGACCCAGGTGGCGGCCGCCATCGTGATGGGCGGCGCCATTGTCGGCATGCACTACACCGCCATGGAAGCGGCGCATTTCTCGCCGGGCAGCATCTGCCTGGAAGCGAACGTCGGCATCAGCCAGGATTTATTGGCCGGGATGGTGACGGTCACGGCGCTGCTGCTCCTGACCATCGCGACCCTGGTCGCCGTCTACGATTCGCGCCTGGAAGACCGCTCGCGCATCCTGGCGGCCTCGCTCGCCACCTCGGCCGAACGCCAGACGCTGTACCTGCACGAGCAAAAGGCGCGTGTCGAGGCCGAGCGCCTTTCCGACATGAAGGACGAATTCCTGTCCACCCTCTCGCACGAACTGCGCACCCCGCTCAACGCCATGCTCGGCTGGGCGCAATTGCTGATGGACGGCGGCAAGGATGAAAAAATGCTGCGCCGCGGCTTGCAGACGATCGAACGCAACGCGCGCGCCCAGTCGCAGCTGATCGAAGACATGCTCGACATGAGCCGCCTGATCGCCGGCAAGGTGCGCATCGAGGTCGACCGTACCTGGCCGTCGGACTTCATCGCCGCCGCCGTCGAAACGGTGCGCCCCGCCGCCATGGCCAAGAACGTACGCCTGGACATGCTGATCGAAAGCCACGCCGGCCCGCTGGCCGCCGACGCCGGCCGCTTGCAGCAGGTCATGACGAACTTGCTGTCGAACGCCATCAAGTTCACGCCGAACGGCGGCAGCGTGCGCATCAGCTCCAAGCGCGTCCATGACGCCATCGTGATCGAGGTGAGCGATAACGGGATCGGCATCGGGCCCGACTTCCTGCCCCATGTATTCGACCGTTTCCGCCAGGCCGATTCCTCCTCGACCCGGCGCCATGGAGGCCTGGGCCTGGGCTTGTCGATTGCCCAGCAACTGGTCGAACTGCAAGGCGGCCAGCTGACGGCGGCCAGTCGTGGCGAAGGCGAAGGCGCGACGTTTACCCTGAGCATGCCGCTCTCAAGCATCGACGCCGACGCGCCCCTCACCCCCGACTGCCTGGTCAAGCCGCACGACCTCGATGGCGTGCGCGCCAGCAGCGGCGCACTGGCGGGCCTGACGATCCTGGTGGTGGACGACGAACGCGATTCGCTCGATATCGTGCAGTACGTGCTGGCCGACATGGCCGCCACCATCGTCTCCGCCTCGACCGCCTACGAGGCGCTGCAGATGATCGACGGCTTGAAACCGGACCTGATGGTCAGCGACATCGGCATGCCCGGCATGGACGGGCTGGAACTGGTGCGCCGCGTGCGCGCCTCGAGCAACCCGCAGGTGGCAAGCGTGCGCTGCCTGGCGCTGACCGCTTTTTCGCGCGGCGAGGACCGCCTGCGTTCGCTGGAAGCGGGGTTCGATGACTACCTGTCGAAACCAGTGGCGCCTGCGGAGCTGGCGCGCGCGGTGCTCACGCTGTGCGACAGCAAGCTGCACAAGCCGCTACCTGTGCCCAAGCGGGTCTAGCAGTCAGCAATTTGTCACACAGCGGTCAAACGCCTGTCACATTCATGCGCGAAGATGGCCTCGTTCGCAAGGACACGGCAGCTTCGCTGCCCTACCGGCGCCGGCGGTCGGGAAACATACCGGCACCACATTCCCTCATCACGTCAAGCAAGACAGCCGGGCCGTGGGCCGGCTGTCTTGCCTCCCCTTTGACTCCTCAATCCCTTGACCTGAACCAGTACTTACCTCGGCAGCGCTGACTAAGCTGAGGTGAATGCGCGCATCTACCACCTATTGCTGTGTGGCATGTTGATCGAGCGCACAAACTGAATTAGGAGTAACAAATGCAAATGAGAACTGCAAGCAGCGCGGCCCGTGGCCAGCAGCGCTGGCGGCTGACTTCCCTTTTCGCTGCGGCATGTACGACCGTTGTGCTGGCCGGCGCCTCTGCCGCCCACCCCACCAAGGCGCCTGTACCCGCCACCACCTACCGGGTCATCCCGCTGGCGCCCAACGGGTTTACTGCCGGTATCAATGCAAAAGGCCAGGTAGCGTTCACCGAATTCTTCGGCCCTCTTTCGCGCGCCAGGTTCTACGATGGAACGGGCGTACGCGACCTGGGGGCCCTCGGCGGGCCGAACTCCGTCGCCAACGCCCTCAACGACCTGGGCCAGGTTGTCGGCAGTGCGGTGATCGACCCCGACCAGGGGGCCTTCCGCGCATTTCGCTGGAGCAAGCAAACCGGCCTGGTCGACCTCAACCCGCCAGGCGTCGGCGACGCGATCGCCACCGACATCAACAACAAGGGCCAGGTTGTGGGGGTCGCACGCTTCAACGCCGCAACGGGGCTGGACACCGCGTTCCGCTGGAGCCCGCGTACCGGCATGGTCAATCTCGGCTCCCTCGGCCCCACCTCGCGTTCGGTGGCTTTCGGGATCAACGACGCGGGAACCGCCACCGGCTCCTCGGATGGGGCCGATGGCCCCATCCTGACCCAGGTCGTCAAGTGGCCGGCCAGCGGTGGACTGCTGCCTCTCAACAACTTCCCCAGCATCGCCTCGGTCGCGAACGACATCAACAACGCGGGCCAGATCGTCGGCAGCGCCGCGTTCGACGGCAGGCTGAACGACCAGGCTTTCATCTGGACGCGGGAAGGCGGACTGCAGGGAATGGGCACCGAGCCCTCTGTCCACTCCTTTGCCGAACGCGTCAACGAGAAGGGACTTGTGACCGGCACCCTGATTACGGCCCCGACCGACGACAATGGCTTCATCTGGAGCCGCGAGAATGGGCTGCTCGTGCTCGGCACGCCCTCCGTGGACTTCTCCGATGCGGCCGACCTCAACGACCAGGGCCAGGTCGTCGGCCACATCAACGGCCGCGCCTTCGTCTGGACCCGCGCCGGCGGCTTTGTCGACCTGAATACCCGCATCCCGGGTGCGCCGGCAGGGCTGGAGCTGTTCTCGGCCGAGGCCATTTCGAACAACGGTACCATCGTCGCGGGCACCAATGCCGGCAACCTGGTGCTGCTGGTGCCGCAGTCCGGCCACGCCCAGCCGCCGGTGACCGCTCCGGTCAAGTTCACGGGATTGGGGCGCGTGAATGCCCTGCTCTCGTTCTCGGCCGGCTTCACGGACGTCGATGTGCGCGACACGCACAAGGCCGTCTGGTCCTGGGGCGACGGCAGCAAGACGGTCGGCACCGTCAGCGAAAGGAAGGGCACGGGCAGCGTCAGCGCCCAGCACGCCTTCCGCGCCGCCGGCATCTATACGGTGCGCCTGACCGTCACCGACAGCAGCGGCAAGAGCAGCACGGTGGAGCGCAAGGTCGTCGTCTGCGGCGCCAAGGCTGCGATCACCGGCGAAGGGGCCTTCGCCTCGCCTGGCAATGCGGCAAGGTCCGGCGCCCGCCGCGGCGCGATCGGCCGTTTCGCCTTCCTGTCCGAAGGAGCCGATGGGCGCAAGGCCGCCGTCGAAGTGAACGTGGCGGGCCTGGCACTGCGCAGCAGCCAGGTCGACGCGGTCACGCTTGATGGCGGGCGCGTCCAGTACAGCGGACGCGGCAGCGTCAACGGCAGGGGCAACTACCGGTTCACGCTGATGGCAACGAGTGGCGCGAAGTCGGGCGCCAAGGACCGCATCCATGTGCGCATCGCGCATACCGATCCGAGGTCGAAAGTTGAGGTTGTCGACTACGACAACGGTGCGCTTACCAAAGGCGCCGCGCAGAAGGCGGCAACGGCCGGTGTCGAAGGCAGTGTAGTGATTGGTGAAGGGAAGTTCGAGTTCGGCACCCGCTAAGGGGCAAGCGGGATAAAGCAGGCTTGCAGCCGCGCTGCTTGGTGCACAGGCAGCGCGGTGTTTACATCAATCGAACTTCGAAAAATCCGGTTTGCGCTTCTGGAAGAAGGCGGTAAACGCCTCTTTCGCTTCGCCGCCAACGAGCATCGCGCCGAACTGTTTATTTTCGACGCCCATCGTCTCGGCAACCAGCGCCGCGCGTGGACGGCGCATCAGCGCTTTGGTGGCACGGATCGAGGCGGCCGGCAGGGCAACCAGCTTGGCGGCCTGGCCTTGGGCGAACGCCAGCAGTTCGGCCGCCGGCAATACGCGGGCCACTAAGCCCATCTCGAAGGCTTCCTGCGCCGTAAACGCTTCGCCCAGCATCAGCTTTTCGGCGGCGCGGGTGTAGCCGGCGCTTTGCGCGACCAGCAGCGACGAGGCGAATTCCGGGCACAGGCCGAGCTGGGTGAAGGGCATCGAGAATTTGGCATTGTCGGCGGCATAGACCAGGTCGCAATGCATCAGCATCGTGGTGCCGATGCCGACCGCGGCGCCGGCCACTGCCGCGACGACCGGCTTAGTGCAGCCCTCGAGGGCGCGCATGAACTGGAATACCGGACGGTCTTCGGTCATGGCGCCGTCGCCGGCATTGTTCAGGAAGTCGTCGAGATCGTTACCGGCGGTGAAGATTTCCGGCTTGCCGGTGATCAGGACGGCGCGGATCGCCGGGTCTTGCTCGGCCTCGATGAGTGCGTCGGCCATCGTCGAATACATGGCGCTGGTGATGGCGTTCTTGCGTTCGAGGCGGTTGAATTCGATGCTGAGGATGCCGTTTTGTTTGTTGGTCTGAATGGTCATTTCAAGTCTCCGATTATTCTGGGGCACGAAAGACCGCGTGGGCACGAGTGCCCACCCTACCGAAGCGAAGTCCGTAGGGTGAGCACTTGTGCCCACGCGGTGATAGGTAGAGGCAGCATCAACGCGACGGCTGACACGGCCCTATCAACATTAAACGCGCTCGATGATTCCGGCCGCGCCCATGCCGGCGCCGACGCACATCGTCACCATGCCGTACTTCAGGTTATTCCGGCGCAGTGCGTGCACCACGGTCGCGGCGCGGATGGCGCCGGTGGCGCCCAGCGGGTGGCCGAGGGCAATCGCGCCACCCATCGGGTTCACCTTCGAGGTGTCCAGGCCCAGGTCGCGGATCACGGCCAGTGCCTGCGCGGCAAACGCTTCGTTCAGCTCGATCCAGTCCAGCTGGTCCTGGGTGATGCCGGCGGCGGCCAGCGCTGCAGGAATCGCGACCTTCGGGCCGATGCCCATGATCTCCGGCGGCACGCCGCGCACGGCGAACGAGGAGAACTTGGCCAGCGGGGTCAGATTGTGCTCGCGCAGGATCTTTTCGCTGACGACGATCAGGGCGCCGGCGCCGTCCGACATCTGCGACGAGGTCGCGGCGGTGACGGTGCCCTTGGCGGCGAAGACCGGCTTCAGCTTGGCCATGCCTTCCATGCTGGCGTCGGCGCGCGGGCCTTCGTCAGCGTCGACGGTGCGGCGCTTGACCGAGATCTCGCCGGTTGCCAGGTTCGGCGTGCGGGTAATGATCTCGACCGGGGTGATCTCGTCCTTGAAGTAGCCTGCCTGCTGGGCGGCAATCGCCCGGCGGTGCGACTCCAGGCCGAAGGCATCCTGGTCTTCGCGCGACACTTTCCACTGCTGCGCGACTTTTTCAGCCGTCAAACCCATGCCATAGGCCAGGCCCACGTTCTCGTCTTTAAACGTGTCCATGTTGATCGATGGGTGGTGGCCCATCATCGGCACCATCGACATCGATTCGACGCCACCGGCGATCATCACGTCGGCTTCGCCGACGCGGATGCGGTCCGCCGCCATGGCGAGCGCCGTGATGCCCGAGGCGCAGTAGCGGTTGACGGTGACACCGCCGACCGTGTTCGGCAGGCCGGCCAGGATCACCGAATTACGGGCGATATTGAAACCCTGCTCGGCTTCCGGGAACGAGCAGCCGACGATCGCGTCGATGATCAGTGCCGGGTCCAGGTTCGGCACGGCGGCCATCGCACCGCGGATCGCGGCGACCAGCAGGTCGTCCGGGCGGGTCGTCTTGAACATGCCGCGCGGCGCCTTGCCGATTGGGGTGCGGGTCGCTGCGACGATGTATGCGTCTTGAAGTTGTTTGCTCATGTCATTCGTCCTTGGTTAGTTCCGCACCGCTCAGTTACGGACCGGTTTACCGGTCTGCATCATGCCCATGATCCGCTCTTGCGTCTTCGGGTTGTTCAGCAGTTCGATGAAGGCTTTACGTTCCATGTCGAGCAGCCACTGCTCGGACACAACGCTACCCTGGTCGACGTCGCCGCCGGTCACGATCTCGGCGATCATGTCGCCGAGCTTGTAGTCGTGCGCGGAGATGAAGCCGCCGTCACGCATGTTGACCAGCTGGCCACGGATCGTCGCCCAGCCGTAACGGCCGGTGACGGTCACCGGGCGCTGCAAAGGTGCGCGGTAGCCGGCGTCGAACATCGCGCGCGCCTGCACCTTCGCCACGTGCAGCAGCTCGTAGGTGTTGAAGACGATGATGTCGTCTTCCTTCAGGTAGCCCATGGCCTTCGCTTCGAGCGCTGACTTCGACACCTGCGCGGTGGCCGCGTTGGTGAAACCGGTCTTCAGGAATTGCAGGATGTCGTTGCCCTGGGCTTGCGTGAAGGCGCGCACAGCCGCTTCCTTCAGGCCGCCGCCGGCCGGCACCAGGCCGACGCCCACTTCGACCAGGCCGATATACGACTCGATCGACGCCACACGCTTCGATGCGTGCAGGGCCATCTCGCAGCCGCCGCCCAGCGCCAGGCCGGCAACCGCGGCGACGACCGGGACGTTCGAGTACTTCATCTGCATGAAGCAGTCTTGCAGTTCCTTGACGATCGGGTCCATTGCTTTCGCGCCGCCGGCCATGAAGGCTGGCAGTGCCGATTGCAGGTCGGCGCCGGCCGAGAAGGCGCCGCCTTCGGTGGCGTCGGTATTCCAGATCACCAGGCCCTTGAAGTTCTTTTCGGCTTCCGCCAGGCCGCGCTTCAGGCCCTGGATCACGCCATCGCCGATCACGTGCATCTTGGTTTTCAGGGAGATGACCAGCACCTCGTCGCCCGAGTGCCACAGGCGCACCGAGTCGTCCTCGAATACGGTGGTACCGGCCGTCTTGGCGTCGACGCCGCCAGCGCCCAGCACCGGTGCGCGGAAGGCCTGGCGCTCGTAGACAGCCAGGGTCGAACGCGGAACATAGCTGTTCGAGGAAGCCGAATACGAACCTTCGGCAGTGTGCACGCCCTTCTCGGCGACTTGTCCCTCGAAGACCCAGCTTGGGAGCGGGGTGTTCGTCAGCGCCTTGCCGGCGTCGATGTCTTCCTTGACCCACTGCGCGATCTGCGTCCAGCCCGCGGCTTGCCAGGTCTCGAACGGGCCGACGCTCCAGCCGAAGCCCCAGCGCATCGCGAAGTCGATGTCGCGCGCGTTGTCGGCGATGGTGCCCAAGTGGACGGCGATGTAGTGGAAGGCATCGCGGTAGATCGCCCACAGGAACTGTGCCTGCGGGTTGGTCGATTCGCGCAGCGCCTTGAACTTCTTGACCGGGTCCTTTTCTTTCAGGATGCGCGCGACGATGTCGGCAGTCTTGGCGCCGCCGGCAACGTATTCGCCGGTGGCGAAATCGAGGCGCTGGATGTCCTTGCCGACCTTTTTATAAAAGCCGCCGCCGGTCTTCTGGCCCAGGGCGCCCTTCTCGATCAGTTTCGCCAGCACCTCAGGCGTCTTGTACAGGCTGAAGAACGGGTCGTCCTGCAGGGTGTCCTGCATGGTCTTGATGACGTGGCCCATCGTGTCCAGGCCGACGACGTCGGCGGTACGGAAGGTACCCGACTTGGCACGGCCAAGTTTTGCGCCGGTCAGGTCGTCGACCACGTCCACCGACAGGCCGAATTTTTCGGCTTCGTGGATCGTGGCCAGCATGCCGAAGATGCCGACGCGGTTGGCGATGAAGTTCGGCGTGTCTTTCGCGCGCACGACGCCCTTGCCCAGCACGGAGGTCAGGAAGGTCTCGAGCTGGTCGAGAATTTCAGGACGGGTGCCCGCGGTCGGGATCAGCTCGACCAGGTGCATGTAGCGTGGCGGGTTGAAGAAGTGCACGCCGCAGAAGCGCGCCTTCAGTTCATCATCAAAACCTTCGGCCAGCTTGTTGATCGACAGGCCCGAGGTGTTCGAGGCGAAGATGGCATTTGGCGCGATGTGCGGCGCGACCTTGGCGTACAGGTCGTGCTTCCAGTCCATGCGCTCGGCGATCGCCTCGATGATCAGGTCGCACCCAAGCAGCACGTCGAGGTTGTCTTCGTAGTTGGCCACTTCGATCAGGGACGCGTCATCCTTGTTGCCCAGCGGGGCCGGCGACAGCTTTTTCAGGTTCTCGATGGCGCGCAGGACGATCCCGTTCTTTGGTCCTTCCTTGGCCGGCAAATCGAACAGCACGACAGGCACCTTGGCGTTGACGCAGTGCGCAGCGATCTGCGCGCCCATCACGCCCGCGCCCAGCACGGCGACTTTCTTGACGGTGAAATTGGTCATGGTTTTATCCTTGGGTTCTTAGAACAGGTCGGCGTCGAGCGCCATCAGGTTGCTTGATCCCGAACGCGCCTGGCGGATCAGCATCGCGGTTTCCGGGTACAGGCGGGCAAAGTAGAAGCGTGCGGTCGCCAGCTTGGACTCGTAGAACTTGTCGTCCGAATCCTTCTTGGCCAGCGCGATCTTCGCCATCTGCGCGAAGAAGTAGCTGAATACCAAGTGGCCGACAACGCGCAGGTAAGGCACGGCAGCGGCGCCGACTTCGTCCTGGTTGGTAAAGGCCTTCATGCCGATTTCCATGGTCAGCTTGCCGACCTTTTCGCCCAGCTCGCCCAGCGGGGTCACGAACTCGGACATCGACTCGTCCAGGCCGTTTTCTTCGACGAAGGCTTTGATTTTTTCGCCGAACGCGCGCAGCTTGGCGCCGTTGTCCATCAGGATCTTGCGGCCCAGCAGGTCCAGCGACTGGATCGTGTTGGTGCCTTCGTAGATCATGTTGATGCGCGCGTCACGCACGTACTGCTCCATGCCCCACTCGCTGATGTAGCCGTGGCCGCCGTAGACCTGCATCGCTTCCGAGGTCGCGATCCAGCCGTTGTCGGTGATGAAGGCTTTCACGATTGGGGTCAACAGCGTGATCTCGCCCAGCGCTTCCTTGCGCACTTCTTCGTCCGGGTGGTTCAGTTCGCGGTCGATCTGCAGCGCGACATACGAGCAGACGGCGCGCGCGCCTTCGGCATAGGCTTTCGCCGTCAACAGCATGCGCCGCACGTCCGGGTGCACGATGATCGGATCGGCTGGCTTGTCCGGTGCCTTCACGCCCGACAGGCTGCGCATCTGGATGCGGTCTTTTGCATAGACCAGCGCGTTCTGGTATGCCACTTCGGTAAGACCCAGCGACTGCATGCCCACGCCGAGGCGGGCGGCGTTCATGAACACGAACATCGCGTTCAGGCCTTTATGGGGCTGGCCGATCAGGGTGGCGACGGCGCCGTCCAGGTTCATCTGGCAGGTGGCGTTACCGTGGATGCCCATCTTTTCTTCGATGGCGCCGCAGAAGATCGGGTTGCGTTCGCCGAGCGAGCCATCTGCATTCGGCAGGAACTTCGGCACCAGGAACAGCGAGATGCCTTTCGAGCCTTCCGGTGCGTCCGGCAGGCGCGCCAGCACCAGGTGGATGATGTTCTCGGCCACGTCGTGCTCGCCGGCCGAGATGAAGATCTTCGAGCCGGTGATTTTGTAGGTGCCGTCGCCCTGTGGCTCGGCCTTCGAGCGCAGCAGGCCCAGGTCGGTGCCGCAATGCGCTTCGGTCAGGCACATGGTGCCGGTCCACTCGCCCGAGACCAGCTTCGGCAGGTACTGGGACTTCTGCTCGTCGCTGCCGTGTTCCTTCAGGCACTCGTAGGCGCCGTGCGACAGGCCCGGGTACATGGTCCAGGCCTGGTTGGCCGAGTTCAGCATTTCGTAGAACGAATTGTTCAGCGAGACAGGCAGGCCTTGGCCGCCGAATTCCGGATCGCAGCCCAGCGCCGGCCAGCCGCCAGCGACATACTGTTTATACGCTTCCTTGAAACCCTTCGGCGTGGTCACGGTCTTGGTGGCGGCGTCGTAATGGCAGCCTTCGCGGTCGCCGGAGTGGTTCAGCGGGAACAGCACTTCCTGCGTGAATTTCGCGCCTTCTTCCAACACCTGGTTGATGATGTCGGCGTCGATTTCCTGGTAGGCCGGCAGGTTCTTGAACTCTTCGGTGACGTTGAGGAACTCGTGCAGCACAAACTGCATATCCCGGATTGGCGCGACGTACTGACCCATGGTTTTCTCCTGAAGAAGGTGAGAGGTATTTTTAAGAGCAGGCTGTGGTGCCGGCTTAATTGCTTTGAACGGGATTGCGGTAATTCTCGATCAGCCGCGCGAAGCCGCGGTTGGCGCGTTCGAGCGCGCCAGGGGAGCGCAGGAATCGTGCGTCGTGGTGCAGGGCCAAAATCAGCCCGTACATCTCGTAGACCAGCTGGTCCGGGTCGGTACCGGGCTGCAGCGCGCCGCTATCGACACTCTGCTGCACGGCACGCAGCAGCGCGCCTTGCCAGGCACGCACCATCGACACCAGCGATTCGCGGATCGGGCCTGGCCGGTCATCGTACTCCACCGCGCCGCTGATATAGATACAGCCCGACGCGATTTCGACCGATACCCGCTTTACCCAGCGCGCGAACATCGATTCCAGACGCGGCAAGCCGCGTGGCTCCTTCACGCTGGGAAAGAACACTTCCTGCTCGAAACGGTGGTGGTACAGCTTCAGCACTTCCATCTGCAAGTCTTCGCGCGAACCGAAGTGGGCAAACACGCCCGACTTGCTCATGTTCATGCGATCCGCAAGCAAGCCGATGGTCAGGCCTTCGAGGCCGTTACGGCTGGCCAGCTCGAGCGCAACGTCGAGAATTGCCGCCCGGGTTTGCTCGCCCTTGCGCATGAATTTTGCTGAAGTGTTGATATGTTTCCCCTGCGTGAATCGAAAAATCCGAACGAGCGTACTATTATCTATCGGCAGTCGAATGTCAAACGGGAACTTAGAGGTGGGGTTCTATTGTGGGACAGGTGATGGCGCGGCGATGCGCCGGCTGGTTGAACCGAACGACAACGTCGCTCGCATGGGCCTAGGGTGGTCGGCTCGACCCGGCAACATGCATCCCCGCGCCGTTTGCGCCGCCCACGCGTTCAACCGGTGCCGGCACAGCCGCGACCTGACACTGCCCTAGCCAGCCGCCTTCGAAATCGCCCGCCGATCCCGCTTGGTCGGCCGACCCTTGATCGTACTGCCCGGCTCCGGAAACAAGCGCCGCGCCTCCGAATCGTTCTCGCGCTTTGCAACGCTCTCCTGGGTCTCGCTGTAGAGCGCACGCGCAATCGGCGCCGCGCCACGCTTGTCCGCAATACCGAGCACCACGACTTCCCAGCGGTCCGAGCCGTTGTCGATGGCAATCTTGTCGTTCACTTTTACGGCGCGCGCCGGTTTCACCGGCTCGCCGCCAATACGAACGCGCCCGCGCTCGACTGCGTCGGCCGCCATCGAACGGGTTTTAAAGAAACGCGCAGCCCACAGCCACTTGTCGATCCGCACACTACCGTTGTCGTTCTCCATACCCTGCCCTTCCTTATGCATAGCCAATCGCGAAGATTCGCATGGTCAGTTTATATAGAAGGTAAGCCATTTCATAGCGCATGCGGCGCACCCAACCGATGCCTTCGAAATCCTCCATGCGCACGTCTTCGCCATCGGCAATACCGCGTTCGATGTGGGCGCGCACGGCGCGGGCAAACTCAGTGTTGCGCACGACAATATTCGCTTCCTGGTTCAGGAACAGCGACAGGCCGTCGCAATTGCTCGACCCCACGGTCGCCCAGTCGTCGTCGACCACGGCGATCTTCGCGTGCAGCTGGGTCTTGCGGTATTCGACGACCTTGATCCCGTCGGCCAGCAGCTTTGGATAGAAGGAACGCGCCACTGCGTCCTGCATGCGAAATTCCCCGACACCGATCAAGAGCGTCACGTCGACGCCGCGCCGTGCAGCACGCGCCAGCGCTTCGCGGAACTTGCGGCCCGGAGCAAAATACGGATTGGCCAGCAGCACGCTGTGCCTGGCCTGGCCGATCGCCTGCAGGTAGGCGCGCTGGATGGTTCTTCGGTTGCGCAGGTTGTCGCGCACGACAAAGGCCGCGCGCATCGGCCGCGCGCCTTCGGTCGGCGGCGTGCGCCGCGTCTCGCGGTACAGCCCGATGCGGCTGAACAGGTCGAGGCGCCCGGCGCGCATCCATTGGGCCCGCGCCTCGAAGTGGATCTGCGCCACGAGCGGTCCGCGAACGCACACCGCGAAATCCCAGCGCGGCGCCGGCAACGGCAAGTAGGGCTCGTAATCATGCCGCATGTCATCGTTGATATTGATGCCGCCGACAAAGGCGACTTCCGCGTCGACGACCGTGATCTTGCGGTGCGTGCGGGCAATGCCACGCTTGAACCAGGGATTGAAGACGCGGTAGTGCACCCCCGCCTCGGCAAACGCCTGGGCACGGCGGCAGCAGGTACGGTGGCCGGTGCCGAACCAGTCGACCAGCACCCGCACCTTCACACCGCGCCGGGCGGCACCGATCAGGGCCGCCTCGATACTGCGGGCGACCTCGTCCTCGGCAAAGATATAGGTTTCAAACAGGACCTCGTGCCGGGCAGCATCGATGGCCTCGATCATCGCCGGGAACAGCTCTTGCCCGGTTTCCAGCAAGGTGATGTCGTTGTTCGCTACGTAAGTAACGTTGCGCATCGCATCAGGCCAGCTGTAATTCGGCGACGATGGGCGCGTGGTCGGACAGCTTGGCCCAGATTGGACCGGCCATCACCTGGGCGTTGTCGATCTTGAAACCGCGCACATAGATGCGGTCGAGGCGGAACCACGGCAGCGCGGCCGGGAAGGTACGTGCGGGCGCCAGGCGCGGCTGGCGGCCAGCCCAGCCACGCACCATGTCGCCCAGGGCCGATTTTGGCCCGAGTTCATCAAATACCTCGGTCACGCCGAGCGCATTGCGCAGGCGGTCGCTGAGGGTATTTCGCCAGTCGTTGAAGTCGCCGGCAATGATCACCGGCTCGCCATGCGGCGCGGACTTGTTGACCGCCTCGATCAGCTGCTCGGCCTGCCGGCCGCGCCCGCCTTCGAACAAGCCCAGGTGCACGACATAGCAGTGGATATTGCCGGCAGGCGTTTCCAGCACACAGTGCAAGATGCCGCGCTGCTCGTAGGCATGATCAGAAACGTCGTGGTTATGGCTATTTTCGATGGGAAAACAGCTGAGCAGCGCGTTGCCGTGGTGGCCATGGTCGTACACCGCATTCATGCCATAGGCGGAATGGGAGTGGTGCGACTCGCCGGCGAAATACTCGTACTGGGTCGTTTCCGGCCAGATGCGGGTTTCATGCTTGTGCTGACCATAGCGTGCGTGATGGCGGTCATGCCGTCCCTGAACTTCTTGCAGGAAAACGATATCAGCGTGGAATTCGGCAATCGCCTTCTTCAGCGCGAGCACCCGGGGGGTACTGCGTAATGAGGTGACACCCTTGTGGATATTATAAGTTGCGACACGAATCTTCATGGGAACATTCTAACCCCATCAGTCCGTGTTCATTTTTTTATCAGCTTGCCAATCGTGCGGCACGGGGCGCAGCCTCTGGGAGCCGTTACCCCGCGTGCAGCTTATTCGAACGCAGGAGCCGCTTCCCACTGCGCACGCAATGTACCATTGCGGGGCGAGGCCATATTTTCCGCTTCGGATAAGGGAACGGAGACCAGACGCGGGCCGGCCAGGCGCAGTCCGCAGAGCAGATCGATATAAAAGCAATCATCATCGACGCTGACTGCTTTCACTTTTTCCCCGTGCTTCAGTTCGAATTGTTCCATGTGTTTTTTCTCCCAGAATCCATTGGTTGGACGTGTTGCAGTTGGTGGACTCGCTTTCGCGAACTGCTGAAGATAGGCGACAGGTTTCCGATTGTCAAACGCAGTTTCTATTGTGCGCTACCTAACATATCGAATTTCCTTTAGTAATTTTCCCGTGTGGAACTTGTTTATAGTTTCCACAGAGAATGTTGCCGTATATAATTTGTTTAGGCTGTCGGGGTATTTGTATCAATTTGTATGCACGTTAGACGAGGTTTCCTGAAAGTCCAACGAACTTTCACTGGGTCATTAACCACTCTTGGTGGCGAAACCTTTGTTTGCATACTTGATGGAAATCATTTGTACGCCTTTAGGAGAAAGTTTTGTAGGAAAAAAGGAAGTTGAACGTTGTATCTACGCTTACAAAGAAAAATTCCTTGACACTTCATTAATTCAAATTCAGGGCTTGGAAAGCCTGGTTGAGTGGCGCAGAGGTCGAAAAGGCGCCCCGGGTTTGACCCGGTTTTATTCAAAATACGCCCTGAGTACCCTCGCGCGCTACACGTTGCGCATCTGCGCCTGCGTCACATTACTGCCCGGTTCCACGCTTTGCGTGAGCCACACATTGCCGCCGATGGTCGAACCGGCCCCCACCGTGATGCGCCCGAGAATGGTGGCGCCTGCGTAGATGACAACGTCGTCCTCGACGATCGGATGACGGGGTGCACCTTTTACGAGTGCCCCGCTCTCGTCTGTCGGGAAGCGCCGTGCGCCGAGCGTGACGGCCTGGTACAGGCGCACATGGCGGCCGATGATGGCCGTTTCTCCGATCACGACGCCGGTGCCATGGTCGATGAAGAAGCTGGGGCCGATCTGCGCGGCCGGGTGGATGTCGATGCCGGTCAGCGTATGGGCGATATCGGCGGCCAGGCGTGCCAGGAAAGGCGCGCCGAGGCGGTGCAGGCAGTGCGCCAGCCGGTGGTAGAGCACGGCGATGGTGCCGGGATAGCACAGCATGATCTCGGCCACCGAACTGGCGGCCGGGTCGCCCGCCAGCGCCGCCTGCACGTCCGACACCAGCAAGCCGCGAATCTCGGGCAGGCTGGCGGCGAACTTGCGCGTGACGGCGCGCGCCCGTTCGCCCAAGTCAAGCTCGGCGATGTTTTCGAGCTCGGGATTGAAACGCAGCGCACGCCGCACCTGTTCGACCAGCCGGTCGAGCGCAACGTTCAAGGTATCGCCGACGAAATAATCGATGCTCTCGTCGTTCAGGTCCGGACGGCCGTAGTGCGTCGGGAACAGCGCTGCACAGACGCCTTCGATCACCTGGCGCAGCACTTCGCGCGAAGGCAGCTCGCGAACGCGACCCTGGTGGCGGATGTTGTGGGTCGATTCGCGCGAGGTGCGCAGCGCGTCGATGATGGGGCCGAGGTGCCAGTGGCTGGAGCCGGCCTGCTCCGTGAGATCGTTGTTCATTTGATCAGCCTAACCGAAGGTGGGACGAAAGCGAACGATTTAAATCACACTTCTTTATGTCAGAACAATGCCTCGACTCCTTCTTGAGTGTAAGCAATTTCCTTGACGCAAATCTAAGGCGCGCAGACAGTGGGCAAGACTGGGGTCAGCTGGCCCCAGCTATGTCGCATGGCGCGGCAGCTGCAAGACCGCTTCCGCATTCGACGATGAAAAACACCGGTCCGCCGCTTCCAGCAGCGGCAGCCAGGCGTACTGCACATGCTCGCGCGGGCTGAGGGTAATCGGAATATCGCGTGGCACGCACACTGAAAAGACGTGTTCGGTATTGTGCGTGACACCGGGCGCATAGCGGTGGCGCCAGGTTGGATAGATCTCGTAGATATTCGACAGGCCCCAATCGTGCAAGCGAATTTCTACACCGTCGGCCACGATCCCCGTTTCCTCGAACAGTTCACGGGCAGCAGTCGCCAGCAGCGGCTCATCGGGCGCATCAAGCGAACCGGTCACCGATTGCCAGAAACCCGGCCGGTCGGCGCGCTCGATCAGCAGCACATCCATCTCAAGCGTGTGAATAACGACGAGGACCGACTCAGGAATCTTGTGCACGCTAGGCTTCTCCGTGGAGCAAACAAAAAGGGGCCGGAGCGCTCAATGACAACGCGCTCCGGCCCCTATTCTACCCAGCCATCCGTCTGAGCGTACTTAGCCGACTTTCGGCTCGTTACGCAGACGAATATGCAGCTCTTTCAATTGCTTCTCGTCCACTTCCGACGGTGCATTGGTCAGCAGACACTGCGCGCGCTGGGTCTTCGGGAAGGCGATCACGTCGCGGATCGATTCCGAACCGGTCATCAGCGTCACCAGGCGGTCCAGGCCGAAGGCCAGGCCACCGTGCGGCGGCGCGCCGTATTGCAGGGCGTCGAGCAGGAAGCCGAATTTCAGCTGCGCTTCTTCGGCGTCGATCTTCAGCGCGCGGAACACTTTACTTTGCACTTCTTCGCGGTGGATACGGATCGAACCGCCGCCCATTTCCCAGCCGTTCAAGACCATGTCGTAGGCCTTGGCGATGCAGGCGCCCGGATTGGTTTCCAGCATGTCTTCATGGCCGTCTTTCGGGGCCGTGAACGGATGGTGGGTCGCGGTCCAGCGGTCCGCTTCTTCGTCGTGCTCAAACATCGGGAAGTCGATGACCCACAGCGGCGCCCAGGTGTCGTCGAACAGGCCGGCCTTCTTGCCGAATTCCGAGTGGCCGATTTTCACGCGCAGTGCGCCGATGGCGTCGTTGACGACCTTCGCCTTGTCGGCGCCGAAGAAGATCAGGTCGCCATCCTGCGCGCCCGTCAGCTCCAGGATCTGGGCCAGGACTTCGTCCGAGAGGTTCTTCACGATCGGCGACTGCAGGCCGTCACGGCCCTTGGCCTTCTCGTTGACCTTGATGTAGGCCAGGCCCTTGGCGCCATAGATCGCGACGAACTGGGTGTAGGCGTCGATTTCCGAACGCGGCATCGAGCCGCCCTGCGGCACGCGCAGGCCGACCACACGGCCGCCGGTCATGTTGGCGGCGCTGTTGAAGACCTTGAATTCGACCGACTTCATCAGCTCGGTCAGTTCGGTGAACTCGAGTTTCACGCGCATGTCTGGCTTGTCCGAACCGTACATGCCCATCGCGGTAGCAAAATCCATCACCGGGAACGGGTTCGGCAAGTCGATGCCGGCGGCGTTCTTAAACACGACACGCATCATGTCCTCGAACAGGTCGCGGATTTCCTGTTCGGTCAGGAACGAGGTTTCGCAGTCGATCTGCGTGAATTCCGGCTGGCGGTCGGCGCGCAGGTCTTCGTCGCGGAAGCACTTGGTGATCTGGTAGTAACGGTCGAAGTTGGCGACCATCAGCAGCTGCTTGAACAACTGCGGCGACTGCGGCAGCGCGAAGAAGTTGCCCGGGTTGACGCGCGACGGCACCAGGTAGTCGCGGGCGCCTTCCGGGGTCGACTTGGTCAGCATCGGGGTTTCGATGTCGATGAAGCCCAGGTTGTCGAGGTACTTGCGCACTTCCATCGACACCTTGTAGCGCAGGCGCAGGTTGCGCTGCATCTGGCCGCGCCGCAGGTCGAGCACGCGGTGCGTCAGGCGCGTCGTTTCCGACAGGTTGTCGTCGTCCAGCTGGAACGGCACCGGCACCGACGCGTTCAGCACTTCGACGGCGCTGGCGTTGATTTCGATCTTGCCCGACTTCAGGTTGGCGTTGACCGTGCCTTCGAGGCGGTTGGTCACGGTGCCGGTGATGCGCAGGCAGTACTCGTTACGCACGTGCTCGGCGGCCTTGAACACATCCGCATTGTCCGGATGGCAGACGACCTGCACCAGGCCTTCACGGTCGCGCAGGTCGATGAAGATGACCCCGCCGTGATCGCGGCGGCGGTGTACCCAGCCGCACAGGCTGACGGTTTGGCCCAGCAGTTCTTCGGTGACGAGGCCGCAGTAGTGAGTACGCATGGAGGACATATTTTTCTCTATTCCAGGTTGGTTTCGGTTGCACCGCCCAGTTGCGGCGGCCTTGATGCATGCTTGTATTGTAGTCCGCTTAGGACTGGCTTTAATTCGGCGCGACGACGCCCATCGAGACGATGTACTTGAGGGCCGCGTCGACCGACATGTCCAGCTCGACGACCTTGCTGCGTTCCATCATCAGGAAAAAGCCCGAGGTCGGGTTCGGTGTCGTCGGCACGTAGACGCTGACGTATTCGCCGACCAGGTGGTTCTTCACGTCGCCGCCGGGTACGCCTGTGAGAAAAGCGATGGTGTACGAATCTGCATGCGGATAGGGAATCAGCACCGCCTGGCGGAACGCATTGCCGGACGACGAGAACAGGGTATCGGACACCTGCTTCACGCTGCCGTACAGCGAGCTGACGACCGGGATGCGTTTCAGCAGCCGTTCGCCGATGCGCACCACGTACTTGCCGACCAGGTTATTCGTCAGCAGGCCCGTGATGAAGACGATGGCGATCGTCAGGATCGCGCCGATGCCCGGGATGTCGACGCCGATCAGCCGGCGCGGCTGCCAGCGTTCAGGAACGAACAGCAGCGACTGGTCGAGCGTGCCGATGATCATGCTCAGCACCCATGCCGTGATCGCGAGGGGAACGAGGATCAGCAAGCCAGTCAGAAAATATTTGCGCATCAAGTTCTCATTGTTCTTATTGCTGCGGCCCGACAGGGCCGCAGGGAGCGCATCAGGAGGCGCTCGTGCCACTCTTGGGTGCCGGGGCCGGGGCTGCCGGCGTGCTGCTCTCGGTGGAGGCAGTTGACGCGGCCGGGGCGGCAGTGGCGGCAGTGGCGGCAGCGCCGTCAGTTGCTGCAGCATTGGCTGCCGCCGCACCGGCTGGCGGCACAACACCTTTCGCCGGTGCATTGCCACCACGGAAGTCGGTCACATACCACCCGGAACCCTTGAGCTGGAAACCGGCTGCCGTGACTTGCTTCTTGAACGCGGGTTTGCCGCAGGACAGGCAGGTCGTCAGGACAGGGTCGGAAATTTTTTGCAGTACATCTTTGGAAAAACCGCATTCATCGCAGCGGTAAGCGTAAATCGGCATTGTGATACTCCGCAAAAATCTTCAAAACCCTGAATTATAAAGGTTTTGGCGGGCTCTGACGGATTGATGGCCCGCCCCGTCTTGACGGGGGTTGCCTGCGAAACTAGCAAGGTGCTGAAGTGTTGTTTTTAATCAGCCGTCATGCGCATTTAACTTGCCGATAATCAACATACCTGCTTAAATAGCATCTTCGACTGTGCAAGCTGCCGCGGGTGAAAGCCCAGCGGGACCAAGTCAAAAGAAACAGAAGTTGGCGCGATGGCTCATCGCCGCATGGCCGTACAAGAATGCTGTAGTTAAAAGCCCGCTGCTGCGGGCTTTTTTTTCGACCGCTCCACCCGAGCGGCTAACAACGCGCGTTGTTAGCCGCGCCGACGGCGCCAAACCATCCAGCGTTCCAGTCCGGCAAACACCGGGAGTGAATCGACCACTTCCCCTTCCTCGATCAGCGCGAAGTCGGGATGCAACAAATCTTCGAGCGCCGTACGCGCGATGCCGAACGGCGGCCCTTTCGGCGCGCTGCCAAAGAAGAAGAAACCGGCCAGCAGCGCGCCGGGCGGCAGCAACTCAGCCCAACGCGCCACTACCCGTGGCCACATTGCCGGCGGCATCGCGCACAGGAAAGCCCGTTCGTAGATCAGGTCGAGGGCGTGCACCGGCTGCCAGCTGAAAAAGTCGGCTTCCAGCACACGCTGCGCCCATGGTCCCACCTGCGCACGCGCACGGCTGACGGCGGCCGGCGAAAAATCGATGGCGATTGCATCCCAGCCCGCATCAGCAAGGTAAGCCAGTTCGTAGCCATTGCCGCAGCCGGGAATCAGGACCGTGCGCGGCTTGGCGTCACGCGCCACAAATGCGTGCAGCGCCTGCGGCACGCCGCCCAGATCCCAGGGCGTGAACGCGCGATCGAAGCGTTCGTCCCAGAACGCCGGCGCAAGCGGATCGCGGCTGGCAAACTCCGGCATGTCAGAGCGTGTGGCCGTAACGCGCCAGCACGGCCGCGAAGATGATACCCGAGGCAATGCCCCCGGCCAGCCAGGCGACAAAGCCGATCAGGCGATTCGTGCGACGCTGCTCCATGACCAGCATGGTCAGCAAATCCTGGGTCGCGGCATGCGGCTGGGCCTGCTGCTCGAGCGCGCGGTGCGCCAGGCGCGGTAGTTGCGGGAAGATGTGGGCGTAGCGCGGCGCCTCGGCCTTCAGCCGTTCGACCAGCCCGCGCCAGCCGATCTGCTCGCCCATCCAGCTCTCCAGGTAGGGTTTCGCCGTCTTCCACAGATCCAGGTCGGGATCGAGCTGGCGCCCGAGTCCTTCAATGTTGAGCAAGGTTTTTTGCAGCAGCACCAGTTGCGGCTGCACCTCGACATTGAAGCGGCGCGAGGTCTGGAACAGGCGCAACAGAATCTGGCCGAACGAGATGTCTTTCAAAGGGCGATCAAAAATCGGCTCGCAGCAGGCGCGCACCGCGGACTCGAGTTCGTCGACACGGGTATTGCGCGGCGCCCAGCCCGATTCGATGTGGGCTTCGGCCACGCGCTTGTAGTCGCGCCGGAAGAAGGCCAGGAAATTCTGCGACAGGTAATCCTTGTCGAAGTCATTCAGGGTGCCGACGATGCCGAAGTCGAGCGCGATGTAGCGCCCAAACGTTTCCGGCTCGACCGAGACCAGGATGTTACCGGGGTGCATATCCGCGTGGAAGAAGCCGTCGCGGAAGACCTGGGTGAAGAAAATTTCGACGCCATCGCGGGAGAGCTTTTTCAGGTCGACGCCTTCGGCCGCCAGGCGGTCGATCTGCGAAACCGGGATGCCTTTCATCCGCTCCATCACGATCACGCTGCTGGAGCAATAGTCCCAGTACATTTCCGGGACCATCAATAAATCCGAATCGGCGAAATTGCGGCGCAGCTGGCTGGCATTCGCCGCCTCGCGCATCAGGTCGAGTTCGTCGTGCAGGTATTTGTCGAACTCCGCCACGACTTCGCGCGGTTTCAAACGCCGGCTTTCGGCCCAGACTTTTTCCAGCAGCGCGGTCGCCACGTGCATCAGCGCGACGTCTTCGTCGATCAGCTTCTTCATGCCCGGACGCAACACCTTGACCGCGACCTCCTTACCGTTTTTCAGCGTGGCGAAGTGGACCTGGGCGATCGAGGCCGAGGCCACCGGCACCGGGTCGAAGGCGGCGAACAGCTGGTCGGGATGGGCGCCGAGCGAAAGTTTAATTTGGGCAATCGCGAGATCCGAGGGAAACGGCGGCACGCGGTCTTGCAGCAGCGCCAGCTCGTCGGCGATGTCTTGCGGCATCAGGTCACGCCGGGTCGACAGCACCTGGCCGAATTTCACGAAGATGGGGCCGAGCTCCTCGAGCGCGAGGCGCAGGCGGATGGCGCGCGGCGTCGTGATCCGGCGCCAGAAAAACATGCCGTTGATGATGCGGGCGGTGCGCGGCACGCCCAGGCTGGACATTGCGATTTCATCGAGGCCGTACTTGGTTGCGACCGTGAAGATTTTAAGCAGGCGCAGGAATTTCAATATCATCAGCTATCCAGGGTGGGATCCCCGCTCGGGCGGGTTGTCGGAATAAGGGCAGTAGGCTGCGCCAATTGCGGGGCCGGCTTTTGCGCCAGGACTTGCTCGATCCGGGCGATGCGCTTGGCGGTGCGTTCGACATCGTCGCGCAGGCGCACCACGTCAGCGCCGAAGGCATCGACGTCGCTCGGCCGCGTCAACACCGGGCGTTCCTCGACCAGGAATTCGGCCAGGTTTTCGGCCAGGCGGCGCCCGCCTGCATTCACGTTGGCAAATAGTGAACGCGCACCGCCGGCAAGGCGCGTCGCGCCGATCGGCCCAAACAGGCGTTCCAGGTCGTGCTCGGGTTCCCAGCGCAGGGCTCGGCTCAATTGGGAGACCGTGTTGGCGAACTCGGCATCGCCTTCGATGCGCACATATGAAAACGCCCGCTCGCGGTTTTGCGCGATCAGCGGCAGGTCTGCCAGCTTGACGTGGATGGTGACGTGCGGCACGGACTCGGGCAACCCTGCTTCGAGCAGGCCGTCGGCGGCCACACGCAGGCGCAGCGCCAGGTGGCCGGTGTCGATGACGGCCAGCTTGCCGGCATGGCGCTGCAGCGAGGCACGCGCCCAGGCCTCGTCCGCCAGCAAGTGGTTGATCGTGGCAACGGCGGAGGTCGTCAGGGCGCGTTGCGGCGCCAGGAATGCGGGGCTTGGGAACATGAAATAGGGTCGCTAAAAAACAAAACCGCCCGTTGTGACGCGGGCGGTTTCGATCTTACCAGTTTGCCGGGCACACACCCCAGCGCACGGAAAGTTTGCAGGAAATTATTAAAGACCTGGTTACGCCAGCTGCTGGATGCCAGAGAGCACCCAACCTGTGTTGCCCGACAGCGGCTTTTCCATGTTCCAGACTTCGGCGAACGGCTCGGCCAGCGCATCCTTGGCCGGCCGGATCATGCCGTTGAACTGGACGCTGGCGAGGTAGTCGCTGGCGCTCGTTTCGATGCCGAGCAACTGGGCGTCGATCGACACGACGTCGGTGAAGTCGGCATTCGGGCCGCGTTCGGCGATCTGCATTTTCAGTTCGGCGAAGATTTCCGGCGTGGTGAATTCGCGCAGGTCGGCGACATCGCCTTTATCCCAGGCCGCTTGCATGCGGATGAAGGAGGTCTTGGCATGACGCAGGAAGGCGTCGGTATCGAAGTCGCCCGGCACGCCCCATGGGGTGTGCGCTGCCGCGGCAGGGGCCACAGGAGCGCCCTTGTTCAGCAAGCCGCCCGTGGCGGTGCCCTGGTAAGCCTGCGGCTGCTGCAGGCCGGAACCGATGTCCGGCGTGCTCCCGGCAGGCACCGGCTGATTGAAACCGCCCTTGAACTGGGCATTGGCCGGGGTGTCCTTGCGGCGGAACATGCGCACGATGAACATCACGGCCAGTGCCAGCAGGGCAATCATCAGGATGGTCGACAGCACCGACGCCATGGCGCCGCCGATACCCAGGTGCGAGAACAGAGCGCCCAGGCCCAGGCCCAGCAGCGCGCCGCCCAGCAAACCTTTCCACATGCTTGGCTTGGCGGCCTGCGCGGCACGCGCACCGGCGGCGCCGGCGGCGGCACCTGCGACGGGCGCTGCCGGCGACGGCGTTGCCGCCTGGCGGTTCATCGGTGTCATCGGGGCCGGCGCCGGTGCCGGCATCTGGCGTACCGACTGCGACTGGCGGCCGATCGAACGCTTGCCGCCCATCGGGCGCGCGAATGCTTCTGCAACCATTGCCGTGGTGCTCAATGCCAGCACCATCGTGACCAGGAATTTCTTCATTACCATGTCCCCTTAAAGTTTGATACCCGTATGCAAAGCTGCCACGCCTGCCGTCAGGTTGAAATACTGTACCCGCTCGAGACCGGCGGTTTCCATCATGTTCTTCAGCGTTTCCTGGTCCGGGTGCATGCGGATCGACTCGGCCAGGTAACGGTAGCTTTCGGCGTCGCCCGCGATGCGCTGGCCCAGCCATGGCAGCACCGAGAACGAATACACGTCGTACGGCTTTTGCAGCGGCGTCGCCACTTTCGAAAATTCCAGCACCAGCAGCTTGCCGCCAGGTTTCAGCACACGGCGCATTTCCGCCAGTGCCGCATCCTTGTGCGTCATGTTGCGCAAGCCGAAAGCGACGCTGACCCGGTCGAAATAATTGTCCGGAAACGGTAACTTTTCGGCATCACACAGCAAGGTGGGGGTTACCAGACCCTTATTCAATAGGCGGTCGCGGCCAACGCGCAGCATCGACTCGTTAATGTCGGTCAGCCAGACTTCCCCGCTCGGCCCCGCCTGCTTCGCGAAGGCTTTCGACAAGTCGCCGGTACCGCCGGCGATGTCGAGCACCTTGAAGCCCGGACGCACGCCGGCCTGGGCGATCGTGAAGGTCTTCCAGATGCGGTGCAGGCCGCCGGACATGAGGTCGTTCATGACGTCGTACTTGGCAGCGACGGAATGGAAAACCTTGGCGACCTCGTGGACCTTCTCGTCCTCGGAAACGGTCTTGTAGCCGAAATGGGTGGTGTTGGTCATAAGTTGGCGACTGATTGATCTTGTTGCATTATACAAGCGGCCCGAATCCGCGCGTCACGCGCACGGCACCGGGCGCGGCGCAGCGGTGCGGCGTCATTTTGTTGACTCTCGTATAATCAACGTCGCTTCTCGAATTTTCCTACTGGAAACTACTCTTCCCATGCGAACCAGGACCCGCTTCCTGCTGCTAGTCCTTTCCGTACTGGTTCCCTCGTTCATCGCGTCGGCGCTGGCCGTTGCCTATGTCTACCGCGATGCGCAAGACGCCCAGAACCGCAGCATGGCGGAAACCGCCCGTGCCATGGCCCTGCTGGTCGACAGCGAACTCGAGAAGAAAGAAGAAGTACTGCGCGCGCTCGCGGCCTCGCCCGCCCTTGCCGGCGGCGACCTGGCCAGCTTCTACGAACACGCCAGGACGGTGGTGCCGCCGCCCGAGTCGACCGTCATCCTGTTCGACCTGCGGTCCCACCAGCTGCTCAACACGCGGCGTCCCCTCGGCACCGACCTGCCGAAACGCAATGGCTCGAACGTCGACCAATTGAGGGCGAAATATGGGGAAGAGCGCGCCCTGGTGTCCGACTTGTTCATAGGCCAAGTGGCGAAACGCAAGGATTTCGCGATTCAGGTGCCAGTCAAGGTCGACAATGTCCTGCGCTACAGGCTGACGATGGGAGTGGGCGCCAGCTCGCTGCAGAGCCTGCTGCTGCGCCAGCACCTGCCCGAGGGCTGGCTGGCGACCATTGTCGATCGCAATGGCATTGTCGTTGCGCGTACCCGCCAGCCCGAGCGCTTTGTCGGCACACCCATGTTGGCGACCTCGCGCAAGCTCATGGGCAACGCCAGGGAAACCATATATGAGGCGCGCACCCTCGACGGCACCCACTCGCGCGTATTCGTCAGCACGGTCCCGGCGGCCGACTGGAAAATCCTGCTCAGCATGCCAACGAGCGAACTACGCGAAGCGCCGCTGCGTGCCGCGGCCCTGCTCGGCGGCCTGATGGCGGTGCTGCTGATCATCGGCCTGGCCGCCGCGCACCGTTTCGCCAACCGCGCCATCGGGCCGATCGAGGCGCTCGGCCAAAGCGCGAAGGCGCTGGGCGAAGGCGCCGAAGTGCGCTACGCCGCGGCCGGCTGGGCCGAACTCGACAGCGTGGCGCACTACCTGGCCGACGCCAGCACCCGCATCCGCCACAACCAGTCCGAGATGGAATCGCGCGTCGCCGCCGCGATTGCCGCCACGGAACGCGCCCAGAGCGCGCTGCTGAAGAACCAGAAACTGGAAGCACTCGGGCGCCTCACCGGCGGCATCGCCCACGAATACAACAACCTGCTGCAAACGCTGACCACGGCGCTGCAACTGGCCGCGTTTTCCACGCGCGAGGAAAAAGTCAAAAGCCTGATCCAGACTTGCCAGCGCACGGTGGCACGCGCCACTACCCTGACCGGCCAGCTCGGTTCCTTCGGCCGCCTGCAGGAAGCGCGCATGACCACGGTCGACGTCTGCGAGCAGCTGCGCAGCGCCGTGCAGCTGATGAAGGGCTCGCTGCGCGGCGACGTCGCGGTCGAGGTGCATTGTCCAGACGGCGTCTGGCCGGTCACGCTCGAACCGCTGCAGTTCGACGTCGCGCTGCTGAACCTGGCGCTGAATGCGCGCGACGCCATGCCGAACGGCGGCTCGCTGCGCCTGGAAGCGAGAAACGTCGCGCAGGAGGGCGCCGATGCCAGCTTGCAGCGCGGCGACTACGTCCTGGTGAGCATGGTCGACAGCGGCAGCGGCATGACACCGGCCATCATGGCGCGCGCCCTCGACCCCTTCTTCACGACCAAACCGCCGGGCCAGGGCACGGGGCTGGGCCTGCCGCAAGCCTATGCGTTCGCGGCGCAGGCCGGTGGCACCTTGACCCTCGACAGCATTCCCGGCATCGGCACCCGCGTCGACATGTACCTGGCGCGCGCGCAAGCTGAAGTGACGGCGGCGCCCGGGATCGAAGGCGACGCGCTGCCGGCGCAAGGCAGCGGCAGCGTCCTGTTCGTGGAGGACGACGCCCTTGTGCGCGAAGCGGTCATGCGCGCCCTGACGGAGTCCGGCTTCGAGGTAATGGTCGCGGAAGACGGCGAAGCGGCGCTGCGCCTGCTGGAAAACAGCGCGCGCCGTCCGGACGTCGTGTTTTCCGACATCGTCATGCCGGGCCAGGTCAGCGGCATCGACCTGGCCGGTATCCTGCGCCAGCGCTATCCGGGCCTGCCGGTCATCCTCGCGACCGGCTACACCGAGCAGCAGATCGCCGTGCCCGATGTGCAGGTGCTGGCCAAGCCGTATGCGATCGAGCAGCTGGTGGGGATCCTCTCGAAAGCGACGGCGAACGCCTGACGGCCCACACCGCTCATCCCCGCCAGGTACCGCTCGGCACCTTTTTTGAAGAACCCCGTTGCGCATCGCGATACTGCCCGGGCGTCGGAGCATTTGCCGGCCGGCGCGTCCGAGCAACCAACCTTCGCGCGCCATGACCCTTCGCCCATTTCGTCTCGCCTGCCTGCTTGTCCCTTTCCTCCTCCTGCCTGCCGCCGCCGATCCAGGCGTGCGTCCGCAGGACGATCTTTACCTCGCCGCCAACGGCGCCTGGCTCGCCAGGACAACGATCCCCGCAGACAAGAGCGAGGTGTATGGAGCCGACCTGCCGGCCATCGTCAACGCCCGCGTGCGCGGCCTGGTCGACGGCTTGCGCCGGCAGCCGCGGGCGCCGGGCAGTGTGGAGCGCAAGCTGATCGACTACCACGACAGCTATCTCGACACAGAGGCGATCGACAGCGCTGGCCTGGCGCCGCTGCTGCCGCTGCTGGCCGAGGTCGACGCGGTCAAAGACCACGCCGCGCTGGCGCGCTGGCAGGGAAGCATCCAGGGTGTCTTCAAGACGCCGCTGTGGTTCTGGGGCGGCTTCGCCGACTTCAAGGATCCGACGCTTAACCGCGCGCTGCTGATGCAGGGTGGGCTTGGCTTGCCGGACCGCGACTACTACCTGAAGAATGAAGAACGCATGCTGCAGGCGCGTACTGCCTACCTCGAGTATCTGACCACGCTGGCACGTTTCGCCGGCGACCCTGCTCCCGCACAGAGCGCGCGCGCCGTGCTGGCGCTGGAGACGAAGCTGGCGGCGGCCCACCTGCCCGTGTCTGAAGCCATGAACCCGGCGCAGGTACGCTCGCTCGACGCGGCCCGGCTCGGGCGTGACGCGCCCGGCCTCGACTGGCGCGCCTTCCTGCTTGGCGCCGGCTTTCCGGACAGCGCCGTGGTGAATGTCGTGCAGCCGCCGGCAGCGGTCGCCAGCGCGCGCCTGATGGCCGAACTGCCGCTGGCCGACTGGAAGGCGTATTTCAGGCTGCGCCTGATCGATGCCATGGCGCAGGTGTTGCCAGGCGCCGTGCGCGATGCCCATTTCGCCTTCCATGGCAAGGCCATCAGCGGCCAGTCCCGGCCCGCGCCGCGCGCCGAGCGGGCAATCGACAACCTGACCGATGCCGTGGGCGACGGCTTGAGCGCGATGTACATGGCGCGCTACTTCCCGCCCGCACAAAAGGCCCGGGTCGAACGCATGGCGGCGCGCATCCTGGCCGCCGCGCAGGAAGCGGCCGGCCGCATCGCCTGGATGAGTCCAGCGACGAGGCGCGAAGCGCGGGCGAAAATCGCGCGCAGCACGATGCGGGTCGGCTACCCGGCGCGCTGGCGCGACTACAGCGCGCTCGAGATTCGTCCAGGGGATGCATTCGGCAACCGCATGCGCGCGCGCCGTCACGAATGGCTGCGCCTGGCGGCCCTGTCCGGCACGCCGGTCGACCGCGGCCTGTGGACCATGAGCCCCCTGGAGGCGAACGCATATTACGATCCGGTGCTCAATGAAATCAACCTGCCGGCCGGGATCCTGCAGGCGCCCTTCTTTGACGCGCAAGCGAGCGACGCCGCCAACTATGGCGGCATCGGCGCCCTGATCGGGCACGAGATCAGCCACGCCTTCGACACGACCGGTTCGCAGTTCGACAGCCGCGGTGCACAACGCGACTGGTGGACGGCGGCCGATCACGCGGCCTTCAAGGCCTTTGGCAGGGAGCTTGCCGCACGCTTCGATGCCGAGGAAGTGCTGCCGGGCGTGCATGTGAACGGCAAGCTGACGCTGTCCGAAAACATCGCCGACCTGATGGGACTGCAGCTGGCCTGGCGCGCTTTTAAAGGCGAGGCCCGCGCCGGCGACAGCCGCGAATTCTTCCTCGCCTATGCGCGCCAGTGGGCAGTCAAGCGGCGCGACGAACGCGTGCTGCAGCTGCTGGCAAGCGACCAGCACGCACCCGGTGCGCTACGCGCCAACTTCCCGGCGATGCAGCTCGACGCCTTCCACGACACCTATACGACCCGGCCGGGCGAGCGCATGTACCTGGCGCCGGAGGCGCGGCTGCGCGCCTGGTGAGCCGGTATACTTTGGGCCAACATCAACCACACTCCCATCGATGAGCATCCGCTTCCTGCCGCGCGAGCGCCAGTTCTGGTTCTATCACCTGGGCGCGAGCGCCTTCTGCCTCGTGCTGACGCTGCTGCCGATTTTCCTGTGGAGTCCACTGGTGGCGCAGGACAGCGTCGCCACGCTCGTCTGGCCGCTGCCGTTTACCCTCGCGGTGCTGGTGTTTCGCTGGCTGTACAAGACGCGCCGCTGGCAGCGCCTGCCGATGAACCGGCTGATCCTGCTGGTGGTCATGCATGGCGCGCTGTGCGCGCTGCTGGTCTCTGGCTTCACCGCCGCCGTCACGCTGCCTTTTTTCTGGGAACCGCTGGCCGCCTACTACGCCGCGGCCGGCATTCCCTTGGCAGCGGGGCGGTACCTGGTGCGCTCGATCAGCAGCGCCAGCCTGCAGGCGCACGTCTTCATCTGCGCCTGGAGTTTCATCTACATCAGCTTTACCGGTAGCCGCGACGCGCGCGAACAGGCGCTGGCCAACGCGCAGTTGCAGGCGTCGCTGAAGGACGCCCAGCTGCGCAGCCTGTCGAACCAATTGAATCCGCACTTCCTGTTCAATGCCCTGAACGACATCCGCTTCATGATCCACGAAGACGGGCGGCGCGCCGACATGATGCTGGTCGGCCTGTCGGAGATGCTGCGCTACACCCTGGCGGGCGACACCCGCCCCAAGGTGCGCCTGGCCGAGGAAGTCGAGATCATCGAACGCTACATCGCGATCGTCGGCGTGCAGCTGGAGGAGCGCCTGCGCTTCGTGCTGGCGATTCCCGAACAGCTGCACGATTGCCTGGTGCCGCCGCTGCTGCTGCAGATCCTGGTCGAGAACGCGGTCAAGCACGGCATCGAACCGCTGCGCGCCGGCGGGGCGCTGTCGGTCACCGCACTGGACGCCGGCAGCCACTTGCGCTTTCTCGTCGTCAACGACAAGCCGTCCGCGCAGGACGCGGCCGCCGGCCTGGGCATCGGCATGCGCAACATCGCCGGGCGTCTGGACCTGCTGTATGGCGCGGACGCCACGCATGAAGTGCGTGAGGCGCCCGGCCGCCACGAAGTCATCCTCACCCTGCCGAAGGAGCACGCATGCGTGCCCTGATCGTCGACGATTCGCGCCTGGCGCGCGCGGGCCTGGCGCGCATGCTGGCCGAATTCCCGGAAATCGAACTGGTCGGCGAAGCCGACCATCCGGATACGGCGCTGCCGCTGATCCGCGACCTGGAGCCCGACCTGCTGTTTCTCGATATCCGCATGGCAGGCGCCGATGCCTTCGATCTGCTGGCCAGGCTCGAACTCCACCCGCGCATCATCTTCACCACGGCCCATGCCGAGTATGCGATCCGCTCGTTCGACTTCGACACCGTCGATTACCTGTTGAAACCGGTCAGTCCCGAACGGCTGGCGCAGGCGATCCGCAAACTGGCGCCGCGCGATGCCGCACCCGCACTCGCGCCGGTACAAGCGCCACTCGAGCCGGACAGCAGGATCTTCATCAAGGACGGCGAGCGCTGCCACATGGTCAGCCTGGCAGCGATCCGCTGCTTCGAGAGCTGCAAGAATTACGTGCAAGTGTTTTTCGACGACCAGCGCGCGTATGTCAAAAAGTCGCTGGGCAGTGTCGAAGAACGGTTGCCGCGCCAAATGTTCTTCCGCGTCAGCCGCCAGCACATCGTCAATTTGAACGCGGTGGTGGCGATCGAGGAAGCGCTGGGCGCCGGCTACCTGGTTACGCTCGACAACGGCCAAAAACTCGAGATTTCACGCCGGAATGCGGCGCAATTGAAGGATACGCTGAGTCTTTGACAATTTTTATTGCAACGGGGAACGAAGTTGTGACCTCGTGCAGCAGTTGCTGTCGTGTCAAGCCAACTCAACAGTAAATACTCCGTTTAATTGTGCTTCACACACGCAAATTTGTGCCTATAATAATTTCGCTTTGTTAAGACCGTCGCTGGCGTCATTCGTTTTCTTCACCGACAAACCCTAACAAGGCACATTAAAATAACTTTTGGGGAATAAAAATGACGACTGGCACTGTTAAGTGGTTCAACGATGCAAAAGGTTTCGGTTTCATCACGCCTGACGGCGGCGGTGAAGACCTGTTCGCGCACTTCTCGGCAATCAACGCGCCCGGCTTCAAGTCGCTGGCGGAGAATCAGCGTGTGAGCTTCGAGATTACCACTGGCCCGAAGGGCAAACAGGCTGCCAACATCCAGCCACAGTGATGTTCGGACTGCGCGGCCGCTTCGGCGGTTGATGCGATCTGATCAATAAAAAAGCGCCTTTCGGGGCGCTTTTTTATTGATGTTCGTGGCGCTGTTGCGTGGGACGACGGGCCGCGCGGCCCTGAAATTAATGGCTGTGGCCGCTACCGCAAACGCCACCGCGCACCAGCGCACCAGGCAACACCGTCCCCGTTTCGCGTCCGCTGTCACCCGCGAAGCCGGCCGCATGCAGCCGCGCCAGGTAGTCCTGCCACAGCGCGCTCTGTTCGCTGCCCAGCTTGTACAAATAATCCCAGGTAAAAATGCCGCTGTCGTGGCCATCGGTGAACAGCGGTTTGACCGCGTAATTCCCGACCGGTTCGACGTCCTTGATGCCGACCTCGCGTTTGCCGACTTGCAGCGTTTCCTGGCCCGGACCGTGGCCCTTCACTTCGGCCGAAGGCGAGTACACGCGCATCAGCTCGAAAGGAATCGAGAAGGCGCTGCCGTCATCGAAAGCGAGCTCGAGCAGGCGGGATTTCTGGTGGACGGTCAGTTCGGTTGGAATCGGCATGGTGACTCTTTATCCTTGGTTCATGCGCCGCGCGATGGCGTCGGCGAGTTGCGGTAACAGCGCCCGGCGCGCGTCGAGCACGGCGGGATCAGGCTCGCGCACGGCCGCCGCCCAGACGGGCGCCGGGAACTGCGCGTCGTCAGTGTAGCGCGGGATGACGTGCCAGTGCAGATGCGGCACGACATTGCCCAGGCTGGCGACGTTGATCTTGGTCGGCGCCATGACTTCGCGCACGGCCTGCTCTACTTCGTACACGGCTTCGTTGAGCAGCAGGCGGTCGTCACGCGACAAGTCGCTCATCTCGCGCACGTGGTCGCGCCAGATGACGCGGCAAAAGCCTGGGTAATTCGGCTCGTCGGCCAGGATCACCGAAAATTTCTCGTTCGCGTGCACCGTCGACGCGGCGAACTGGCACAGTTCGCAACCCTGGACGATGGTCATACCAGCACCCGCTCGATCCCGCCGTTGTTGGCACGGGCGACGTAATCGGGCAGCCAGTTCTCGCCCAGCAGGTGCTTCGCGATTTCGACGACGATGTAATCGCTTGACGTATTCGCGTCGCCGTCGTAGCGCGACAGGCCCTGCAGGCAGGATGGGCAGCTGGTCAGGATTTTGACTTCGCCTGCGAAACCGTCTTCGCGCAGTTTGGCCGCGCCCTTCTCGACTTCGCTCTCCTTGCGGTAGCGGACCTGGGTCGCGATGTCCGGACGCGTCACGGCAAAGGTGCCCGACTCGCCGCAGCAGCGCTCGTTCTTCTCGATTTTCACGTTATCGATCGTCGAGACCAGGGCATTCACGGTCTTCACCGAATCCTGCATCTTCATCGGCGTGTGGCAAGGGTCGTGGTACATGTAGCGCGTACCTTCCACGCCCTCGAGCTTCACGCCCTTCTCGAGCAGGTATTCATGGATGTCCATGATGCGGCAGCCCGGGAAGATCTTATCGAATTCGTAGGTCGCCAGCTGGTCGTAGCAGGTGCCGCACGAGACCAGCACGGTCTTGATATCCAGATAATTCAGGGTATTGGCCATGCGGTGGAACAGCACGCGGTTATCCGTCATCATCTTGTCGGCCTTGTCGTACTGGCCGGCGCCGCGCTGGGGATAGCCGCAGCACAGGTAACCCGGCGGCAGCACGGTCTGCACGCCCACTTCCCACAGCATCGCTTGCGTGGCGAGACCCACCTGCGAAAACAGGCGCTCGGAGCCGCAGCCAGGGAAGTAGAACACCGCTTCGCTGTCGGCATTGGTCGCCTTCGGATTGCGGATGATCGGGATGACCTTGTCGTCCTCGATGTCGAGCAGCGCGCGCGCAGTCTTCTTCGGCAAATTGCCCGGCATCTTCTTGTTGATGAAGTGGATCACCTGCTCGCGCACCGGCGCCTTGCCGGTGGTCGGTGGCGGCGCGGCGGTCTGCTCTTTCGCGAACTTGCGCAGCAGCTGATTGCCCAGGCGCTGGGCTTTAAAACCGACGCCGACCATCGCCTTGCGGGTGGCGTTGATCGTGGTCGGATCGGTCGCATTCAGGAAGAACATCGCCGCGCGATTGGCCGGCTTGAAGCTGCGCTTGTCCATCTTGCGCAGGAGATTACGCATGTTCATCGAGACGTCGCCGAAGTCGATGTCCACCGGGCAGGGCGTGAGGCACTTGTGGCAGACGGTGCAGTGGTCGGCGACATCCTCGAACTCTTCCCAGTGGCGGATCGAGACGCCGCGGCGGGTCTGCTCTTCGTACAGGAAGGCTTCGATCAGGGCCGAGGTGGCGAGGATCTTGTCGCGCGGCGAATACAGCAGGTTCGCTTGCGGCACGTGGGTCGTGCAGACCGGTTTGCACTTCCCGCAGCGCAGGCAGTCCTTGATGCTGTTGGCGATCTCGCCGATATCGCTCTGCTGCATGATCAGCGACTCGTGGCCCATCAGGCCGAAGGACGGCGTGTAGGCGTTGCGCAGGTCGGCGTGCGCATCCTTTAAATTGAGCAGCTTGCCCTTGTTGAAGCGGCCTTCCGGGTCGACCCGCAGTTTGTAGTCGCGGAAATCCTTCATCTCGTCGTCCGTGAGGAATTCGAGCTTGGTGATGCCGATGCCGTGTTCGCCCGAAATAACCCCATCGAGCGAGCGCGCCAGTTTCATGATGCGCTCGACCGCTTTATGGGCGTCCTGCAGCATCGCGTAATCGTCCGAGTTGACCGGCAAATTCGTGTGGACGTTGCCGTCGCCCGCGTGCATGTGCAGCGCTACGAACACGCGCGAGCGCAGCACCCGCTTGTGGATGACGGTCGTCTCGTCGAGGATGCATTTATAGGCGGCGCCGTTGAAAATCTGGCGCAGCGGCGCGCGCAGGTCCTGCTTCCAGGAGACGCGCAGCGTGTGGTCCTGCACCACGTCGAACAGGGTCGCCTGCGGCTGGTTGCCGATGCGCAGATCGAAGGTGCTGGAGAGGTGACCCAGGCCGAGTTCATCGAGCTTGTGGTGGACGTCCACCAGCTTCTGGTCGAGGTTCGCCAGCACATAGGTCCAGCGCGCCTGCACGGCGTCGACCAGGGCTACTGCCTGCGCCGGTCGGTCGCCCATGATTTCGTCGCGCGCGACCGTGTCGCCGCTGGCGTCGTCGCTCTTCTCGAGCGGCAGGTGGCTACCCGAAAAATAGGTACGCAGTTCGCCGGCCAGCTGCAGTTTGTTTTTGATCGACAGCTCGATGTTGATGCGCTCGATGCCGTCGGTGTATTCGCCCATCCGGTTCAACGGAATGACGACGTCTTCATTGATTTTAAACGCGTTGGTGTGGCGCGCGATGGCCGCGGTGCGAGCGCGATCGAGCCAGAATTTTTTACGCGCTTCGGCACTGACGGCAACGAAACCTTCGCCGACACGCGTGTTCGCGATGCGCACGACTTCGGAGGCGGCAATGGCCACGGCGTTCTCGTCGTCGCCCACGATATCGCCAAACAAGGCCATTTTCGGCAGCGTGCCGCGTTTCGATTTGGTGGCATAGCCGACCGCGCGCAGATAGCGTTCGTCGAGGTGCTCGAGGCCCGCCAGGCGCAGGGTCTCGAATTCCGGTTTGCCGCTCTTCGGCAGCCCATCGAGATAATCCTTGATCTCGACGATCGATGGAATCGCGTCGCGCGCCTGGCCGAAAAATTCCAGCGCCACGGTGCGCGTAAACTTCGGCATCTTGTGCAGGATCCAGCGGCCCGAGGTAATCAAGCCATCGGTGCCCTCTTTCTGGATGCCCGGCAGGCCCGAGAGGAATTTGTCGGTGACGTCCTTCCCTAAACCCTCCTTGCGGAACTTGCGGCCCTCAATGGTCAGGGTCTCGGTGCGGAACGGCGCGCCTTTTGGCGCGCCCTTGGTCGCCGGATGGGTCCATTCCAGTGTAAAGACGGCGGTCGGCGCGTCGTGGATCTTGCCCAGGTTGTGGTCGATGCGCGTGACCTCTAACCAGTCGCCGTTCGGGTCGACCATGCGCCAGGAGGCCAGGTTGTCGAGCGCAGTGCCCCACAGGACGGCCTTCTTGCCACCCGCGTTCATGGCGATGTTGCCGCCGATGCAGGACGCGTGCGCCGAGGTCGGGTCGACCGCGAACACGAAGCCGGCCTGCTCGGCCGCCTGCGAGACGCGCTGGGTGACGACGCCGGCGCCGGTGTGGATGGTCGCGTAGTCGCGGTCCAGGCCCGGCAGGCGCGTCATTTCGACCTCGCCTAATCCGATCAGCTTTTCCGTATTGATGACGGCCGACTGGCTGGTCAGCGGAATGGCGCCGCCCGTATAACCGGTGCCGCCGCCGCGCGGGATGATGGTCAGACCGAGTTCGATGCAGCCTTTCACCAGGCCCGCCATCTCTTCTTCGCTGTCGGGCACCAGCACCAGGAACGGGTATTCGACGCGCCAGTCGGTGGCGTCGGTCACGTGCGAGACGCGGTGCATGCCGTCGAAACGGATGTTGCGTTTATCGGTGTAGGCCCCGAGCACGGTGCGAGCCTTCTTGCGCAGGTCGTACATCTCGCGGAACTCGCGGCCGAAGTCGTCGACGGCCTGGGTTGCCGCGGCAAGCAGTTGTTCGACCGCGCTGCTGCGCGCGGCGACCGTGGCGGCGTCGCCGCCATCGGAGGTGTCGACCGTCAGGCGGCGTTTATCCACTTCAGCCAGGCGGTGATGCAGCGCATCGATCAGCTTTTGTCTGCGCTTCGGGTTGTCCAGCATGTCGTCCTGCAGGTAGGGATTCCTGCGCACCACCCAGATGTCGCCCAGCACCTCGTACAGCATGCGCGCGGAGCGCCCGGTCTGGCGCGCGCCGCGCAGCTGGTCGAGCAGCTGCCAGGACGCTTCGCCGAGCAGGCGGATCACGATTTCGCGGTCCGAAAACGAGGTGTAGTTGTAGGGGATTTCGCGCAGGCGCGCCGGTGCGTTATCGGCAAGCAGGGTCTGGATGTGTACTGGGGCGTTCATGGATGATCGACGTTTGGACTGGCCCGAAGGATGACCATTCTAGCTTATTGCGCCGCACAACGCTGGGTCGGGCGAATTTCCAAAGGCTTGCCAAGCAACAAAATTTGCATCGGGGGCCTCTTGTGCAAATTACGTTTGCAAAAAGGCTTGTCCAGGCACAGAAAATCTTTCTGTAGGCGAACCCCGCCGAATTGGCTGACCTGCGTGCGCTAGCCGGTGACGCGCGTGATCATCTCACCCAGGTGACGCCAGAAACTGTCGGGCACATACAGCAGCACCAGCGTCATCGTCAGGTAGCGCCCGAACTTCCCGATCGCCATGTACATCACGCTCGGCCAGAACGGCATGTGCAGCCAGCCTGCGAGCGTGCACAGCGGATCGCCAACGCCCGGCAGCCAGGACAGCAGCATGGTCTTGGCGCCGTATTTCGCGAGCCAGCCGAACCAGCGGCTCTGGCGCTCTTTCGCGAACGCGATTTTGGCGCGGTAGCCGAGCAGGTAGTCGACTGCCCCGCCGATCGTGTTGCCGAGGGTGGCGACCAGGATCGCCGGCCAGAACATGGCCGGGTTGGCCTTGATGACGGCGAACACGGCCGGCTCGGAGCCGAGCGGGACCAGGGTGGCGGAGACGAATGCGATAACGAAGACCGACGTAAGCCCGACTGTGGGAGCGGCGAGGACCTTGAGCAGCCAGAGGACAGCGGTTTCGATCATCGAGTCATTTCGGTCAGTGGGAGGCGTCCATTATAATGATGAAAACCCATCGCCCCGACACGATACGCCGAGCTGCAACCCAGCGCCCCGTCTCGTACTGCAGAGCCCAGGTCATCCGCCAAGGTAAACAGTCTCGCGTCACAGGAACCAGGACACTGGCCACACATTTTCCTTTTCCCCGACCATGACCATCGACTACCTGAAAAAAATCCTGACCGCGCGCGTCTACGACGTCGCCGAGGAAACGCCGCTCGAACTCGCCCCCACCCTGTCGCAGCGCTTCGGCAACCGCATCTATTTCAAGCGCGAAGACATGCAGAGCGTGTTCAGTTTTAAACTGCGCGGCGCCTACAACAAGATGGCGCACCTGCCGCAGGAGGCGCTGAACCGCGGCGTGATCTGCGCCTCGGCCGGCAACCACGCGCAAGGCGTGGCCCTGTCGGCCGCGCGCCTCGGCTGCCGCGCGCTGATCGTGATGCCGACCACGACCCCGCAAGTGAAAATCGATGCGGTCAAGGCGCGCGGCGGCATTGCGGTCGAGGTCGTGCTGCATGGCGACTCCTACACCGATGCCTATAACCACGCCCTGACGCTCGAGCGCGAACAGAAGCTGGCCTTCGTGCACCCGTTCGACGACCCGGACGTGATCGCCGGCCAGGGCACGATCGGCATGGAGATCCTGCGCCAGCACTCGGGACCGATCCACGCGATCTTCGTCGCCATCGGCGGCGGCGGCCTGATCGCGGGCATCGGCTCTTATGTGAAGGCGGTGCGGCCGGACATTCGCATCATCGGCGTGCAGTCGATCGATTCGGATGCGATGGCCAAGAGTTTGAAAGCGGGCGAACGGGTCACGCTGGCCGATGTCGGCCTGTTCTCGGACGGCACCGCGGTGCGCCTGGTGGGCGAGGAAACCTTCCGCATCGCGAAGGAAGTGGTGGACGAGATCATCCTGGTCGACACCGACGCCATTTGCGCGGCGATCCAGGACGTGTTCCAGGACACGCGCAGCATTCTCGAGCCGGCCGGCGCGCTGGCCATTGCCGGCGCCAAGGCCTATGTCGAACGCTCGCAGTCGCAGCGCCAGCCGATCAAGAACGAAACCCTGGTGGCGGTCGCCTGCGGCGCCAACATGAATTTCGACCGGCTGCGCTTTGTCGCCGAACGGGCCGAACTGGGCGAAGCGCGCGAGGCCGTGTTCGCGGTGACGATTCCCGAGCAGCGCGGCAGCTTCAAACGATTCTGTTCGCTGGTCGGTGCCCGCAACGTCACCGAGTTCAACTACCGCATCAGCGATGCGCGCCAGGCGCACGTGTTCGTCGGTATCCAGGTCGGCAGCCGCGGCGAGTCAAGCTTGCTCGCCCACACCTTCGAGCAGCACGACTTCCCGACGCTCGACCTCACCCACGACGAACTGGCCAAGCTCCACATCCGCCACCTGGTCGGCGGCAAAAGCACGCTGGCGCAGGACGAGCTGCTGTACCGCTTCGAATTTCCCGAGCGTCCCGGCGCGCTGATGCGCTTCCTGGACAGCATGGCGCCGAACTGGAATATCTCGCTGTTTCACTATCGGAACCAGGGCGGGGATGTGGGGCGCATTCTGGTCGGCTTGCAGGTGCCGGGTGGAGAGATGGATGCGTTCCGCCAGTTTTTGGCGACGCTGGGGTATAGGTATTGGGATGAGACTGCGAACCCGGTGTACAAATTGTTTTTGTGATGGCGTTGTCCGCTTGGCGGCCCTACGCCTGCCAAGCGGACCGGACACGCAAGCCACTCCGGAAAGGTGTACGATACGCCGCTTTGCCGCTGTCGCGCAGCGCCGGCGCTTCCAGACGAGATCATGAACAACACTCCCGATCAATCGCCACTTGGCAAATCCTCCGCCTACCAGACCCAGTACGCGCCGGAGTTGCTGTTCCCGATTCCGCGCCAGCAGAAGCGTGACGAGCTGGCCATCACGGGTACGCTCCCCTTCTTCGGCCTGGATATCTGGAACGCCTACGAATTGTCGTGGCTGAACATGCGCGGTAAACCCCAGGTAGCGATCGCGACCATCAGCGCGCCGGCCGATTCGCCGAACATCGTCGAGTCGAAGTCGTTCAAGCTGTACCTCAATTCGTTCAACCAGACGCGCGTGGCCGGCATCGAGGCCCTCCAGTCACTGCTGCGCGAAGACCTGTCGAACGCCTTCGGCGCGCCGGTCCACATCACGATCCTTGAACCGGAGAATTTCGGCAAACTCAAGATGGGCGAACTCGAGGGCCGGTCGCTCGACCGCCTCGACATCGAGGTCGACGATTATTCGCCGGCGCCGCATTTGCTCACTGCCAGTTTCGACGAAGCGCCGGTCGAGGAAACCCTGGTGTCGAACCTGCTGAAATCGAATTGCCTCGTCACCGGCCAGCCGGACTGGGGCAGCGTGCAGATCGACTACGTCGGGCCGCAAATCGACCAGGAAGGCTTGCTGCGCTACCTGATCGGCTTCCGCGAGCACAACGAATTTCATGAGCAATGTGTCGAGCGCATCTTTATCGACATCCTGCGCCAGTGCAAGCCGACCAAGCTGGCGGTGTACGCGCGCTATACGCGCCGGGGCGGCCTCGATATCAATCCCTGGCGCGCAAATTTCAGCACGGGACGCCCGCACAATCTGCGCGGCGCGCGCCAGTGACCGGGCTGGTCCTGTACCTTTACAGCCACAGCTACTAACGAAAAAACAACAGTGAACGCAGCCCGTCAGAGTGCATCAATTTTAAGCAACGACGGGGAAAGCACGGTCAATACGCCTTGTCTCCCACGTTTCATTCATCGTGCATCGATTTTCGAAACGGAAATTGCGTTAACGCTTGTGGAGGCGCAAACAGCGCTCGCGACACTGCTGGACGAAAGACTGAAACGGGTAGGCGACAGGCGTAGGATACCGACGCGAAATCGAATTACGCGGCCTACAAACAGGCCTATAATTCTGCTCGGCAAGTCGGCTGTTGTACGCCGCAATATGAAAAGCGTGAAATGACTAATCTCAGCAAAATCCTTTCTCTCGAAAACGTTCAGCTCGACATCGAAGTGTCGAGTAAAAAACGCGCCTTTGAACAGGCCGGACTGATTTTCGAGAACAACTGCGGGATCGCACGTTCGACCGTATCCGAGAACCTGTTCGCACGCGAGCGCCTCGGTTCGACCGGTCTGGGACATGGTGTCGCGGTGCCGCACGGGCGTATCAAGGGCAGCAAGAGCCTGAAGCAGCCGATCGCCGCCTTCGTCCGCCTGAAAGCGCCGATTCCGTTCGAGTCCCCGGACGGCCAGCCGGTCAATCTGCTGTTCTTCCTCTTGATTCCGGACCACGTGACCCAGCAGCACCTGGAAATTTTGTCGGAAATCGCCGAGCTGTTTTCGGACCAAGCGATCCGCACCGCGCTTGCCACCGATACCGATCCGCGCTCGATCCACGAACGTATTATCAACTGGCAACCTAGCTTGCAGGCCTTGGGTTAAACTCGGGCCATGCTCCAGACTCCGCTTACCATCCAACGGCTGTACGACGATAACCGCGACAGCCTGCAACTCGGCTGGTTCGCCGGTTTTCCGGGCGGCGAACGGCTGATCTCGGGCGACGTCGCCTCGGCCGCCGACCAGGTCGGTCACCTGAACCTGATCCACCCGGGCCGCATCCAAGTCTTCGGGCATCAGGAACTGAATTACTACCACCGCCTGAAATCGAGTTCGCGCAGCCACGTGATCGGCGAACTGATCGGCGGCGGGCCGCCGGCGCTGATCATCGCGCAAGGGCTGGAAACGCCGCCTGACATCCTCGCCATCTGCGACGAGCAAAATATTCCGCTGTTCTCGACCCCGCTGCCCGCGGCGCAGGTGATCGACTTCCTGCGCGTCTATTTATCCAAAAAGCTGGCGCAGCGCGTGATCATGCACGGCGTCTTCATGGACGTGCTCGGCGTCGGCGTGCTGATTACCGGCGACTCCGGCCTTGGTAAAAGCGAACTCGGCCTGGAACTGATCTCGCGCTCGCACGGCCTGGTGGCCGACGACGCGGTGGAATTCTCGCGCATCGCGCCAAACATGATTGAAGGCCGTTGCCCGCCGCTGCTGCAAAACCTGCTGGAGGTGCGCGGCCTCGGTCTGCTCGACATCAAGGCGATCTTTGGCGAGACGGCGGTGCGGCGAAAAATGCGCTTGAAACTGATCGTGCACCTGGTGAAACGGGGCGTGCTCGACGAAGAGGTCGAGCGCCTGCCATTCCACTTCCCGACCGAAGAGGTGCTGGGTCTGCCGATCCGCAAGGTCGTGATCCCGGTCGCGGCCGGCCGCAACATCGCGGTGTTGCTCGAGGCCGCGGTGAGGAATACGATCCTGCAGCTGCGCGGGATCGATACGCTGCAGGAGTTCATGGAGCGGCAGAGACAAGCCATGAGCGGGGATTGAGATCTCAGCGACGACAAAGAAGGCCCTGTTACGGTATCATCGCGTCATGCACATCGTTCTTATCACCGGTATCTCCGGCTCGGGCAAATCGGTTGCCCTGAATGTCCTGGAAGACGCAGGTTACTACTGCGTCGACAACCTGCCGCCGCCCTTGTTGCCGCAGATGGTGAAGACCGTTTCCGGCAGCACGGCCAAGCTGGCCGTCGCGGTCGATGCACGCAGCGCCGAATCGCTGGCCGAACTGCCCGTCACCGTGCGTATGCTCAAGGAAGAAGGCCACCAGGTCAAGGTGCTGTTCCTCACCGCGAGCACCCATTCGCTGGTCGCACGGTTCTCCGAAACACGGCGCAGCCACCCGCTGTCGCACATGCTGATGCCGGGTGAAAACCCGGCCTCGCGCCGCACCCTGATCGAATGCATCGCCGAAGAGCGCGAACGCCTGGCCGCCATCGAGCAGCTGGGCCATGTGATCGATACCTCGGAAGCGTCGGCGAATAAACTGCGCGCCTGGATCAAGGAACTGGCCGAGGTCCAGCACGCACCGTTGACGCTGTTCTTCGAGTCCTTCGCCTTCAAGGTCGGCGTCCCGCTCGACGCCGACTTCGTCTTCGACGTACGGGCAATCCCGAATCCATATTACGACCTCGCCCTGCGCCCGCTGACGGGCAAGGATGCGCCGGTGATCGCCTTCCTCGACGCCCAGCCGAGCGCCACCGAGATGCTGCACGATATCTGCAAGTTCGTGGAAAAGTGGCTGCCTTCGTTCAAGACCGACAACCGCAGTTACCTGACGGTGGCGGTGGGTTGTACAGGTGGACAGCATCGCTCGGTGTACATGGCGGAGCGGCTGGCCGCGTATTTCAACGACAGCGAACGCGTGGTGTTGCGGCATCGCGAGCAATCGTAAGGGGAGCGACCCCGTGCGTCCTGCCTCGGGTCACATCCCTTGGCGCAGCTCGCTGTCCAGGGCGTCGAGGAAGACTTTCACGCGTGTCGGCACATAGCGCCGCGTCGGCATGACGGCCCATACCGACAGCTCTTCCATGAGCGCGTCCTCCAGCTCGATCCTGACCAGCGTGCCATCGGCAAGCTGCTGGCGGACATCCCAATAGGTCAACATCGTCACGCCCATGCCCAGCAGCGCCGCCGTCCGTGCCGCGTCCACGCTGCTCGTGAGCACCCTCCCCCCCATGCGCCGGCGCTGCAGTTCCCCATTGACCAGCAAGGGCCATTTCGGCACTGCCTGCAGGACGATGCAGTGATGGCGCTCCAGCTGCGCCAGGGTGGCAGGGCGGCCATGCCGGGCGAGATAGCCAGGCGCCGCGCAGATGATCCTGGGATTGGGTGCCATCTTGCGGGCGACAAGTTCCGAGTCCGCCAGCGGCGCGATACGTAGCGCCAGATCGAAGCCCTGGCCGACGATGTCCAGCACGCGGTCCGACAGGTCGAGATCGATCCGAAGCCCGGGAAGCTGTTCCATCAGCCGTGCCATGAGCGGCAAGACAATGGTCTGCCCGAACACACTGGGGGCCGTCATCCGCAGCACGCCCGACACGCTGGCGGCCGAAGGGCTCAACTGGCCGCGTGCGCTCTCTTCGGCATCCGTCATCGTGTGGGCGAAGGGAAGGAAAGCCTCGCCTTCGGCCGTCAACGACAGCGAGCGTGTGGTCCGGTGGAACAGGCGCACGCCGAGCTCTGCTTCAAGCGCCGCCAGGCGGCGCGACACTTGCATCGGGCCGAGGTCGAGCTGCCTGGCAGCGGCGGACAGATTGGAGGCGGAGGCTACCGCGAGGAAAATCCTGAGGTCTGAAGTCTGCACTTTATAACTTAATTTGTTAAGGCGGCTTCACTTGCTCATGGCTTGGTCTAAGGTCAGGCCTGCACCATAATGCCCTCTTTCCCGCGAGCGCGGACAAGAACATGATGGCATTGAGAAAAGGAAGCAGCAGAATGAGCAGCCCGTCCGCACAAATTTTATCCGCATACGATATGAAAGGCGCACTGCTGCGCAACCGCCTGGCCGTTGCACCGATGACCCGGGTAACGGCGAGCGAGACTGGCGCGCCGACCCCTGCCATGCACGACTACTACGTCCGGTTTGCCAAGGGCGGGTTTGGTATGGTGATTTCCGAGGGGCTGTATACCGACCAGGCCTTCGCGCAGGGTTACCGCAACCAGGCCGGCATGGCCGACGATGTCCACGCGCACGGATGGGCAGCCATCACGCGCGAGATCACGGCGCACGGGAGCCTTGCCATTGCCCAGCTGATGCATGCCGGTGCGCTGAGCCAGGAGAACCCGTTCCGCTCCCACACGGTGGGGCCATCGGCGCTCCGGCCCAAGGGCGAACAGATGGGCTTCTACCATGGCGCCGGGCCGTATGCCGAGCCGGTCCAAATCGATGAACACGAGATCGCCGAGGTGGTCGCGGGCTTCGTCTCGGCAGCGGCGCGCGCGGTGCGGATCGGCGGATTCGGCGGGATCGAGATCCACGGGGCGAACGGCTATCTCCTCGATCAATTCCTGACTGCGGAAACCAACCGCCGCACCGACCGCTGGGGCGGCGACACCGGTGCCCGTGTGTCGCTGCTGGTCGAGGTGCTGGAAGCCGTCAAGGCCGAGATCGGCGGCGAAGTCCCTGTCGGTATCCGCATTTCGCAGGGCAAGGTGAACGACTTCACGAGCAAGTGGGCCGGGCGCGAAGCGGATGCGCAAGCGACCTTCTCTGCACTGGCGGCGGCAGGCGCGGACTTCATCCACGTCACCGAATTCGAAGCATGGCAGCCGGCATTCGAAGGCGGCACCGACAGCCTGGTTGCGCTGGCGCGTCGCTACGCGCCGGGCGTACCGATTATCGCCAACGGCAGCCTGCACAGCGTCGAACGCGCGGCCCAGGCGCTGGAACTGGGTGCCGACGTGGTTGCGCTTGGGCGCGGCGCACTGGCCAATCCGGACCTGCCCGCCTTGTTCGCGCAAGGACGGGCGCCACGCGAGTTCGACGGCGCGATCCTGGGACCGATCGCGAATATCAAGGAGAGCGAGCTCGCCTTCGACAAGATGGACTGAGGCCGGCGACCCTAGACCAGATGTCGCAGCGGATGCGCGTGCTCCGGCCACACCGGCGCGAAGAAGTGTTCCACCATCTCCGGCGTTACCTCGCCCAGCGTCGGTGGATTCCACTGCGGCGCATTGTCCTTGTCGATCACCAGCGCGCGCACGCCTTCGAGCACTTCGCCGTGCTCGAAATTGCGGCGCACCAGCGAGCGCTCCATGCGCAGGCAATCGGCCACGTTCATCGATGCGCCGCGCAGCAGCATCTCGCGCGTCACGCACATCATCAAGGGTGAGCGCTGGCGCATCGCAACCAATGCCTTTTGCGCGAAGGGATTGTCGTCGCCTTCCAGCGAGGCCATGATCGCGGCCACCGAAGCGGCGCCGAAGTGAAGGTCGATCGCGGCGCGCTGCGCTTTCAATGGACTGTCGCCGGCATCCGCAGCGAAACGCGCACCGAGCGCGCGGATGGCGCCTGCCAGCTGCGCGCCCGGCGTGTTCCCGATCAGGGCGTTCAGTTCGCCCAACTGCGCACCCGGCACGAACACGTCGGCCAGTCCGACATACAAGGCGTCGGCCGCACCCATCGTCAAGCCCGTCAGGCCCAGGTAATTGCCCAGCTGACCCGGCGCGTGCGACAGGAAATGGCTGCCGCCGACATCCGGGAACAAGCCGATGTTCACTTCCGGCATGGCCATTTTGGTGCGCTCGGTGACGATGCGCAGGCCGCTCTCGGGACCTCCCTGGGCGATGCCCATGCCGCCGCCCATCACCACGCCATCCATGATCGAGATATACGGTTTCCGATAGAAGTAGATGAGGTGGTTCAGCGCGTATTCTTCGGTGAAAAAATCTTCCAGCAGCGCGCTGCCCCCTGGCGGGGTGGCGTGGCCGGCTTCATGGAAGAAGCGGATGTCGCCGCCGGCGCACAGTGCTTTTTCGCTGCTGCTGGTGAGCACGACCGCGGCGACCGATGCATCGTCGCGCCAGGCCAGCAGGATGGCGGTGAGGCGCCGCACCATCGCCAGCGAGAGAGAATTCAAGGTCTTCGGACGGTCGAGCGTAATCACGCCGGTGCCGTTGGCAACGCGGGTCAGGACATGGTCGGTCATGGTGGTCGGCTTACGGAAAAACATGCATTTTACCGAAGCGCGTGCGTCGCGGGTGCATGCGCCCACGCCCAATTGAAAAGGGCGCCTTTCGGCGCCCTCGTTCAGACGGTGCTCAGTGCTGATCAGAACGCAGCAGTGGCCTCTCCGCCTTCAGGACGGCGCTTGAGCGCCTCGTGACCATGGTCTTTCAGTATCGATTTGTACTTCATCACCTGGCGATCCAGCCTGTCCATCAACAGGTCGATCGCGGCATACAAGTCGTGCGCCACACTCTCCACGTGCACCATCTTGCCGGACAGGCGCAAGTTGATCTCGGCCTTTTGCCGTTTGTCTTTTTCAGTGAGATTGTCGATCGCGAGGATCACGTGGGAATCGATGACTTGATCGAAATGGCGGGTGATGCGTTCGAGCTTGTTCTGTACGTATTCACGGATGGCGGGGGTGACGTCGAGGTGGTGGCCACTGATGGTGAGATTCATACACACTCCTTAGATAAATGCGCGGACTCCGCTACCGCGCCTGGGACGCGTGGGTGCCGCTGTTACAAGGATTTGCGGAGACTGACGGGAGGAATCTTGAGTGCCTCGCGGTATTTTGCAACCGTGCGGCGCGCAATGACCATACCTTGTTCACCGAGCATTTCCGCGATCTTGCTATCGGATAATGGGTTCTTTGGGTCTTCTGCTCCTGTCAGCTGCGCAATAAGCGCCCGTATCGCCGTTGACGATGCTTCGCCCCCCGCTTCGGTGGCGACGTGGCTTCCGAAAAAATACTTCAGCTCAAACATGCCGTGCGGGGTCAGCATGAATTTTTGAGTTGTTACACGAGAAATGGTGCTCTCGTGCAGACCTAGTGTATCAGCTATCTCGCGAAGCACAAGGGGACGCATGGCAACCGCGCCATGGCTAAAAAAGTTGCGCTGGCGTTCCACAATTGCCTGCGAAACACGCAGGATCGTGTCGAAGCGCTGGCGCATATTTTTAATCAACCACTTCGCTTCCTGCAGCTGCGCGCCCATTTGCCCTTCGCCTTTTCCCTGCTTGAGCAAGGTGGCGTAGACGTTGTTGACGCGCAGGCGCGGCATCACTTCGTTGTTCAGCGTGACGGCCCAGCCGCCCTTCGATTTGCGGACAATAACGTCCGGAACGACGTAATCCGACACGCTCGACGCGAACGCCGCGCCGGGGTGCGGATTGCACTGGCGGATCACGGCTTGCGCTTCGCGCAGGTCTTCGTCGTCGCAGTCGAGCGCTTTTTTCAGCTTGGTGAATTCGCGCTGCGCGAACCAGGTCAGATAACCCTCGACGATTTTCAAGGCCATGCGTCGCGTCACCAGCGGCACGCCGCGCATGCTGCGGATCTGCAGCGCCAGGCACTCGGCCGCGCTGCGCGCACCGACGCCGGTCGGATCGAGGCTTTGCACCAGCGCCAGCGCGCAGCGCAATTCATCCATCTCGATGTCCAGCTCGTCCGGCAAGCGCGCGTGGATCTCATCCAACTGCTCTTCGAGGTAGCCGTTGTCGTCGATCGCGTCGATCACCAGTTCGGCCAGTACGCGGTCGCGGTCCGTCACGCCCGTCACCCGCACCTGTTCCGTCAGGTGCTCGCGCAGCGTCACGCCGATGGCGCCGAGCTGCGGACGGCCATCGTCGTCGCCGTCGCCGCCCGAGCTGCGCCCGAGCTCACCCCAGTCGCCGTCGGTCTCTCCGCGCTCGACCTCGGCGCCGCCTTCCCCATCGGCCGATTCCGGGGCCGGCGCGCCCTCCTCGGCACCCGGGGCCGGCGCCTCGGCTTGTGGCGGCGAATCGTTGATCGCACCGTCGGCCAGCAGGCGCACCGAATGGTCGAGCGGATCGTCGAGCCGCTCGAGCAGCGGATTATCGGACAGGATTTGCTCGAGCTCCTGGTGCAGTTCGAGCGTGGACAGCTGCAACAGCCGGATCGACTGCTGAAGCTGCGGCGTGAGCGCCAGGTGCTGCGAAGTCCGGAGTTGCAGGGATTGTTTCATGGCGCCGTTTCAATCCTACATTCTGAAATGTTCGCCCAGGTAGACGCGTCGTACCGACTCGTCGGCGATGATGTCGTCGGGACGTCCCGACGCCAGCACCGCGCCCTGGTTGATGATGTAGGCGCGGTCGCAGATGCCGAGCGTCTCGCGCACATTGTGGTCCGTGATCAAGACGCCGATGCCGCGCTCCTTCAGGAAGCGCACGATGCGCTGGATCTCGATCACCGCGATCGGATCGACGCCGGCAAAGGGCTCGTCGAGCAGCACGAAGCGCGGGTTGGTGGCCAGCGCGCGTGCGATCTCGACGCGGCGCCGTTCGCCGCCCGACAGTGAGAGCGCCGGATTCTCGCGCAGCTTCTCGATTTGAAGTTCGCCTAACAGGGAGTCCAGGCGGGTGTTGATGGCGTCTTTCGTGAGCGCCTTGCCATTGTCGTCGCGCTGCAGTTCGAGCACGGCGCGGATATTGTCTTCCACCGTCAGCTTGCGAAACACCGACGCTTCCTGCGGCAGGTAGGACAGGCCCATCACCGCGCGCCGGTGGATCGGCAGGCTCGAGATGTCGGCGCCGTTGATCTCGATGGTGCCGGCGTCCGACGGCACCAGGCCCACGATCATGTAGAACGAGGTGGTCTTGCCGGCGCCGTTCGGGCCCAGCAGGCCGACGACTTCGCCGCAGCCCACCTCGAGCGAGACGTCGCGCACGACCAGGCGCTTGCCGTAGCTTTTCTGCAGTCCCCGCACGACCAGGGTGCTGCGGCTGTCGGGCATATCCTTCATCATCATGGCTTTCCCGGCGCCGGTGCGGGCGCGGCCCCAGGCGCCGCGCGGCGCGGCGCGATGATCAGGGTGCCGCGTCCGCCGCCAACACGGCTTTCGCCGCTGACGTCGTTACGTACGGTCGCCACTTCGCGCCGGCTGTCGTAGGAGATGTAGGCGCCATCGAGTTCGTTCGTCAGGCGTCCGTTTTCGAGCTGCTTGACGATCGCCTTCGAAAACAGTTTCACCAGTTCCTGGCGCTCGTCGTATTCGATGCGCTCGGCCTGGCCTTCCATCCACAGGTCGGGACCGCCGTCGCGCTTCTGGCGGAAGGTCGCCACGCGGCCCGGACCCGAGGTCAGCGTCACGCTCATATAGCCTTCCGGGCTTTCCTTGACCAGGGCGCGGTCCGATTTCAGGGTCAATGTGCCGCGTGTGACGATGACATTTCCCGTCAGGATGCGCGTCTGCGTGACTTCGTCGACGTCGAGCGAATCGAAGTTGATGACGGCCTGCTTGAGCGAGTCCGCGCGCTCGGCGGAAGCCGACAGCGAGAGCAGGGAAAGAAAGGCGGCGGCGATCACGTTATGGAAACTGTTTTTCATGGGTGCTCGTTCCTGTTATTGGGGTGGTGCGGCGTTCTGGCGCGGCGGATAGACGATCTGGCCGCGCCCGCCGAGGTGCAGCTTCTGGGTCGGGTTGTCGGCCACCATGCCGATCCCGTTCATCGTTGACGCGCCCAGCGTCATCTGCACCGGCAGCGCCGTCTTGAGGATCTCGTCGTCGGCCAGCACGGTGAGGGCCTCGGTGCGCGCGTGCAGGGCTTCGCTGGTCGGCGTGGCCGGGCGCTTGATGTCGACCTTGCCGATCAACTCGACGCGGTTTTCGCCATGGTAGACCTGGCCCCGTTCGGCGTGCATGGTCATGCGCGGGCGGCCAGGGTCCATGCTCTCGACGATCGGCCTGGATATCTCCGACACGTCGTTCTCGGGATGGTGCGCCAGGCGCGCGCCGGACATCACGTAGCGCGGCGCGCCCTGTTCGGTCATGCGCACGAAACTGAAATTCTCGACGATGTAATCCGGCTCGTTCAGGACGTTGCCGGCGGTGGCGCTGTCATCGGTCTGGATCGCCTGCAGCAGCCAGAAGCTGCCGAAGGCGAAGAAGACAGCCGTCAGCATCAGCGCCAGTGTGCGCCAGCGGTGTGCGGTACGTTTATTCACGTGGGGGCCATGCCTTCACGCCAACTCATTGGAAATAAGGCGCCAGCGCCTCGTCGTAGCTGCCCTGGGCCCGCATCACCATGTCGCACACCTCGCGCACGGCGCCACGCCCGCCGCCGGCTTTGGTAACGTAGTGCGCGCGGTGCTGCACCTCCGGGTGCCCGGTCGGCACCGTGACGGCAAACCCTACCTTGGTCAGCAGCGGCAGGTCGATCACGTCGTCGCCGATATAGCCGCACTGCTGGGCCGTCAGGTTCAATTGCGCCAGCAGCTCGGCAAACGCGATGCGCTTGTCGTGAAAGCCTTGCCAGACATGGGTAATGCCCAGGTCTTTCGCACGTGCGACCACGATCGGCGATTTTCTCGCGCTGATGATGGCGGTGGCCACGCCCGTCTTTTGCAGCAGCTGGATGCCCAGGCCATCGAGGACATTGAACGTCTTGGTGATCTCTCCCTCGGGGCCATACGTCAGGCTGCCGTCGGTCAGGATGCCGTCGACATCGAAGATCATCACTTTTACACGGGCGGCGCGCGTCATGTGGTCGAGCGGGGTCATCAGATCACCTTGGCACGGGTCAGGTCGTGGATATGCAGGGCGCCGACCAGGATGCCGTCCTCGTCGATTACCAGCATCTGGTTGATGCGGAATTCTTCCATGATCGCCACCGCGTCCACCGCCAGCTGCTCGGGGTGCACGGTGCGCGCGCCGATGTGCATGACGTCGCGGATGGTGAGGTTCGAGAAGTCCTGCAGGCGTTCGATCAGGCGGCGCAGGTCGCCGTCGGTGAAGACGCCGAGCGGCTTGAAATCGGCGTCGACCACGGCGGTCATGCCCATGCCCTTCTGGCTCACCTCCAACAAGGCGCGCGTCAGCGGCATGTCCGGCGTGACCGATGGAATCGCGTCGCCGCTGCGCATTACGTCGCGCACGTGCGTGAGCAAGCGACGCCCCAGCGCGCCGCCCGGATGCGAACGCGCGAAGTCTTCCTCGCGAAAGCCCCGCACATCGAGCAATGCCACGGCCAGCGCATCGCCCAGGGCCAGCGTGACGGTGGTGCTGGCGGTCGGCGCCAGGTTCAGCGGGCAGGCTTCCCTGGCCACCGAAATGTCGAGGTGGACGTCGCTCAACTGCGCCAGGCTTGAATGCGGTTTGCCGGTCATCGCGATCAGGGGCGCGCCCATGCGTTTTACCACCGGCAGGATATCCATCAGCTCCGACGATTCGCCGGAATACGAGATGGCGATGAACACGTCCTGCGGGGTGACCATGCCGAGGTCGCCGTGGGCGGCTTCGCCCGGATGCACGAACATGGCCGGGGTGCCGGTCGAGGCCAGCGTGGCCGCGATCTTGCGCGCGATATGGCCGGACTTGCCCATGCCCGACACGACCACGCGGCCGGTGCAGCGGTACAGTACGCCGACCGCGCGCACCAGGCTGTCGTCGGCATCGAGCCGCGCATGCACGGCCTGGATCGCCTCGGCCTCGATGGCAAGGGTCTCGCGCGCCAGTTCGAGCACGCGCCGCGACTGGTTCTCGTCAAAACTGTTCAGCATTGTTTTTTCATCGGGTACACTCATCACCGAAGTATAAACGAATTGAGAAAGCAAAAAACTTGCCAGACGTATCAAACAACGCATAAAGACACTTACGTATGGCATCCGGCCTTGAACTGACCCTGCTGCTGCTTTTTAGCGCCGTGCTCGGCGTCGTTGTATTTCGCAGCCTGCACCTGCCGCCGATGCTGGGCTACCTGGCGGTCGGCGTGCTGATCGGTCCGCATGCGCTCGGCCTGGCCGCCGAAACCGGCTCGACCCATGCGCTGGCCGAATTCGGCGTCGTCTTCCTGATGTTCTCGATCGGCCTCGAATTCTCGCTGGCCCAATTGCGCGCGATGCGCCGCATCGTGTTCGGGCTGGGGCTGGCCCAGGTGGTGCTGACGATCGTCGCCACCATGCTGGGGGGACTGTTCATCTCGATGTGGGCGCCGCAGCTGCATATCAGCTGGCAGGCCGCCTTTGCGCTGGGCGGCGCGCTGGCCATGTCGTCGACGGCGATCGTGGTGAAACTGCTGACCGAACGGCTGGAGCTGGAAAGCGAGCATGGTCGGCGCATCATCGGCATCCTGCTGTTCCAGGACCTGGCCGTGGTGCCGCTCCTGATCCTGATTCCCGCGCTGGCGAAGGACCCGGAAAACCTGGTGAAAACGCTGGCCTGGGCCGGGGTGAAAGCGGCGGCCGTGCTGGCCCTGCTGCTGTTCTTCGGCCAGAAGCTGATGCGCGGCTGGTTCACGATCGTCGCCAAGCGCCGCTCGCAGGAGCTGTTCATGCTGAACCTCTTGCTGGTGACATTGGGCGCGGCCTGGATCACGGAGCGCGCCGGCCTGTCGCTGGCGCTGGGGGCGTTTGTCGCCGGCATGCTGATCTCCGAAACCCAGTTCAAGCACCAGGTCGAGGAAGACATCAAGCCCTTCCGCGACGTGCTGCTGGGCCTGTTCTTCATCACCATCGGCATGCTGCTGAACGTGCCGATGGTGCTGCAGCACTGGTGGCTGGTGCTGATCCTGCTGGCCGTGCCGGTGCTGATGAAATTCGCGCTCATCGCCGCGCTGGCCAAGCTGTTCGGCTCGTCGGACGGCGTGGCGATGCGCACCGGTCTCGCCCTCGCGCAGGCCGGCGAATTCGGCTTCGTACTGCTGAACATGGCGTCGGGCTCGAAACTCATCGACCCGTTCCTGATGCAGCTCGTATTGGCGTCGATGGTGCTGTCGATGCTGGTCGCGCCCTTCGTGATCGCGAAATCGGACCAGATCGTGATGAAGGTGGCATCCAACGAATGGATGATGCAGTCCTTGCAACTGACCCAGCTGGCGAGCCGCACGATGGCCGCGCAAAAGCACGTGATCATCGCCGGCTTCGGGCGCAGCGGCCAGAGCGTGGCGACCTTGCTGTCGGACGAAAAGCTGCCGTGGTATGCGCTGGACCTGGATCCGGAGCGGGTGCAGGAAGCGCAGTCGGCGGGCTCGCACGTCTCCTACGGCGACGCCGGGCGGCGCGAATCCCTGATCGCGGCCGGCATCAACCGCGCGAGTGCCATGGTCATCACGTTTGCCGACACGCGCGCGGCGTTAAAGGTGCTGCACCTGGTGCACGAGCTGGCGCCCTCGCTGCCGGTGATCGTGCGCAGCCACGACGACAGCGACCTCGAACTCCTGCGCCAGGCCGGGGCCACCGAGGTGGTGCCGGAAGCGCTCGAGAGCAGCCTGATGCTCGCCTCGCACGCGCTGGTCGTGGTCGGCGTGCCGCTGCGCCGCGTCGTGCACCGCGTGCAGAGCGCGCGCGACGAACGCTACGCTTCCCTGCGCGGCTATTTTCATGGGGCCAGCGACCTGATCGACGATCCGGAACACACGTACGTGCGCCTGCATTCGGTGGTACTGGGGGCCGATGCGCAGGCGGTCGGACGGCGCATCGACGAACTCGGGCTGGACGAATTGCAGGCCGAAGTGAGCGGCATCCGGCGCGCACGGGTGCGCATCGAGCCGATGCCGGAGACGGTGCTGCAGGCGGGGGATGTGGTGGTGCTGCGCGGGTCGGGCGACGCGGTGACGCGGGCGGAGGGACGATTGTTGTAAGTGCTGTGTTACTCGGGCTTGGGGGTGACATTCCGAGTCGGCGCAGATCCCGTCATTGGATTGTTTTGATTCGTTGTAGCGGTACCAAGCCCTGCCCTATTCTCGGCACCCTGCTGGAGCTCGCCACTGAATTTGTACCCAAGGACAAGCGCCCCTAACACAAATATCGACACCAAATTAACCAAGAGGTTGCCTGCTATATCACGGCCCCATCCCCAAAAAGTCCGTTTCGCGTCCAAGGTGCCATGAATGGTTAAAAGCTTGCTTTCCAAGCCAGCTTTGACCGTTTCTATTTGGGTATAGAGGATATCCTGGCGCGTTTCAGTTTCAGTACGTTCTACCAACTCGTCAAGACTGGCATTGAGGAAAGCTTGAGCCATCGCCTCTCCCTAAGCTCGATAGGCGGTAATCGATGTGTCGAGGGAGGCTATCGCATGAAAGGTATTCAACTCGTCCCGAGTAAGATCCCGCCCGCCGAAAGACTTGCAGTAGTCAACCTTCTGCTGCTTATAGATGATGTAGGCGAACGCACCGACCGGGTCGTTTGGATCAGCAGTGAGTTTCTCGTAGATGGTATTGTGTGCCACTACCAGACGGGCCTATTTTTTTGCGACGACGGACGTCTTTGCGAAGCGGTAAGCTTGATGCATCTTTTCACGCGACACGCCTACCTCACGCATGACTTTGGCGGCGACCGGCGAGGCTGGCGCATGCGACAGAGCGGAAGAGGTCACGCTATAAACCGCATTGTTCGACATCCGAGTGCTGATAGCAGCCAGATCGCCGCGAGAGAAGGCAGGCCTTGTGCTCATACTGTCCCTCTTTTCCTAAATTAAGTTGATTAATAAACTACAACAACGACCCAGGATTATACACCTGGCTGTTTGCCCGACGCGCCTCGCATCCGGCAGCGACCACTACCAAAGGTCAAATATGGAAGCAGCTTGACTTACCTCAAAAGTAAAAGCGCAGAAAGTGAAATTTATTTCATTGCGCCATGACGACGCGATTGCGCCCAGCTTCCTTCGCCTGGTACAGCGCCCCGTCGGCCGAGGCCACCAGTTGCTGCGCCACGCCCTCGATCGCATGATCGCGCGCGTCTGTGTCGAGGGCGGCGACGCCGATCGAGACCGAGACGTTCAAATACTGCCCGCCCGCGAGATCGAATGGCTTGTCGGCCACGCCGGCGCGGATGCGGTCGGCCACCAGGGCCGCTGCCCGCAGGTCGGCATTGATCAGCAGGACGACAAATTCCTCGCCCCCAAACCGCGCCAGGGCGTCGGACAGGCGCAATTCCATCTTGATACGCGCCGCCACTTCGCGCAGCACGTCGTCGCCGGCCTGGTGGCCGACCTTGTCGTTGACCTGCTTGAAGTGGTCGACGTCGATGAACATGAAGGAAAGCTGGTAGTCCTGACGGCGCGCGCGCGCGATTTCCTCGATCAGGCGCCGGTCGATGTAGCGCCGGTTATAGATGCCCGTCAGCGGGTCGGTCAGCCCGATGTACTTCAGCATTTCGTTGCTGATCACGTTTTCCAGGCAGATCGCGATAATCGAGGCCATGTGCTCGACGAAATCGGTGCCGAGCGCCGGCGTGAAGCGTTCGATGTCGCAGCTGGCCAGGTTCAGGCTGCCGATCAGGCGCTTATTGCGCAGCAGCGGCACCAGCGCCACGCTTTGCAGCCCCTCGGGCGGATGCGGGAACATCGCCCCGTGCTCGGCGCGCGAGTAGGGACCCAGGCGCGGACGCGGGCGATCGCCGGCATCGAAACCGAGTTCCACCGCCTGCTCGCAGAACAGCAGGTCCGGCAGCGATTCGAAATCCACGCCCAGCTTGTGCATGACCGTGTAGATGTCGGCGTCGGTGTCGACCAGCGACAGGGTCACGCTGTCGAGATCGGAAATGATGGGCAGCAGGCGAAAGATCGTGCCGACCAGTTGCGGAAAGTTCGCCGCACCGACGATTTCCAGGTCAAAGGCCTGGTGGCGGCACATGATCTCGTGGTTGCGCTGCGCCTGCTCCATCACATGGCTGATCCGCGCGCGCAGGGCTTCATTCTCGGCAACGAGGTTGCGCAGGTCGGGCAACACGGCGTCCGGCTGGTGCATGGGGATTCCTTTTAGCAATACCCGTTACATTACGTGATCTTTACACGCTTGAAAACGGGATTGAAGGTTTTTTCGTCCCTGGCCTCCCGGGCGCGACCTTAAAACGACAGGCTGACCTCGAACGCCTGGCCCACGCGCAGGGTGCCCCCTGCCCCGCCGGCGACGATGCAGTTCATGCCGACGCAGACGGCGCCCGCCAGGATCGCCTTGGCGCGCCAGGATTGCAGGATGTCCAGCGGATCCGGCCCGGGAATCCCGGTCGCCTGGTCGATCGCAGGGATCGGGCAGCGCGCGCAGGGTTTGACCGGTGCGATGACGATGTCCCCGGCCGTGAATGAGGCGGTGTAGTCCTCCTCGAACGGGTCGGTGCCTGTGACTACCAGGTTCGGGCGGAAGCGGTCCATCGGCAGGGCTTCCCGTCCGGCGGACAGCATGCGTCCGTTGATCTCTGCGAGGGACGATTCCCCGATCAGGAGCAGCGGGTAGGCGTCGGCGAAGCGGGCGCAAGACGGCGCGCCGCCGGTCCATTTTTCGCTCGTCGGGCGCGCCGCATCGGGCTTGAAACGCACCAGGCGGCAGGGGGCGTTCAAGGTGAGCGAGAACCAGGCGGCAGCCGCGTCGCCGCAGTCGATGGCGTCGACCAGGTCGTCCCAGATCTGCACGCGCATGGTGTTGCCGGACGGTTGCGGTGCCAGGGGCATGCGCAGCGGCGGCATGGCGGGGGCCCTCACCAGCAAGGTAGTGCCGTCGACGCGCGGCACGATCGTCGCCATGTGCGGGAATTCGCGCTGGGTCAGGAACTGGCCGGTTGCGGTCACCAGCATCCACTCGCGGTCGTGCACGCCGTGCGCGGACAGGCCGGAGACGGTGGCAAACGCTTCCTCGACCGGCATGGCGGCGCAGGATTTGATCGGGTACAGGATGAGGTGGGAGAGCGTGGCCATTGCATGCGTGCGGGTCGGAGGGGCCGACAGTATCGCATCAATCGGGGCGCGTGGATGCGAGTTGCGAGACCGCGTGGGCACGAGTGCCCACGCGGTCTCGCCATCAATGACGACGCGCCTTCAACATCACGCCTTGGCCAACTTCGTCTGGCTCAACTCCGCCGTCAAATACCCCACCGCCGCCCCGAACTTGTCCTTGTAGTTCGCCCGCACCAGCGGGTCGAGGACGGGCTTGACGACGTTGTGGATCCCACCCCAGTCCCCCGCGTGCTGGAAGTTGCTCATGATGTAGGTCCAGCCATTGAGTTCATCGACCGCATGCAGCCCGGTCGATTCGCCGCCGGCCGGAATCGACATCACGCGCGACAGCACCTTGGTGTCGACGTTGTAGGCCCACAGGAAGTTATTCACGTGCTGGCCGCTGTCTTCGCCGATGAACAGGGTACGCATCTTTTCCGAGAATTTCAGGTTGTCCGGGTTGCCGATGCGGTCCGGATTGGCCGTGTTGCCGAGGGCGTCGGCGGCGATGTCTTCGCCGGTCAGCAGCGCCTTCAAATCGACCGGCATCCATTCGCTGGCGATCGTCCCGCCCGATGTATCCTTCTGCCCGCCTGCCAGCCTCAATGCCATCACCGCGCCGGCATTGACCGCCTTCGGGATCGACACGCCGTTGCCGGGCACGTTCAGGGCGTTACCGGCCACCATCGAACTCTGGCAGTTCTGCAGCGCCGAGTAGGCGATCTTGTCCTTCGCGTTGACGGTCGTGCCTTCCATCTTGGTAAAGCCCATCGAGGCGCCGATCAGCGCCGCGTAGCGGTGCGTCTCGAGGAAGGCGGCGGCCTTTTCCATGCCGGGCTTGAGCTTGATCCATTCGATGGCGCCGTTGGCCGCCACCTTCGTGAAGGTCGGGTCCTGCGGATCGGTCGTGCGCACATCCATGATGTCGAGCGGCTTGAGCGAGGCGGCCAGCGCGCGAATCTCGGCACTGGTGGCCGAACCGAGCTTCATCCAGCTGAGCGGCGCGGCGCTGGCGCTTGGGTCGAGCGAGAAGCCGGCGCCGACCTTCGCCACGTACAGCGTGCCCGACGACAGGTCCTTCTCTTTGTCGGCCACGAACACGAAATACCCGCTGTTGGTGGCGTCGTCGCCCATCAGCACGGTGCGCTGGTCCGGCATCACCTGCACCAGTTCGTGCGAGATGCGGCCCATGCAGTAATGTTTTTTAATGGAGGCGCTGCCGTCCGGGTTGACCGTCACTTCCGGCATATGGCCGTAGTTGTACGGGTTCGCCGTCGTCTCGTTGCCATACAAATTCTTGCTGAAGGCCTTGAACTGGGCGTCGCCCGCGGCCGTAAAGGCGTTCGGCTCGTATTCCTCGCTCGAGAGGTGGGTGCCCCAGGGCGACAGGCTGGCGCCGCAGGTGATCCACAGTCCCTCGACACTGGACGTGTCGACGTTGTGGTACTTCACGAGGGTGAGTTTACCGGTGGCCTGGTCCTGGTCCAGCGTCAGTACGCCGATCGGCGACGGCAGGCGGCCGTACATGCCGGTCTTGCCGTCCTGGGCGAAGGTCGCGTACTCGAACTGCACCACGGCGAACACGGGTTTGCCTTTTACACCCGGCACGCTCGCGTTCGGCACCGAAAGCAGCGAAGTGCCGTCCGGCGCGTCGGAAAAGAACTGGCGCTCCTTCCCTGGCACGGTGGTGTCGACGATCGGCTGGTTGCGGATGTTGTAGTAGCCACCGGCCAGGGTCGTGCCGCCGCTGCCATTCGGGACTGCGTCGCCCGTGATGAAGAAGGCTTGGTAGGCCAGCTTGAAATCGAGCTTGCTGCTGTCGCTGAAGTTCACGCTCATGGTCGAGCCGACGGTGGTGGTGGCCATCGCGGCGGCATTGGCCAGGGTCGGCGCGGCCATCGAGCTGAAGGTGACGGAACCGAGGGTGGCCACGGGTGCGACCGGCGCCAGTACGTCGGCCACGGCATCGTTGTCGCCGCCGCAAGCGGAGAGCAGCGAGGCACCGGCAACGCCTGCGATCGGCAGCATCGGGGCGGCGCCCAGCATGCGCAGCAAGCGGCGGCGGGACAGTTCAGGGGTCGGGTTCATGCGTGGCTCCAGGTCGGGGGCGTGCGCGACGGTTGCCGCGTTCATGGAGGCGCAGAATAATGGACGCGTGTGTCAGCTTGATGACGGCCGGCGGCGGCGTCACAAGCCGGACGCAAAAAAGCCCGCACGCGGCGGGCTGTCGGGAAGTCAAGCGTGCGATCAGCGGCGCCGGCGGCGCAGCAGTCCGGCACCCAGCAGCCCTGCGCCGAACAGCGCCAGCGTGCCCGGTTCCGGCACGTCGTTGGTGATTTCATGGACGTTGCTGACGCTGCCGGTCAGGGCAGCGAGGCTTAGGCGCCAGGCGCCGAAATTCTCGAATCCGACGAGCGGTCGGTAGATTCTTCCTGCCTGGTAGCCCTGCAGCGCATCGGCGTTGCCGTATGCGTGCACGCCGAGGGTGACGAGGTAGGTGCCGGCCTGCTCGAAGCGCCACTCGAAGGCCGAATCGAACGGATACTCCGAGCCGTCGCCATAGGTCTGGCCCGAGTCGTCATTCACATGGAGCACGGTTCCCCGGTCGAACAGGTGCATCTCGCTGTCGAAACCGGTGATGAAGCCGTCGCCGTTGAGGTCGCGCGTCAGCTCCAACACGAGCGAGTCGAAGGACAAACGGGTATCGGCGCTGACGGTGAAGGCGATACGCGCCACCTTCAGCTCCTGCTGCTTGCCGTCGCGATCCGCATCGATGGTCCCGATCGTGCCGTTGATGACGGCAGCGCTTGCGCCATTGCACAGCGCAAGCGTGGCGGATACCAGCAACACGCGGAGAAACTTGCTCATTTGAACCCCATTCTTGAACTGAAATGGCTCTAAAGCAAGTTTTATGCCGCAGTGTAATTACGTTTAGGAATCAACGGCTTGGTGGCCGCGCCCCGCGCACCCCGCAACCAGGTGTAAAGTCTGTCGACACACCTCTGGTTGCAATTTTGATCAGACGTTGAACAGGAAGTTCAGCACGTCACCATCCTTGACGACGTATTCCTTGCCTTCGGCGCGCATCTTGCCTGCTTCCTTGGCGCCGGCTTCTCCCTTGAAGGCGATGTAGTCGTCGTAGGCAATCGTCTGCGCGCGAATGAAGCCGCGCTCGAAGTCGGTGTGGATCACGCCGGCCGCCTGGGGGGCGGTGGCGCCGATGCGCACGGTCCAGGCACGCACTTCCTTCACGCCGGCGGTGAAATAGGTCTGCAGGCCGAGCAGGTTATAGGCGGCGCGGATCAGGCGGTCCAGGCCCGGCTCGTCCATGCCCATGTCGCCCAGGAAGGCGGCCTTGTCGGCATCATCGAGGTCGGCGATTTCGGCTTCGATGGCGGCGGAAATCGCCACGATCGGCGCGTTCTGCGCGTTGGCGTAGGCCGTCAACTGGTCGAGCATCGGGTTATTCTTGAAACCGGTGTCCGAGACGTTGGCCACGAACATGGCCGGTTTCGCCGTGATCAGGCACAGCGGCTTGATCAGTTCCATCTCGTCGGCATCAAAACCCATGGCGCGCACCGGCTTGGCTTCATTGAGTTGCGGCAGCATGCGCTCGAGGATGGCGACCAGCTTGGCGGCATCCTTGTCGCCCGAACGCGCTTTCTTGTTTTCGCGGTGGACGGCTTTTTCGACGGTGCCCATGTCGGCCAGTGCCAGCTCGGTCTGGATGACTTCGATATCGTCCAGCGGGCTGACCTTGCCGGCCACGTGGATCACGTTGTCGTCCTCGAAGCAGCGCACGACGTTGACGATGGCATCGGTCTCGCGGATGTGCGACAGGAACTGGTTGCCCAGGCCCTCGCCTTTCGAGGCGCCCGCCACCAGACCTGCGATGTCGACAAATTCGACGATCGCATTGACCATGCGCTCAGGCTTGACGATGTCGGCCAGCGCCTGCATGCGCGGGTCCGGCACCTCGACCACGCCGACGTTCGGCTCGATGGTGCAGAACGGGTAGTTCTCAGCCGGGATGCCGGCCTTGGTCAGCGCATTGAACAGGGTGGACTTGCCGACGTTGGGCAGGCCGACGATGCCGCATTTGAGACTCATGGGAATTCTTTCTTTCGATAGTGGTGAGCCAGGGTGCGCGGCTCGTAACCCGATATTGTAACCGGGGACGGGTTTGGATGCCGCAAAAACAGGCGCGGCAGGAAGGGACCGCCCTGCTCCATGCCATACCAAAACGGCCGTGTTCGCCTGTCGACGCTTTTTACATGTGCACGTTCATCATCTTTGCCACGAAAATATTTCTCTTTCCTATCAATAACTTATTTCTGTGGAACGAAAATTGCTTTGAAAAAAGAATAAAACATCCAACCAGGAAATTGTCATGAAACGTGTTCTGTTCGCTCTCCTCACCGCGACCGCATTGCTGGCCGGTTCCGCCCACGGCGCCAGCGTGCGCACGACCGGCCTCGCCGGGTCCGACCTCACGGATCCGGAGAACGACGGCCGTGCAAACGAATACGCCAACTACAACGCGGTCTTCCGTTCGTCGTTCGCCGCAGGTTACGCCAACGAAGGCGCCTTCAACGTGTTCGACAACGTCGTGGGCGGGGGCAGCGACAAGTGGTGCTGCATGATGAATGGCTGGGTCGAAGCCGACTTCGGCAGCAAGCGCTATCAGCTGACCAGCTTCACCGCGGCGTCGGCGAACGATGCGGCGGGCCGCGATTCGGATATCTGGCAGATTCTCGGCTCGAACGACGGCATGAACTATACGACGATCTTCTCGTACAACCGCGACGGCGTCTCGCCATGGGGCGCGAACCGCAACCAGGTCATCGAATATGTTGCCGGCACCGACTTCACGCTGCCGGCGGCCTACAGCATCTTCCGCTACCAGACCTTCTCGGTGGTCAGCGGCGGCTTGCACCAGCTGGCCGAACTCGAATTCTTCGGCGAGGAACCCGTCGCGGTAGCCGAGGTGCCGGAGCCGGGCAGCCTCGCGCTGCTGGGTCTGGGCATACTGGCTGCACTGGGCCTGCGTCGCAAGCGTGCCTGAAGCGGCCTGAATGAAGATAAAAGAAACCGCTGCCGGCAGCGGTTTTTTTTCGTCCCGACCAGCCGCTCAGATCGGGCGCAAGCGCGATACATCGGGCCGCTCGATGAAGGCGGCCAGTTCGTCGCGCAGGCGCTGCCCTTCCCGCATCGCCTGCGACCAGGCTTTGATGCGCGCGTCGTGGTCGAGCCCGTGAAACTTGAAATCGCTCCGGTCCGGCAGCTTGGCGCGCGGCAGCGTTTTGATGAAAGCCGGCGTGGGCGCGACGATCAGGACGTTGTCGAGCCACCCGCGGTTCGGCCCGCGCGCACAGCGCCGCCACGGCATCGCCTTGTCCAGCCAGCCCGGCACGATGTGTTCGTTAAAGTGCGGATACAGCACGATCGCGTCCGGTTCGGCGCGCTCGAGGCGCGCATACGGCAGCGCGAGGTGGTAATCGATGATGCCGCCATCCCAGTAATGCCCCGCCGGCACGCCCTCGATGGCGGTGACCGGCTGCATGATCAGCGGCAGCGTGCCAGAAGCGAGCAGGCTGGCGGCCAGGTTGCCGCGCGTGAGGGTCGAAAAGTGCGTCGTGAAACTGTCGAACTCCTCGCGCAGCCAGGCGGCCGGAGCGCGCGCATCGCCGATCACGACCCGTTCCAGCAATTGTCCCAGACGCGCACGCGAAGCGAAGTTGGTGAGCGCGGCGGCCGCGAAGCCGCGCATCTCGGCGCGCCGGTGCGCCGGCTCGGCCAGCACACCCTTGCCGCGCACGGCCAGCAGGTGCAGGTGATTGTGCGGATGGCTGAGGATAGCGTCTTCGTGACCGTTCACGAATTCGTGCAGGAATCCTCCCACGACCTCGTTGATTTGTTGCGGGCTGGGCTTGGTGGTGGTGTAGCGCTGGCCCGTGTACAGGCTGCCGAGGCGCTCGAAGGCGCGCGCCGGGTCGCGCTGGCAGGCCGCCGCCATGCGCCAGGCGCCGATCGAGGAACCGATCAGGGTGCGCGGGCGCGCATTGGTGGGCAGCCACTCGCCGAACACGTACTGGTCGAGGGCCTGGAAGATCAGGCCCTTGGGACCGCCGGCGGCGGCAGGAATGACGGCGATGTCGGCGGCGCGCAAGCCCTGCGCGCGGATACGGGCCAGCGCGCGCGGGCCGGCGTGAAAGGAAAGTGCACTCATGCGTGGAATTATCGCAGGACGGACGGCGCCGTGCTGGCGGTCGCGTTGCACCGCAACGGTGCGCTGCCAAAAAAATTGCGCGGGGCACTTTAATGCAGAGCAGAACTCAGGCTGGGCGATATCAAGTCTGGCTTATGTTTCAGGTCACGCGGGACTGGGCGGCGCCGCCTTCCACATGCTGCGCCGCCGGTACGGCGACCGGGTGCCGTTCACCTTCGTTTCCGACGAATACAACGGGGTCACGCGCGATAACGACGGCCGGGTACGGCCGCGCCTGCCGCGCAGCTTCGCCACGCTGTCGCAGGCGGAAGACGAAAATGGACAGAGCCGGATCTATCTCGGCGTTCACTGGCAGTTCGACAAGACCGCGGGCCTGGCGCCGAGTCACCGAATCGTCGATTACGTCTTCCAGCGGGGGCTGGTGCGACCGCCTGCCACGACGCCCTGAGGATGCGTGCGGCGCGCCCGTCAGGCGGTATGCAGCTGCATCGTCGCCGTATCGAACTTGCCGTCGATCGCCAGCGGGATGATGCGCAGCGCCTTGTCGATCGATTCCTCGATCAGGCTTTGTTCGTCCTTGCGCGGGCGGTGCAGCACGAAGTCGGCCACGCCCTGCTGCAGGTTCAATGTGCGCGGGTGGCCGATGCCGATGCGCAGGCGCCAGTATTCCTGGGTGCCGAGCGCGGCGGTGATGTCCTTCAGGCCGTTGTGGCCGCCCGAGGAGCCGCCTTTTTTGAGTTTCGCCACGCCCGGCATCAGGTCGAGTTCGTCGTGCACGACCAGTACTTCGTCCGGATTGATTTTATAAAAACGCGCCAGGGCACCGACCGACTGGCCGGAACGGTTCATGAAGGTCAGCGGCTCGAGCAGCCAGACTTCGTTGCCGCCGATCGAAGTCCTGGCCATCAGCGCCTGAAAGCGGCTTTCGCGCTGCAGGCGGCAGCCCGGCAGGCTGTTGGCGAGGTTGTCGACCAGCCAGAAGCCGGCGTTGTGGCGGGTTTGTTCGTAGTCGGGGCCAGGGTTGCCGAGGCCGACGATGAGGCGGATGGACATAGCGGTCGCGTCAGGAAAAGGGGGATTATCGCTTAAATGGAGTTTGGGAAATGAAAAAACCCGCCGGCTTGCGCGCGGCGGGTCTCGTTCCAACTACCGCATGCGCGGCGGCGGAATTACTTCTTCTCTTCGGTTCCGGTTGCGGCTTCGGCTTCAGCTTCAGCGGCAAGGGCGCCACGTGGGATCGACGAGGTCACGATGGTCAGGTTCTGGCCGTGGGTCAGCGCGGTCACGCCTTCTGGCATGGTCAGGTCGTCGGTGTGGATCGACTGGCCGGCTTCCAGGTTAGCCAGGTCGACTTCGATGAACTCAGGCAGCTTGCCTGGCAGGCAGGACACGTCCAGCTCGTTGAGCACGTGCGAGATGACAGCCGCGTTCAGCTTGACGCCTGGCGAGGTATCGGCGTTGATGAAGTGCAGGGCGACCTTGGTGTGGATCGGCTGCGAATTGTCGACGCGCTGGAAGTCAGCGTGCAGAACCAGTTGCTTGAATGCGTGCATCTGGAAGTCACGCAGCAGGACTTGCTGGGTCGCGCCTTCGATTTCGAGGTCCAGCACGGAACCGTGGAAAGCTTCTTTCTTGAGCGCGTGCCACAGGGCGTTGCCGTCCAGGGCGATCAGGACCGGGGCTTCTGCGCCACCGTAGATGATGCCTGGCGTCTGGCCAGCCTTGCGCAGGCGGCGGCTCGCTCCGGTGCCCTGCAGGGTGCGGTTGAATGCAACTACTTTCATGTGAAACTCCATAAGTTTGGGATCGAATGCAGGATATTTCCTGCCCGATTTCCCGGTTGGGCCCGCCCCCGCGACCAGGGGCTGGCTTGGCTGAGCGCCAAACACGCGCTCGAGAAAATTCTTAATTCTTAAAACGGTACAACGGCGCGCCGGGCTCGAAGCCGGGCGCGCCGCTTGCTGAAGCTGCTACTGCTCAGTCGACGAACAGCGACATGACCGAGTCGCCCTTGACGATACGTTTAAAGGTTTCGGCCAGCAGCGGAGCACAGGTCAGCTGGCGGATCTTCTTGCAGGCGGCACCCTCGGCCGACAGCGGGATCGTGTCGGTGACGACCAGTTCGTCCAGCGGCGAGTTCGAGATGCGCTCGATGGCCGGACCGGACAGGACCGGGTGCGTGCAGTAAGCGACAACCTTCTTGGCGCCCCGCTCCTTGAGCACTTCGGCGGCCTTGCACAACGTGCCGGCGGTATCGACCATGTCATCCATGATGACGCAGTTGCGGCCTTCGACTTCGCCGATGATGTTCATGACTTCCGACACGTTCGCCTTCGGGCGGCGCTTGTCGATGATCGCCAGGTCGCAACCGAGGCGCTTGGCCAGCGCACGCGCACGCACCACGCCGCCGACGTCCGGCGAGACGACCAGCAAGTCGTCGTAGTTGCGCTTTTGCAGGTCACCCAGCAGCAGCGGCGATGCGTAGATATTGTCGACCGGGATGTCGAAGAAGCCCTGGATCTGGTCAGCGTGCAAGTCCATGATCAGGACGCGCTCGACGCCGGCTTCTTCGAGCATGTTGGCAACGACCTTGGCCGAGATCGCGACACGCGCCGAGCGTGGGCGGCGGTCCTGGCGGGCGTAACCGAAATAAGGAATGGCGGCGGTGATGCGCCCGGCCGAGGCGCGCTTGAGGGCGTCGACCATCAGCATGATTTCCATCAGGCTGTCGTTGGTCGGAGCGCACGTCGATTGCAGGACGAAGACATCCTTGCCACGCACGTTCTCATTGATTTCGACCATGACTTCGCCGTCCGAGAATTTCGAGACGACTGCCTTACCGAGAGGAATACCGAGGCTTTTTGCGACCCCTTCTGCTAGCGCCGGATTAGCGTTGCCGGTAAAAACCATCAGGTTTTCGTAAGCCATGGGAGTCCCGAGAGAAGAGCGTTGATACTTTGAAAAACAATCAGCCGGATGTACCGGCTGACTATGCGATTAAAAGGCTGGACCGCTAGGGCGGCTCGCCCAATTCATCCGCTGGACACATGCGTATCGACAGGCCGGATAAAATGAATGGCAGGGGAACAAGGATTCGAACCTTGGTATGCTGGAATCAAAATCCAGTGCCTTAACCAGCTTGGCGATTCCCCTACGCAACTTACAGCTTGCTGCACTACTTGCCGACTTATCTTGAGGACTCATCGTCAAATGCTGCAACAGGCAAAATTTTATTCTACAACTCATTGTTTTGCAAGAGCGATTTTATCGGATGTCGCTGCAAGGACCGGGCTTTCCACGCTCTCCAGTAGTCAGGAACTTGCCCCAACACCAGGTTTGCCTGTGCCTCATCCGGTACCGCGCAAAACACGCACGCTCCCGAACCAGTCATCCTTGCCGCACCGTATTGACCCAGCCATTCGATCGCCTGTGCTACCGGCGGAAATAAACGGGACGCCACTGCTTGCAAATCATTTTTCCCGAACTCAGTTAATAAGTGTGCTGCAGGAAAGTCCGCTATTTTAACGGGCTTCGTGTCACGCGTCAAATCCTCAGCAGTAAAAATTGCAGGCGTTGGCACAGAGACACCCGGCTCGATCACGACATACCAGCATTGGGGCCCATCGACCGCCTGCATCGCCTCCCCCACGCCCTCGACGAATGCCGTCTGGCCATAGATGAAAAACGGAATGTCGGCGCCCAGCGGCAGGCCGATCTGCATCAGTTCGGCGTCGCTGAATCCGGCATTCCATAAACGGTTTGCCACCATCAGCGCTGTGGCCGCATCCGAGGAACCGCCGCCCAATCCCCCTCCCATCGGCAGGATCTTTTCGACGGCGACATCGATGCCGGGTGCGGCGCGGCCATGGCGCTGCCGGAAAGCGTCGGCCAGGCGACCCAGTGCACGCACGATCAGGTCGGATGCTTCCGGCACGCCGGGCACATCGGTGGTGCGATTGACGCGGCCGTCGTCGCGCAGGTCGAAATGCAGGGTGTCGCCGCGCTCGATCAGTTGGAACACGCTTTGCAGGGAGTGGTAACCGTCAGCGCGGCGGCCGATGACGTGCAGGAAAAGATTGAGCTTGGCCGGGGCCGGGCAACCGTGCAGCGAACGCATTTACGCCGCCGGATCGAGGATGATCTGGATCGCCAGTTCGTCGCTGGTCGCCGTTGCGCTGCGTTCTGCAACGATATTCTTCGGCATCTGCGCGCCGTTCTGCCCGTTCTGCCAGGACACGAAGCGCAGGCGCCAGCCATCTTGCGTAAAGACGCTGTTGTTGCCTGGGGTGGCGGCGAAGCGCTTGCCGGCAGCATCGGTGGCATATCCCTGCAGCCAGTCGCGCAAGCCCGATACCGGCAGCGACCAGCCGAGCGCCTGGCGCGTCAGGGCGTCGATATCGCCCGCGCTGCGCGGCGCGCGCCCGGCCTCGGTCAAGGTCGCCTGCTGCGGCGTGACGCTGATCGTGGCCACGGTTTGCTTGAGCGGACTGAGGAAGGCGACGTCGATCTGGCCCGGACGCTGCGCCCACTCGAAGCCGCCGTTCATCGAACCGGGCTGCCCATCCTTCTGGTAAGTCACTTGCAGGCGGCCGGTGAGCTCGACGGTGTCGCGGTAAGGGGTAGCAGCCGCCTGGACGCCCGGGGCGCCTGTCGATTGGGTAGCGGTGCTGGCGCAGCCGGCCAGCGCGGCGGCGAGAACGAACAGGGATAAGCGGTGGATGATCGGCATCGGTCTGGAAAAGAAAATTTTAAAAGGCGGACGTCGCGCCCGCCCGTGCTGTTCACACATTATTTCACAGCGACAGGCGCAGGCGCGCCAGCGTGCTGCGCAGCGTGTCGTTCTGCGGGTCTTTCGCGCGCGCTTCGCGCCACAGCTTCTGGGCGTCGGCCTGCTTGCCCTTCTGCCACAGCACTTCGCCCAGGTGGACGGCGATCTCGGGATCGCGGCGCAGGCTATAAGCGCGGCGCAGGTGGGCTTCGGCGGCGTCCAGATTACCGAGGCGGTACTCCACCCAGCCCATGCTGTCCATGATGAAGGGATCTTCGGGCGCCATTCCCAATGCCTTTTCGATCAGCGCGCGCGCCTCGACCAGGCGGATGTTGCGCTCGGCCAGCGAATAGCCGAGGGCGTTATACGCCTGGTGGTTCTCGGGCGCCAGGCGCATCACTTCACGCAGGGTCGTTTCCATGACCTCGAGCCGGCCGCTCTTCTCGGCCAGCAGCGCGAAGTCGTACAGCAAGTCCGGGTTGGTCGGAAAACGCCTCGTTGCGGCCTGCATCAGGGTGAACGCTCCCTCGACCTGGCCGGCGTCGCGCAATACTTGCGCTTCGGTGGCGGCGAGCTGGGCCTGGGCAACCGGTTCGGCAGGCTTCAGGGAAGCGAGCAGGCGGCGGGCGGCCGGCAGGTCGCCGCCCTTGCCGAGCAGCTGGGCGCGCCGCAGCTGGGCGCCGAATGCCGCCTTTTCGTCGCCCTCGGGCAATTTATCGAGCCAGTTGACGGCAGCCTTGATGTCGCCCCGCTCCTCGGCCAGCTGCGACAGGATCAGCAGTGCCTTCGACGGGTCGCGCTCATCCTCGGGATTGCGTCCCAGCACATCGATGAAGCGCGTGAAATAGCGTTCAGCGCCGCTCGGGTCGTTCAGCTGGGTCGCCAGCACGCCGAGCGCGTACAGGGTCGTTACGTTGTCGGGTTGCTGCTTGTCGAGCAGCAGGAATTCGGTGCGCGCGGCCTCGAACTGCTTGGCATTGACGAGGATGCGCGCGTGGGCGGCGCGTACTTCGCGCGCATTCGGATGGGCGGCGAGGAATTTTTCAAGTAATGCGCGCACCTGCGCTTCGTTCTCGCCGGCCTGGGCCAGGGTGAGGACGGCAATCTCGGAATCAGGTTTGAGGCTGAGGGCCGCGCGCGCTTCTCGGCTTGCCGCTGCCTTGTCGCCGCGTGCAAGCGCGCCCTGCGCCAGCACCACATGGCCTTCGAGCGTGCCGCGGTAAGGCGCGACGAGGCGCCCGAGCATGGCGTTGGCCGCTTCCTTGTCCTTGGCGCGCGCGAGCAATTGCTGCACCTGGTAAAGAACGACGCCGCGCACCGGCGCCGGCGCGCCCTCGAGGCGCTTGCGGAAAATGCCTTCTGCGTCCGAGATATTGTCGGACAGGATGACCATCCCCAGATAGTACTGCGTCGCTTCGTCCGATTCCGGGTCGAGCTGGCGCCACTGGCGTACGGCGGCCAGGGTGTCTTCCGGCTGGCGCGCGGCCAGCGCCATCTCGGCGGCGCGGCGTGCCAGGCGCGGATCGCGCGTCTGCTGGGCCAGGCTCAGCATAGTGATGTAAGGGCCTTGCCAGTCGCCGCCACGAAACGCGAATTCGGCGCGCAGCAACTGGTTCAGCAAGTTGCCCGTCAGTGCGACTTTCGGCAGGCGTGCCCGCTCGGCATCGAGCTCGGCTTTCGCGTCGAGCTCGGCTTTTGCATGCGCCTGCTCCCTGGCCTCGGCCTGTTCTGCCGCCGCCTGCGCCGATTGCGCGACCGGCTGCTCTTGTGGCGCCACGGCACACGCCGACAGCAGGCCGGAGAGAGTTACAATGACGAAAGCGTTTTTCAAGGCAAGTCCATGTGTGGAATGATGTTCGATTCTACGCCCAAGCCCTGTTGCGCGTGCGAGAGCGCAACACGATTTACACGAATTTTGTCAGATTTTCATGCCTGAACTCCCTGAAGTAGAAGTGACCCGGCGCGGCGTTGCGCCGCACCTCGAAGGCCGCATTGTCGAGCAGCTCGTGTTCCGGCGCGAGGGCCTGCGCTGGCCGTTTCCAGCCCATCTGGTGCAGTCCCTGGTCGGCCAGCGCATCACCCAGGTCGGCCGCCGCGGCAAGTATTTATTGATCGGCTTCGACAGCGGCACGCTCATCATCCACCTGGGCATGTCCGGCCATTTGCGCGTGCTGCCGCCTGGCACCGAGCTGAAAAAGCACGACCATGTCGACCTGGTCGTGAGCGACGGCGCGCAGTCGCAGGTGCTGCGCCTGCACGACCCGCGCCGCTTCGGCGCCGTTCTCTGGCATGCGAACGACGAGGGCGACCTCCATCAGCACGTACTGCTGCGCGGCCTCGGCGTCGAGCCTCTGGAAGCGTCCTTCTCTGCCGCGCTCCTGCACAAGGCGACGCGAAAGCGCAGCGCGCCGATCAAGCAGGTGCTGCTGGCAGGCGACATCGTCGTCGGCGTGGGCAATATCTACGCCTGCGAAAGCCTGTTCAAGGCCGGGATCAGTCCGAAAACGCCGGCCTCGCGCATCAGCCGCGCGCGTTATGAGAAGCTGGCCCTTGCCATCCGCGAGATCCTGGCCGACGCCATCGTGCAGGGCGGCAGCACGCTGCGCGACTTTATTGCCGTGAATGGTCAATCTGGCTATTTCCAGCAGACTTATTTCGTCTATGATCGTGCAGGAGTGCCTTGCAGAAACTGTGGCGCGCCGGTGCGCCAGATCAAGCAGGGGCAGCGGTCGACCTTCTACTGCGCCACCTGCCAGCGCTAGGCCAATTTCATACGCGGGCGGAACCATGCAAGACATTCAAGAATACGGCGCCTGGCGCGCCGGCATTGCAGCGGCGCTGGACGAGTACCGCGCGGCGCTGGACAGCTTCGACGTGCTGGATGCGGCGACCACGCAGCGCGCGGCCCAGGCGGCGGCGCGGGTGCGCGACGACCGCCTGTCGGTGGCCTTCGTCGCCGAATTCTCGCGCGGCAAATCCGAGCTGATCAACGCGATTTTCTTTGCCGACTACGGCCAGCGCATCCTGCCCTCGGCCGCCGGCCGCACCACGATGTGCCCGACCGAGCTGCTCTACGATGCCGCCTGGGAGCCCTGCATCCGCCTGCTGCCGATCGAAACCCGCGCCAGCCAGCTGTCGACGGGCGACTATCGCGAGATCGAGTCCGCCTGGACCGTGCTGGCGCTCGACCTCGACGCCCCCGAACGCATGGCCGAAGCCTTCCGCCAGGTCAGCAGGACGCGCCGCGTGTCTCCCGAGGAAGCGCAGCGCTACGGCCTGTACGATCCGGAAGACCCGGAACTGGCCGACGCCCTCGGGCTGGACGGCCTGGTCGACATCTCGCAATGGCGCCACGCGATCATCAACCTGCCGCACCCGCTCTTGAAACAGGGCCTGGTGATCCTCGACACGCCGGGCCTGAACGCGATCGGCACCGAACCGGAACTGACGCTGAACCTGATCCCGAACGCGCACGCGGTGCTGTTCGTGCTGGCCGCCGAAACGGGCGTCACGCGCAGCGACATCGAGGTCTGGCGCACCCATATCGGCGCGGGACCGGGACGCATCGTCGTGCTCAACAAGATCGACGCGATGTGGGATCCACTGCGCAGCAGCGCCGAAAACGATACCGAGATCGCGCGCCAGCAAGACAGCGTGGCGCAGCAGCTGGGGCTCACGCCGGACCAGGTCTATCCGGTGTCGGCGCAAAAGGCGCTGGTCGGACGCATCCAGGGCGACATGGATTTGTTTGAGCGCAGCCGCCTGGGCGCGCTGGAAGCGGCCCTGCTGCATGGCCTGATCCCGCAAAAGCGCGCGATCCTCGGCAGCGCGCTGCGCGAAGACCTGGCGGCATTGGACGCCGGCCAATCGAGCGCCCTGGCGTCGCGCGCGCGCGGCCTGGTCGAACAGCTGCAGGAACTGAAAAGCCTGCGCGGCAAGAACCAGAACGTGCTGGCGCACATGATGCGCCGCATCGAAGCCGAGCGAAAGGATTTCGATGCGGGCCTCGGCCGCCTGCAGGAGGCGCGCACGCGCTTTGCAAGGCTCTCGACCGAGCTGTATTCGACGCTCGACATGGATGCCGTGGCGCGCCAGGCCGAGACCGTGCGCCTGGCGCTGCAGGCCTCGCGCTTTGCCACCGGCATGCGCGCGCCGGTACGCGCGTTTTTCGAGAATGCCCGCGTCGGCCTGGAGACCGCCAGCGAGCAGGTGAGCGCGATCGGCATCCTGATGGACGCGATGGTGCGCGGCTTCGCCGCCGAACACGGCCTCACGATGTCGCCGCCGGTGCCGCTGTCCCTGGCGCGCTACCGCGACGAAGTCGAGGCGATCGAGGCGCTGTACGTCAAACAGTTCGGCACCGCGACCCTGTTCATGACCAGCCGCAGCACCCTGCTCGAGCGCTTTTTTGACTCCATCGTGTCGAATGTGCGCCGTACCTACCGCGCTGCGAATGCCGATGTCGAGGCCTGGCTGAAGGTGATCATGGTGCCGCTCGAGACCCAGATCCGCCAGCACAAGGAGCAATTGCGCCACCGCCTGTCCTCGATCCAGCGCATTCACGATGCGACCGACAGCCTGGAACAGAAGATCGGCGCCTTCGAAGCGAGCCAGGTCGCGCTCGACGGGCAGCGGGCCCGCCTGCTCCTGCTGAACGGCGCCGTCGCGGCTGCGCTGGGCGAGCCGGCATTGCGGGAGGCTGCATGAAGCGCCTGACCGAGTTCGACGATGCAATCGACCCGAGCTTTTCGCAGGCCGTGATCGACTGGCAGCGCACGCACGGACGCCATTGCCTACCCTGGCAGAACACGCGCGATGCCTACCGCGTCTGGCTGTCGGAGATCATGCTGCAGCAGACCCAGGTCGCCGCGGTGCTCGGCTATTACGCGCGCTTCCTGGAACGCTTCCCGACCCTGCAGGATCTCGCTGGCGCGCCCATCGAGGACGTGATGGCGCACTGGAGCGGGCTCGGTTATTACACCCGTGCCCGCAACCTGCACGCTTGCGCGATCCGCGTGGTGAACGAGTATGGCGGCGTTTTCCCGGCTGACCCGGCGCTGCTGGCGGACCTGCCCGGCATCGGGCGCTCGACCGCGGCGGCGATCACCGCGTTCTCGAACGGCACCCGCGCCGCCATCCTCGACGGAAATGTGAAGCGCGTGTTCGCACGCGTGTTCGGGGTCGAGGGTTATCCGGGCGAGAAGCGTATCGAAGATGGCTTGTGGCGGCGCGCCGAGGCGCTGCTGCCGGAAAATGGCATGGAGTCGTACACGCAGGGGCTGATGGATCTGGGTGCAACGCTGTGCACGCGCTCCAAGCCCGATTGCCCGCGCTGCCCGCTGCAGGCACGCTGCGTGGCGTATGCCACCGGCCGCACCGAGGAACTGCCGGTGCGCAAACCGAAGAAGACCTCGCCCGAGAAGCGCGCCGAGATGCTGGTGGTCGTGCACGATGGCGATGTGCTGCTCGAGCAGCGCCCCGGCAGCGGGATCTGGGGCGGCTTGTTGTCGCTGCCCGAAGTCGATGGCCACGTCGGCATCGAGGCGGCGCGCGATGGCGGCATTGCGCTGGCGGCTTCTTTACACATGTTTGGCGAGGTCGAGGAAGTGCAGGCCTTGCTGCCGCTGGTCCACGTGTTCACGCATTACAAGCTGCATATGTATCCGCACAAGGTGACGCTGGCGGCGCGCGGGGCGACGCGGGATGGATACGTGTGGGTCAAGCTGGCGGAGATCGGCGCTGCCGCCCTGCCGGCGCCGGTAAAGAAGTTATTGATCGACCTGGCGCGGCCAAGTTTGTTCGGATAATCCCCGGTCGTCGCGTAACGTAGTGTGGGCTCTCGAGCCCACACTACAACGACAATCCCTTACAGCTCGTCGAGCGAGAAAATCCGCTTGTGCTCGCGGATCGCATAGCGGTCCGTCATGCCGGCGATGTAATCGGCGATCTTGCGCGCCTGTTTGAATGTGTCGCCGGACGCCACTTGGTAATCGGGCGGCAGCAGCACCGGGTCGGTCATGAAGGCGTCGAACAGTTCGCGCACGATGCGGCTCGCTTTTACCCGCATGCGGTTGACCTTGAAGTGGCGGTACAGGTTCGCGTACAGGAAGCGTTTCAATGCGGTCGTTTCGGCGCGCATCGTGTCCGAGAAGCGGATCAGCGGCGGCGCTGCGCGCACGTCGTCGATGTGCTTCGGCGCGGCGTCCCGCAGCAGCGCGGCCGAGGTGCCGACCAGGTCGGCCGTCATCGCGGTGATCATCAGGCGGATCGTCTCGTACAGCGCGCGCCGGCCCGGCAGGCCCGGATACTGGGCCTCCACGGCATGCCGATGGCGCGCGAACAGGTCCACTTCGTCCATCTGCGCCATCGTGAGCAGGCCGGAACGCAGGCCGTCGTCGATGTCATGGTTGTTGTACGCAATCTCGTCGGCGAGATTGGTCAGCTGCGCTTCCAGGCCCGGCTGGGTCTTGTCGATGAAGCGCTGTCCCAGCTCGCCAAGCGTGCGCGCATTGTTCAGCGAGCAGTGCTTCAGGATGCCTTCGCGCGTCTCGAAGGTCAGGTTCAGCCCGTCGAAGGCGCCGTAGTGCTCTTCCAGGTGATCCACCACGCGCAGGCTTTGCAGGTTGTGTTCAAAACCGCCGTAGTCCTTCATGCAGTCGTTGAGCACGTCCTGGCCGACGTGCCCAAAAGGCGTGTGACCGAGGTCGTGCGCCAGCGCGGTCGCTTCGACCAGGTCTTCGTTCAGGCGCAGGCTGCGCGCCAGCGTGCGGCCAATTTGCGCGACTTCGATCGAGTGCGTCAGGCGCGTGCGGAACAGGTCTCCCTCGTGGTTCAGGAAAACCTGCGTCTTGTATTCGAGGCGGCGAAACGCGGTGGAGTGGATGATGCGGTCGCGGTCGCGCTGGAATTGGCTGCGCGAGCCGGGCGCCGGCTCGTCGAAACGGCGCCCGCGCGACGTGGCCGAATGCGCCGCGTACGGGGCCAGGTTGCAGTCGAAATCGATCATGCGCGCTTCCTCATTGTTGTACGCAGGCGCTCAGCGTCTCGAGCAGCAGCGCCGAGGGCACACTCATGATGCTCGGGCTGCCCAGGGGTTTCAGGAGGATGAACTTGATCGCCCCGCCCTCGTTCTTCTTGTCCACTTCCATCAGCTCGATCCAGCGCTCGATGCCGAGGTCCGGCGCGGCCACGGGCAAACCGGCGGCCAACACCAGCGCGCGCACGCGCTCGAACGTGGCGTCGTCGATGAAACCGAGGCGGCGCGACAGATCCGCCGCCATCACCATGCCGCAACCAACCGCTTCGCCATGCAGCCAGGCGCCGTAGCCGAGGCCCGCCTCGATCGCGTGACCGAAGGTGTGGCCGAAGTTGAGCACCGCCCGCAGGCCGCCCTCGCGCTCGTCCTTGCGCACCACGTCGGCCTTGATTTCGCAGGAGCGCGCGATCGCATGCGACAGCGCGGCCGGGTCGCGCGCCATCAGGCGCCCGATGTTCGCTTCGATCCAGTCGAAAAATTCGGCGTCCAGGATGGCGCCATGCTTGATGACTTCGGCCAGGCCCGCCGACAGTTCGCGCGCCGGCAAGGTCGACAAGGTGCTGGTATCGGCCAGCACCGCGCGCGGCTGGTAAAACGCGCCGATCATGTTCTTGCCGAGCGGGTGGTTGATGCCGGTCTTGCCGCCGACCGAGGAATCGACCTGGGCAAGCAAGGTAGTCGGGATCTGCACGAACGGCACGCCGCGCATGTAGCTGGCCGCGGCATAACCGGTCAGGTCGCCGATCACGCCGCCACCCAAGGCGATCAAGGTGGTTTTGCGATCGCATTTGTTTGCCAGCAGCGCGTCGAACACCGTCATCAGGGAGCCCCACACCTTGTGCTCTTCGCCGTCCGGCAGGATGATTTCGACGACTTCGCGTCCGGCCGCGCGCAGGGGCGCGGCGATTTTTTCCAGGTACAGCGGCGCGACAGTCGTGTTGGTGACGATCGCCGCCTTATGCCCGCCGACCTGGCGCAGCAGCGCAGCGCCGTCGTCGATCACGCCGGGGCCGATCGCGATCGGGTAGCTGCGCTCGCCCAGGTCGACGTTGAGATTGATGTGTGCTGTTTGATTCATCGATGCCGCCCTTGCGCGCCGCGAGCGCGCCGTGTTGAGCGCGTCGAGCTGGTCCAAAATGGTCTGAACCATCGATTGTACGTTAGGTCGGCCGGTATCGATGACGAGGTCGGCGATCTCGCGGTACAGCGGCTCGCGCTCGGCCAGCAAGGCCTCGAGCTTCTTGCGCGGGTCGGCGGTCTGGAGCAGCGGACGGTTCTTGTCGTGCGAGGTGCGTTGCAGGATGCTGCCGATGCCGACACGCAGGTAGATCACGGTGCCGCGTTCGGCGAGATGGGCGCGGCTGGCGGCGTCGAGCACGGCGCCGCCGCCGGTGGCCAGCACGATGCCGCGCTGGGACGTCAATTCGCGGATCATGTCCGCTTCGCGCCGCCGAAAGCTCGCTTCCCCTTCGATTTCAAAGATCCACGGGATCGTGGCGCCGGTGCGCGCCTCGATCGCATGGTCGGAATCGACGAAGCGCTTGCCCAGCCGGCGCGCCAGCAGCCGGCCGATGGTGGTCTTGCCGGACCCCATCAGTCCGACAAGAAACACATTTTCGGATTTCACATCAGTTTACGGTGAACTTGAATTCCGTAATCTTACCCTGTGGCGTCGTCGCCTGGAGCGTGAAATCTCCTCGCACGCAGGCAGCGTCCGGTGTCACCGTCATCAGGTGGAACGTACCGCCCGTGGCGCCGGTTGATGGAATTTTGGCTGGCGACGGTGTCGTCACCGTTACCATATTCGCTGACAGCACCGCCAACTGGGTATCGAACGGCAGCGGATTGTTGTTCGAGTCAGCCAGGCGCACTGACAGCGAACGCGACGCCGAACAGGCCGTCGCAGCCGGGAACGGCACGGGGATCGTGGCGCCGTTGCTGTAGATGCTGCCGTCGCAGGTGGAGCCGACGCACACCTGGCTCAACTTCCCGAACGAACCGCTGAAAACGATCTCGGTCGAGTCGCGCAGGTAGTTCAGGCCCCAGGCGCCGTTGCCGCTTGCCTTGTATGACGTGCTGTTGAATGGAAATGGCAGGTCGCGATCGCCCGACTCGTACGCACCATTGCGGTTAGTGTCGAGGAATGGGTCGGGCATGTCCTCAAACGGTTCGCCGCCACTCGGGCAGGCGTCGACCAGCGGCCGGTAGGTGCCGGGGGCGCCGGTAAAGCCCATGCAGCTGTACTGGCCGTCGCCGTTGGTGTCGGTGAAGTTCTCGACGCCCTGGACGAAGGCCAGCACTGTCACACGGCCGTCGACCGGACGGTAGTTTTGGCTGACTAGCTCGACCGAGCAGCCGCCGTCCGTGGTGACGCAGCCGCCCTGGGCCGCGGTACCGATGGCGCCGCCCTCCGTGACGAGGTTGACCGCGGTGCCGTTCGATACCGGATTGCCGTACTGGTCGGCCAAGCGCACCGTGATGCCGACCTTGATACCGTCAGTATTACCGCCTTCGATGTTGTGATGCTCGGCGCTCAAGGACATCGAACGCTGGATCGGCAGGCCGGTCGAAATAGTCAGAGCGTCGGACAGGCCAGTCATCGTGCTGCCGTTGCGGCTGGCGGTGGCGAGCACGCGCACCGGGGTCGGGATCGTGCCCGACGAGACCATGGTACTGACGTTGCCTGAGGCGTCGGTGGTGGCGCGGGTCGGGCTGACGGCCAGGCCGCCAGTGTAGGTGGTCGCGCTGAAGTCGACGTCGACGCCCGCCAGGCCATTACCCTGCTGGTCGACAACGCGGTAGGTCAGCTGCGCCGATTCGGAGCGGCCCTGGCCACCCGAGCCCTTGAGCACGATCGAAGTGCCGCTTTGGCTGGTGCCACTGAACTGGATCGCGCCGATGTTCGCCGCGCTGACATCGATCCCGATGGTCTGACTCGAGTTGCCGATTGCTGCGGTGATGGTGTCGCGCCCGCGCAGACAGCCATTGTTGGTATAGGTTGCCGCCTGCACGCCGTTGCTGATCGCCCCCGGCACCAGGGTGGCGGTGCCGTCGCCGACACACAGCGAATTCAAGGTCAATCCGGTCGATGCCGTTGCCGGCTGTCCTGCGCTGGTCACGGGGATGTTCAGGGCAAGTGTGCTGAAGGCTGGCAGGCGGCCGGCAGGCGCCGCCGAGAAAGACAGCGTGCCCACCGTCAGCGGTGCGGCGCCGATCGAAATATTCACGCCGCTGCTGCCGGTCTTACCCTCCACGACCGCGGTCGCGTTCACGGCAACCGCGCCCGCGGTGGTGAAGCTGGCCGGCTTCACCGTCACCACGGCCACGCCGTTGGCGTCGGTCAGTGACGAGCCTGTGTCGGGGGTGAATACAACGAGGCCATCGGTCCCCGCAGCGAACTGGACGATCGCGCCCACGGCCGGCTTGCCGGCCGGGGTCAGGACGGTTGCCTTGAGCGTGGCCGTCTGGCCGCCGGACAGGCTGGTCACTGGATTGCCGGAGCCGTCGACCATGGCCAGGCTCACCCGGGTCTCGGTGGCGACCGGCGTCGTCGGCGTGGTCGGCGTGGTACCAGCGCCGGTGCCAGCGCCCGGGTTGCCGGAAGCGGCCGGCACCGAGCCGGGATCGCCGCCACCGCCGCCGCAGGCGGACAATACCGCCGCGGCGATCAGGGTCAGGGCCGTGCGCTTGAAGATGGCGGGCGAAATGCGTGTCGAGGTCTGCTGCATGATGGTCCAGTTCTTGTTGGTTGTTTGAGCCGCCCTTGATGCAGACGGCATGGTTCGGGAGTTCTGAAACGACACAGCGACGCGCCTTTCGGCGCGTCGCTGTCTGTATCCGGTCATGGGTAGCCGTTGGTCGCCTGTCCTGGTGGGGCTCAGCGCCCTGCCGAGACGCGGTCGGCGACGATCTTCGGCGTGATGAAGACCAGCAGTTCGGTCTTCGTATTCTCGCGGCCCTCGGTCTTGAACAGGTAGCCGAGCACCGGGACGTCGCCCAGCAGCGGCACCTTGGAGACGTTGGTGCGTTCGGTCTGCTGGTAGATACCGCCCAACACCACCGTACCGCCGTTCTCGACCATGACCTTGGTCTTCACGTGCTGGGTGTTGATCGCAAAGCCGGCGCGCGTTTCTTCGCCCTTCGAATCCTTGCTGACGTCCACTTCCAGCACCACGTTGCCGTCCGGCGTGATCTGCGGCGTGACTTCCAGGCGCAGGTTCGCCTTCTTAAATTCGATCGAGGTCGCGCCGCTCGAGGATGCCACCTGGTACGGCAGCTCGATACCCTGCTCGATCACGGCCACCATCTTGTCTTCGGTGACCACGCGCGGGCTGGAAATGATCTTGCCCTTGCCGTCCGCTTCCAGCGCCGACAGCTCCAGGTTCAGGAAGCGGTTGTCGGCCGACGAGAAGAGGGAAAACGCAATGCTCGCAGGCGAGATGCCGCCGAGCGCGGCGGCGGGCAGGTTCACCATCGTGGTGTTGTTGTAGGACGAGCCGTCTTCCGGCGTTTGCAGCGTGTCCTGGCCGACACCGGTCAGGTTGCCGCCGATGGCGACCCGGTTGTTGCCGCCGATGCCATAGCCCTGGTTGCCGCCGCGCAGGGCGCGCATGTCGTTAAAACCGATCTTGGCGCCCAGGTTGCGCGAGAAGCCATCGTTCGCTTCGACCAGGCGCGCTTCGATCAGCACCTGCTTCGAGGCGACGTCGGTCTTCTGGATCAGCATCCGGATGTCTTCGATCTTCGAGACGATGTCGGTCACGAACAGCTGGTTCGTGCGCGGATCGATGATCGCACTGCCGCGTTTCGACAGCACGCGGTTACCGGTATTGCTGGTCGCGCCGCCCGCGGCATCCAGGCCAAACACGGTGCGGAAGGATTCGGCCTTCTGGTAGTTCAGCTGGAAGATTTCCGAGCGCAGCGGTTCCAGGTCCGAAATCTGCGCGCGCTGCTCGAGTTCCAGCTTTTCCTTGGTCAGCAGCTCTTCTTTCGGCGCGATCCAGATGACGGTGCCGTTCTTGCGCATGTCGAGGCCCTTCGATTGCAGGATCACGTCCAGCGCCTGGTCCCACGGCACGTCCTTCAGGCGCAGCGTCAGGCTGCCGGCGACCGAATCGCTGGCGATGATGTTCAGGCCCGAGATGTCGGCCACCGCCTGCAGCGCGGCGCGCACTTCGATGTTCTGGAAATCGAAACTGATCTTCTCGCCGCGGTAGCCTTGCGTGCCCCGGGTCAGCTTGTTCGGGTCTTCCTTCACCGGACGCACGGCCACCACCAGCTGGGTGTCGCTCTGGAACACCGACTGCTCCCACTGACCCTGTGCGTCGATGATCATGCGCACGTTGGCGCCATTGCTGCTCGTCGTCACGCGCGACACCGGCGTGCCGAAATCGGTGACGTCCAGGCGGCGGCGCAGCGTTTCCGGCAGGCCGACATTCATGAAGTCGACCTGCACCTTGTTGCCTAGCTGGCGCACGTCGACCGCGACGGCATTGTTCGGCAGGTCGACCACGACGCGGCCTTCGCCGTCGTTACCGCGGCGGAAGTCGAGGTTGCGCAAGACCTGGCGGATGGCCGGGATGTTGGGGCTTGTCTGTGCTGGCGCGGCTTGCGGGGGAGCGCTTGACGCCGCCGCACCGCCGCCGGCCACCGTCACCAGGATCGACTTGCCGTCGATGGCGGTGGAATAGCTGGCCGCGCGCTTGAGGTTCATCACCAGGCGCGTGCGCTCGCCGGCCTGCACCAGGTTCACGCCACGCACTTCGCCCAGGTTGATCTCTTGCACGCTCTTGCCGGTGGCATTCGTGGTAGCGCCGAAGTCGAGCGCGATGCGCGCCGGATTGGTGATCGCAAAGCCGAGCGGCAGTTTGGTCGGGGCGGTCTTCATCGCGATGTTGACCACCACGTTCGCGCCCTGCTGGTTGGCGCTGATGGCTTCGATCGCGTTCTCGGGCGACTGCGCCTGTGCCTGCGCGGCGCCGGCGCCGAGCGCCAGCAATACCGGCAGCAGCAGCGTGCGCACGCCCTGCTTCAGGTGGTTGATTGCGAATGGGGTCATTTACCGATCTCCTTACTTTCCTGCAATTCCAGCTTCGATATCCGCTCGACCCAATCGCCGCCTGCGTCCTGTACCATTTCCCGGATCTCCACGGCGGCCGGGGTCACGCGCGTCACCTGGCCGAAGTTCTGGCCCAGGCGTTGTCTTGCCCGCACGCGGTAGACACTGCGTTCGATCTGCACCAATGCAAAGCTGACACCGGCCTTCTGCATCATACCCACCATCCGCATAGTGTCGAGAGGATAGTTCTCCAATGCTTCACGCGGACGGTTCAGGTCCGGCTGCACCGCATTCGGTTGCGCCGCCATCGTTCCCGGACCGGCCAGCTTGGCGTCGCTGAACGGATCGGGCGCCTGCGCCTGGTGATAGGCATACGGCACGAATTCTTTCGGTGCCGGCAGCGGTTTGACGTTCGGTCTGGTTTGCGCCCTGGTTTCTTCCATCCAGGTGCGCACTTCGCGCACGTCGCTGTCGCCGCAGCCCGCCAGGACCAGGGCCGCCAGCGCCAGCACCGCACTGTTCGTCTTCATCATGGCGCGCCCTCCGCTTTCTTGTTCTTCTTCGCCTTCAGGCGTGCCGCTTTCTGCGTCGCCAGTTCGTCGGCGTCGAGGTAACGGAAGGTTTTTGCGATCGCTTCCAGGGTCAGGGTGCCGTCCTTGCCGGTCTTCAGGCGCATGCCGTTGAGCGTGACGATGCGCGGCAGGTGGGCCATGTCGGCGGCAAAGGCGCCCAGGTCATGGTAGCTGCCGGTGATTTCGATTGCGATCGGCAGTTCGGCGTAGTAATCGCGCACCACGATCTGGTCGGGGCGGAACAACTGGAACGCGAGGCCGCGGCCGACGCCGGCCTGGTTGATGTCCGACAGCAGCGCAGCCATCTCGGATTTGCTCGGCAGTTGCTTTTCCAGGCGCTCGACCGACTGGTCGACCTGGATCTTTTGCGCCTGCAGCGCTTCCAGGTTGACCGCTTGCGTCACCTTGGTCCGGTATTCGTCGCGCAGCGTCGATTCCTGGGTGGCCAGCGACTCCTGGGTCTCGAACTGCCCGCTCCAGTACAGGAAATAGCCGAGCACGATGACGGCCGCCATCACGCCGGCCGCGCACAACAGGCGCGGCGCCAGCGGCCACAGGCCCGGCGCGCGCCCTTGCAAATCCTGGAATTGGGCCGACAGGTCGGCCCCGAGTTGTTTCAGGTCGATGTTCATGGCTTGTTTTCTCCCGCCCTGGCGATGCCGCCCAACGGGGCTTTCCCTTTGCCGTCTTCGCTTTCTTCGCTCTCGCGGGCGCGCTTGATGGCGACGGCCAGCCTGAACTCGACCGCCTTGCGCACGACCTTGTTCTGGGTCAGCGTCGCGGCCTTCACTTCGGTGAGATCGGGACGCTCGAGCCAGGGCGAATTGCCCGACAGGTTGCGCAGCAGCTCGGCCACGCGTTCCTGCGACTGGGCGTAGCCGCTCAAAATGACGCGCTGGCCATCCTGCTCGAAGGACTTCAGGTACACGCCTTCGGGCGTCTGACGCACCAGTTCGTCGAACAGGTAGACCGGCTGGTTGCGGTCGCCCTGCAAATCTTCGACTGCCTGCTGGCGCGATTTGAGCGCGTTGATTTCTTCCTTCAGCGTGGCGATGTCCTTGATCTTCTTGTCGAGTTCAGCGTTCTCGGTGGAGAGCACGGCATTGCGCTGTTCCTGGATCGCGATGCGGCTGGCGTTCCAGCCGCCCACCAGCAGCACGATGGCCACGCCCAGCAGGCCGCCGAGCACCAGCATGGCAATGAAGGCCGCCTGCTTCTGTTTGCGTTTCGCTTCCCGGTGCGGGAGCAAATTTATACGGATCATCAGCCAAACCTCCGCAGGCCGAGGCCGCAGGCAACCAGGTAGGACGGGCCCTCGGCGCGCAGTGGCGCTTCGCGCAGGCCGGGTGCCAGCAGCATGTTGTCGAACGGCGCCGCCTGCGCAGTCGGGATGCGCGTGCGTCCGCCAATGAGCTCGGTCAGGCCGGGCAGCTGGGCGCTGCCGCCGGCGAGCCAGATCTGGTCGATGCGGGTGTAAGGCGTCGAGGTAAAGAAGAACTGGATCGCGCGCGTCACTTCCATCGCCGCGCTTTCGAGGAAGGGTGTGAGCACGTCGGCGCGGAAGTTTTCCGGCAGGTCTCCGGATTTCTTGCGCGTTTCCGCTTCCTCGTAGGCCATGCCATAGGTGCGCACGATGTCCTGGGTCAGGGTGTTGCCGCCGAACGGCTGCTCGCGCTCGTAAATCGTGTCGCCGTTCTGCAGCACCGACACATGGGTCATGCCGGCGCCGATCTGGAACAGGGCGACGATCTTGTCCTGGCCGCCTGGCGACGCGCGTTCCAATGCGGCGCGTGCGGCGTAGGATTCGATGTCCATCACGGTAGCAATCAGGCCGGCCGCTTCGGCCAGCGCCACGCGGTCCTCGACCTTTTCGCGGCGCGCCGCGGCCAGCATCACTTCCATGTCGTCCGGCGAATTCGGGGCAGGACCGACGACGTCGAAGTCCAGGCTCACTTCATCGAGCGCGAACGGGATGTACTGGCTGGCTTCGGATTCGACCTGCACTTCGAGTTGGTCTTCGGCCATGCCTGCCGGCAGGATGATCTTCTTGGTGATGACCGCGGCCGGCGGCATGCCGAGCGCGACGTTACGAGCCCGGGTGCCGCTTTTCTTCCAGATGCGGCGCACGGCCTCGGCCACCTGGTCGAAATTCTCGATATTCCCGTCGACCACGGCGCCGCGTGGCAGCGCTTCGAACGCGTGGCGCTCCAGGCGCAGCACACCCTTGCCGACATCGGCCACCTCGACCAGGCGCAGACCCGACGTGCTGATGTCGAGTCCGGCAAGCGGAGGGCTCGACTTTCCGAACAAGGAACCTAGATTGATCACGCGCGTACTCCTCGAATTCTTCTGCAAAAAACTTAACTTGCTGCACATATATGAGGCAGTACATTAAATCGTAGCGACAATAGTGCGCCCCGACAAGATATTTCTACACTGGAACATTACAATCCGACGGGGACGCCACACTCTGATATTCCCTTACTAATACCCCTTGTCAGGCATGCCACACACCGCTTGTGGATGAGTCCGTACCACCACGGAAGGGGGTGCCTTATAATGAGGCGGATCAACACTGTGAATCCCAGCATGAAATCTTCCCAAACGACGAATACGCCAGTCCCCCACAAATTCAGCCCCAAGCGCCTGTTCATGTGGGCCTTTGCCGGGCTCGCCGGCCTGGCCCTGGTCGGGGTGCTGCTGGTGGTGTTCGCGCTGGCCATGGCCTACCCAAACCTGCCGGCGCTCGACACCATCACCGACTACCGCCCGAAGATGCCGCTGCGGATTTTTACCGCCGATAACGTCCTGATCGGCGAATTCGGCGAGGAGCGTCGCACTCTGGTGCGCTTCAAGGACATCCCGGACGTGATGAAGAAGGCGGTGCTCTCGATCGAGGACGACCGCTTTTATCAGCACGGCGGCGTCGACTACTGGGGCGTGCTGCGCGCGGCCCTGCACAACGCCACCAGCGGCTCGCGCCAGGGCGCCTCGACCATCACGCAGCAGGTGGCGCGCAACTTCTTCCTGTCTTCCGAACAGACCATGAAGCGCAAGGCCTACGAAGCGCTCCTGGCCTGGAAGATCGAAAAGAACCTGACCAAGGACCAGATCCTCGAGGTCTACATGAACCAGATCTACCTGGGCCAGCGCGCCTTCGGCTTCCAGTCGGCGGCCCAGATCTATTTCGGCAAAGACCTGCGCGACATCACGGTGGCCGAAGCGGCGATGCTGGCCGGCCTGCCGAAAGCGCCGTCGGCCTACAACCCGGTGGTCAATCCGACGCGCGCGAAAACGCGCCAGCAGTACATCCTGCAGCGCATGCATTCGCTCGGCTACCTCACGGACGCGCAATTCGAAACGGCCAAGAACGAAGAACTGGTCATCAAGACCGACAGCACCGCCTTTGGCGTGCACGCCGAGTACGTGGCCGAGATGGCGCGCCAACTGGTGTACGAACAGTTCAAGGAAGACACGTATACGCGCGGCCTGAACGTGTTTACCACGATCACGAAGGCCGACCAGGACGCGGCCTACCTCGCCGTGCGCCGCGGCGTGATGGATTACGAACGGCGCCACCCGTACCGCGGCCCGGAATCGTATATCGAGATCCCGAAGGACAAGACCGAAGCCGACGAAGCCATCGAAGCGGAACTGGCGGAAAAGCCCGACAGCGACGACATCGTGGCCGCCGTCGTGCTGCAGGCATCAAGCTCGAGCGTGACCGCGGTGCTGGCCTCGGGCGAAGAAATCAAGATCACCGGCCCGGGCTTGTCGTTCGCATCGAACTGGTTGTCGGCGAAAGCCGCGCCGAACCGCCGCATCCGCCGTGGCGCGCTGATTCGCGTCATGCAGGACAGCGGCGCCGACTGGAAGATCACGCAGATGCCGCTGGTCGAATCGGCCTTCGTGTCGGCCAGCACCGAAGACGGCGCGATCCGCGCGCTGGTCGGCGGCTTCGATTACAACCGGAATAAATTCAACCACGTGACGCAAGCCTGGCGCCAGCCGGGCTCCTCGTTCAAGCCGTTCATCTATTCCGCTTCCCTCGAGCGCGGCCTGTCGCCGGCCACGATGATCAACGACGCGCCGATCTCGTTCGATGCCGGCCAGACCGGCGGCCAGGCCTGGGAGCCGAAGAACTACGACGCAAAGTATGAAGGCCCGATGTCGATGCGGCGCGGCTTGACGAAATCGAAGAACATGGTCTCGATCCGCATCCTGAACCGCATCGGTGCGCGCTACGGCCAGGAATACGCGACCCGCTTCGGCTTCGATCCGGACAAGAACCCGCCCTACCTGACCCTGGCTCTGGGCGCCGGCGCGACCACGCCGCTGCAGATGGCCGGCGCGTATGCCGTGTTCGCCAACGGCGGCTACCGCATCAGCCCGTATTTGATCTCGAAGGTCACCGACAGCGCCGGCAAGGTGTTGTCGGAAGCGCGTCCGGACCGTGCCGGAACGGAAGCGAACCGGGTGATCGACGCCCGCAATGCCTTCCTGATGGACAGCATGCTGCGCGACGTGGCGCGCTACGGCACCGCGGCGAAAGCCTCCGCCACGTTGAAGCGCACCGATATCGCGGGTAAAACCGGCACCACCAACGATTCGATCGACGCCTGGTTCGCCGGCTACCAGCCGAAGGTAGTGGGGATCGCCTGGATGGGCTATGACCAGCCCAAGAACCTGGGCAACAAGGAGACCGGCGGCGGCCTGGCGCTACCGATCTGGATCGGCTACATGCAGACCGTGTTGAAGGACATGCCGGTCGAGGAACGTACGGTGCCGCCGGGGTTGATCATGGCCAATGGCGAGTATTACTATGCCGAGAATCCACCGGGGACCGGGGTGCAGTCGCTGGATGTGGGAACGACGCCGGCGCCGGCAGAGCAGAAGGCGCAGGACGCGGTGAGAAACGAGTTGTTTTAAGGCGGGCTTGAAAGAATATTTCACGGCAGGCCTGCCGATGAAATATTCTTTCATCTCTTTATATCACCCCAGCCTCACCGGCGCCCCGCCCTGCTGCGTGGCGATCTCCGACAGCGCCGCAAAGAACTCGCTGTTGTCACGGGTATTACGCCACTCGTCGCCGACGCGCTTGTAGTGGAAGCCGCCCGAACGCGCCGCCATCCACATTTCCTGCAGCGGCGCCTGGCTGTTGACGATGATCTTCGAGCCGTTGGCGATGAACTCGATCTCGAGCACGTTGCCGTTGCGCTTGCACTCGACGTCGACCACGTCCTGGTCGTTCAGGTTGTCGAAACAGGTCTCGATGCGACTCAGCGTCGAATCGGCCAGGTCCAAGAATTCGGATTCGGTCATGCTACACTCCAATGTCTTAATCAAACCGTGATTCTAATCGTGAAGTCACCTTCCGCGCTTCCCTTTGCTGCCGCGCTCGTCCTTGTCCTCGCCGGATGCGGTCAGACCGGCCCGCTGTACATGCCGACACCGCCTGCAAAACCTGCCGCAGCGCCGATCCAGCCGGTCACACCGGTGGTCGCACCTGCCTCGCAAGCCGCGCCCGCGGCGGCCCAGACCGCGAATCCCGTGCCTGTTTCCGCTCCCGTCCCCGTCCAATAAGAGATTCATGTCGCACTTTTCGTACCAAGACGGCGTCCTGCACGCCGAAAGCACCCCTTTGCCCGACATCGCCGCAGCCTTCGGCACGCCGACCTATGTCTACTCGAAAGCGGCGCTGCTGGAAAACTTCGCGGCCTATAGCGACGCCTGCCGGGGCCGCGACGCCCTGGTCTGCTATGCGATGAAGGCCAATTCGAACCTGGCCATCCTCGACCTGCTGGCACGCGAAGGCGCGGGCTTCGACATCGTCTCGGGCGGCGAACTGCTGCGCGTGATGGCCGCCGGCGGCGACCCGGGCAAGGTGATTTTCTCGGGCGTAGGCAAGACGGAGCGCGAGATGCGCCTGGCGCTGGAGAAGGGCATCCTCTGCTTCAACGTCGAGTCGATTCCCGAACTGCACCGCCTGAACGACGTCGCCGCCAGCATGGGCAAGCGCGCACCGGTCTCGCTGCGCGTAAACCCGAACGTCGACGCCAAGACCCACCCGTATATCGCGACTGGCCTGAAAGCAAATAAATTCGGCGTCGCTTTTGATGATGCGCTCGAGACCTACCGCGCAGCCGCCTCCCTGCCCAATCTGGATGTAGTTGGCATCGACTGCCATATCGGTTCCCAGCTGCTGGACGACGCGCCGCTGCTCGAAGCGCTGGATAAACTGATCGAACTGATCGACGCGCTCGATAACGAAGGCGTCCACATCCACCACCTCGACATCGGCGGCGGCATCGGCGTCGACTATGGCGCGGCCGGCGACGCGCCGCCGGTTCCGGTCGGCGACTATTTGACACGCCTGTTCGCGCGCATCGACGCCTGGCGCGCCGAACGTCACGGCGGCCGCGCCATCAAAGTCATTTTCGAGCCGGGCCGCTCGATCGTCGCCAGCACCGGTGTACTGGTCACGAAAGTCGAATTCCTCAAGCCAGGCGCCGAGAAAAACTTCTGCATCATCGACGCCGCCATGAACGACATGATGCGCCCGACCCTGTACGGCGCCTGGATGGACATGAAGGCGGTTCAGCCCAGCAGCGATGTACCGGTCCTGTACGACATCGTCGGTCCCGTCTGCGAATCGGGCGACTGGCTGGCGCGCGAGCGTGCGCTGGCAGTGCAGCCCGGAGATTTGCTGGCGATGATGAGTGCCGGCGCGTATGGCATGACGATGGCCTCGAACTACAACACGCGCGGACGCGCCGCCGAAGTCATGGTCGATGGCGAGCAGGGGCACCTGATTCGCCGGCGCGAGAATCCAGCTGAACTGTTTGCGCTGGAATCGATGCTGAAGTAAGGGCTTTGCTACGGCCGCTTAGGGTTAAACCGTTAAGCGCTGATAGACTGAAAAAAATGCTCTGGGTTAGCTACCGGAGCATTTTTTTATGCGCGCAGCCACTACGGCATGCGCCGAGCGTTGAAGAACCAGCCGCCCCAGTGGATGACCAAGTGATTGCGGTTCTTGACGAACGCGACAGTACAGCCGAGATTTACAACCGTTACCGGGTTCGGCAGACCAAGTTTTGATGCGCTTGCATGGGCTTTCTCACGGACGTATAGCCGCGGCTCGACGCGTTCCGCATCTAAGTCAGGGGGTAAGCACTTGCGCTTACCGAACTGTACTCGATCGTCAGTTATCGTCATCACTTGCCCCACAAGCTGCTCTGCCTCACCCTCATCAAGAGATGTTATCTCGGAAGAATCAAGAGCCGCGGTCAGCCGCCATTTTCCAATAACTCTACGGTCTTGATTCTCAACAGCGTAAGCGTAAAACGGGGCGAAACCATTTAGAGCAAGCGCGACAATGACTGGCAATGCCCACGCACGGTGAGGCAATGTAGGCCAGCTAAAAAAAGGCATAATTCCTCCTATTAACTTTCGTTCTTTATACGGAAAGGGCCGCTTTCTTCTTCGCGGCGCTTGATCAACCCCGGAGCAATAACCAATTTCTTTCTCCCCTTCGCCTTGATTTCAACTTTAATCATTTTCGATATGTTTGTAGCTGCACCTGCAAAATCATTTTCGTTCACATAACCGTACGTGCCACTTGCTCCAGTTGCTCCAACGTTATACGTAAGACTGCACAGCGCATCGAACTGAGCTTGGTTAATTAAAACTTTAATATTGCGACGAACCGACCGTTCAGCATCAGCAACACGGCGTTCAAACTCCTGATCAACCGACTTAACCGAAACTTTCCTTCCCAATTCTTCATTTGTGCAAACGCCTTTATGTGCAAGAATACCTGCACCCCAAGTACAATGCCCTTTGTTCTTACCCATATCGTTATAATATTTATAGACGTTCTTTTCGACAGCACGCATCCGCGCCCTTGCTTCGGGACTCATCTTCATATTCGCATTTGGGCTAAGGACTGCTAACTGGCCGGTCATCATAACTTCATCGTTGAGCTAAACTTTGAATCTATCATCGAGAGACGGCGACTCCTTGAGCTGACACAATCGGTCTCGTCCATAGTGTTCCAAGATAGATTTCTTACTCACAGGAGGATCCATGGCAATCGAGGTGTACCTGCAAATCGATGGAATTAAAGGTGAATCGCAAGACGACAAGCATAAAGACTGGATTGAATGCGAGTCCGTAAATTGGGGGCTTGTACAACCCCGAAGCGCAACAGCTTCTACTGGCGGTGGTCATACGGCGGAACGAGTGGAACTGGAAGACGTCACATTCAGCAAATTGGCGGATGTGTCGTCGCCGATTCTAATGCAGACTTGCGCGATGGGAAAAACCATCCCGAAAGCGAAATTTGAATTCATGCGCGCAGATGGCAACGGAACGCCAATCAAGTACTTCGAAATTGAGCTTGAAAACGTGCTGATCGGAGCGATTTCTCCCGGCATTGAAGCCGGCTCTATTCTCGCCGAGCATGTCAGCCTGAAATTCTCCAAAGTAAAATGGAAATATACTCAGCAAAAGATTGCCGGTGGAGGAGGAGGCTCGACTGTCGGCGGCTGGGACTTGGCAGCCAATAAAGTTGCATAAGCAGAAAACCATATTAAAAAGCTCCGAATCTTCGGGGCTTTTTTAACTTGCCCCAAAGATCGCCTGCCAAGTGAATTACCGTGAGCATCATCATGTTCAGGCGAGCATCGCCGCGCGCGACTTGACCGGCTTCAGTGAAACCGCATCCCGGCAGCAGTGCCACCATGGCTGCAAAAGCTGCTGGCTGCCAAGTTGTTCTTGGCCACATTTATTTACCAAAGATGCAGCACGGCGGGCGGCGCGATTATGTAGTAAAGATGCGTGCCGGCGCGTGTGGCATGACGATGCCTCGAACTACAACATGCGCGGACGTGCCGCCGAAGTCATGGTCGATGGCGAACAGGTGCACCTGATTCGCCGGCGCGAGAATCCAGCTGAACTGTTTGCGCTGGAATCGATGCTGAAGTAAGGAGCTCACTGCCCTGACGAAAAAAACCGCACCCTCTTTCCGAGGGTGCGGTTTTTGTATTCTCAGCCTTGGATTAATTGCTCAGCAAGACTTGGGCAATGATGCCGGTGGCAATCGCTGCGAGCACGTAATCGTTGCCGGTGCGGACCCAGTGATGGCCACGCGGTGGCGCGCTCAGCCGGCGCGCGCGCCAGTCGCTGACGACGTAACGGTTGTTGCGGTATTCCTGGTTCAGGCGCTGGCCGCGGCGCAAATCGTGACGCGGGCCGCCGCCGCGCTTGTCGTCGCGACGAAAGTTCTGCGCATTGTAGTAACGGTCATTACGGTTGTTGCGGTCGAAACGGTCGTTGCGGCCATTGTCGTTGCGGTCGTTGTTGTAGCTGTCATTGCGCTGCTCCGCCCTGCCATTCCGGTCGTTATCGTAACGATCGTTGCCGTGGTCACCGCGTTGCGCCAAAGCGCTGCCGCTGGCGGCGACGCTCAGAGCGAAAAGTGCTGATGCGATCACAGTGGTTTTCATGGTCATTCCTCTCGGTGTAACGGTGGGACTGCTTTAGTGAACCCATTACACCGTGAATCGGACCGAACAGGTGAGGCAGACCGGTAAGGAACGCTACCAAACGTTTCAGGACGTAAATACCATCAGTGCACTCAAGCGCGCACCGCCGCGCGCGCCTTGACCCGGCTCCAGTACACGCGCATCCCCAGCAGCACGACCACGATCGCCAGGAACAAGGCTGGCTGGGCCAGGTTGTTCTTGGCTGCCTTCATCCACCAGAAATGCAGCACCGCGAGCGGCGCGATCAGGTAAATGAGCCGGTGCAGCCACTGCCAGCGTTGACCGCCCAGGCGCTTGATCATGGCGTTGGTGCTGGTCGCGGCCAACGGAATGAGCAGCACGAAGGCGGTGAAGCCCACCAGGATGAACGGCCGCTTGGCCACATCGCGCAGCATCGCGCTGACGTCGAAGAAATGATCGAACCAGAGGAAAGCGATGAAGTGCAGCAGCGCATAGAAAAAGGTGAACAGGCCCAGCATGCGCCGCAATTTGACCAGCCAGTTCCAGCCGGTCAAACGCCGCAGCGGCGTGACCGCCAGTGAAATGCACAGCAGGTAGAGCGCCCAGTCGCCCGTCTCGTGCGTGATGTATTCGAGCGGATCGACCGGCACTTGCCGCAGCACGAGCCAGAGACCCCAGAGAAACGGCAGCAGCGCCGCGACAAAAACCAGGCCCTTGATGCTTGACAGCTGTTTGGCCGAAGGAGTAAACGCCATCGTTCAGAAGAGTTTTTTCAGGTCCATGCCAGCGTACAGCGACGCGACTTCCGGGTAGCCGTTGAACATGAGCGTCTCGCGCTTCTTCTTGAAGAAGCCGTCTTCGCCAATTCTCCGTTCGGTTGCCTGCGACCAGCGCGGGTGATCGACCTTCGGGTTCACGTTCGAATAGAAACCGTATTCCGATGGCGCCGAGACGTTCCAGGCCGTTTTCGGCTGGTCGCGCGTAAACCGAATGCGCACGATCGACTTGGCCGATTTGAAACCGTACTTCCAAGGCACGACGAGGCGCACAGGGGCACCGTTCTGGTTCGGCAGCACCTGACCATACATGCCGACGGTGAGCAGCGCCAGCGGGTGCATGGCTTCGTCCAGGCGCAAGCCCTCGACATACGGCCAGTCGAGCACACCGCTGCGCAAGCCGGGCATCTGCTTCGGATCGGCCAGCGTCGTGAATTCGACAAATTTCGCGTTGCCGTTCGGCTCGACGTGCTTGATCAGATTCGACAGCGAATAGCCGACCCAGGGAATGACCATCGACCAGCCTTCGACGCAGCGCAGGCGGTAGACACGCTCTTCCAGCGGCGCGAGTTTGGTCAGGCTGTCGATATCGAGCCGCATCGGCTTCTTGATCTCGCCGTCGATCAGCACCGTCCAGGGACGCGTCTTGAGCGTGTGGGCGTTGTCGGCAGGGTCGCCCTTATCTAAACCGAACTCATAGAAATTGTTGTAGCCGGTCGCATCCTTGAAGGCGGTACGCGGCTCGGTCGTGGAGAGCGCCGGATTGGCGCGCGCGGCCAGTTTCTGGCCTGCCGGCGCCTGAGCAAACGCTTCGCGGTTCGCCATCTCCCACAAGGCGCTGCCGGCGACGGCACCGGCCGCCATGCGGGCAATAAAGGTGCGGCGCTCTTCGTAGACCTCACGCGGCGTGATTTCGGATGACAGCGGTGGATTGCTACCCTCGCGGTTAGATTTGATGAGCATCGCTTACTCCAGGCAATTGAATCATGACGATACACGATTTCGTCAAATTGGTTTGCCGTGTTGCGAAGTTTTACAGTTCTCCGTAGGAATGCAGACCCGACAGGAACATGTTCACGCCCAGGAAGGCAAACGTGGTCACGAGCAAGCCCACCACCGACCACCAGGCCGCCACGCGTCCGCGCAGGCCGGACATCAAACGCATGTGCAGCCAGGCCGCGTAATTGAGCCAGACGATCAGGGCCCAGGTCTCTTTCGGGTCCCACGACCAGTAGCCGCCCCAGGCCTCGGCCGCCCACAGCGCGCCGAGGATGGTGGCCACCGTGAAGAAGGCGAAACCGACCGAAATCGACTTGTACATGACGTCGTCCAGCACTTCCAGCGGCGGCAAGCGGTCGGCCAGGATGCCGTGCGATTTCAGCAGATAGGCGGTGCCGACCATCGCGGCCAGTGCGAAGGTGCCGTAGCCGATGAAATTGGCCGGCACGTGGATCTTCATCCACCAGCTTTGCAGCGCCGGCACCAGCGGCTGGATGGTGGCCGCGTCGCGCGTGACCGTGTACCAGAGGAGGAAAATGACGGCCGCGCCGATGATCAGCAGGACGAAGGCGCCCAGCTGGCGCGTGGCATAGCGCTCCTCGTAATACAGGTAAAAGAGCGCCGTGATCATCGCGAACAGGATGAACACTTCGTACAGGTTCGATACCGGGATGTGACCGACGTCGGCACCGATCAGGTAACTTTCGAACCAGCGCACCATCATGCCGGTAAAGCCGAGCACGACGGCGGCCCAGCACAGCCGCGAACCGATCGCCCCACCCGACTCAGAGCGGGCCAGCAGGCCGATCCAGTAGAACACGGTCGAAAACATGAACAGCGCGCTCATCCAGAGGATGGCCGACTGGCTCGACAGCATGTACTTGAGGAAGAATTTCTGTTCGGCGTTTGCCAGCGCGCCGTCGTACAGAGAAATCGCCCAGAGCGACAGTAAAGCGATGACCGGCATCAGCCAGCGCACCGGTTTCCAGTGCCAGCCCAGGGCGGCGAAGGTCGGCGCACTCAAGAGCAGGATGGCGCGCTCGTAGCCATCCATGTAGCCGGCATAGCGGCTCAGTGCGAACAGCGTCGCGGCCATCAGGCCGGCACCGAAGATCCAGTCAACGATGCTCAAGCGGCGAAAATAGCCGGGCGTTTCCTTGTAGATCACGCCAGGGTTCGGTCGGGATGCTTCCATGCTTAGTCTCCAGTGCCTGTTTTTCGGCAACGCTGCCAGCTTACGCCGATTGCGGCAGCGTGGCTGCCAACTCGGCGAACTCTTTTTCGAAATCCAGCGTCTTGCGCTGGGTGCTCATTGCCATCAGGGCGTGGGCCCCGCCCTCATTGTTCTTCACCCAGATCCACAGGCGCCGCTCGCGAATGTAGAACATCGCGAAGATGCCCGCGACCAGCAGCACGCAGCCGAGATAGACGATCTTCTTGCCGGGCGAACGCGTTACCTGCAGCACCGACGCTTTGACTTCGACGAATTCGTCCAGCTGCAAATACACCGGGGCGCCGTAGAAGAAGCTGTCGGACAAGGCATTCGTGGCCAGCTGCAGGAAGCGCGCATGGCTGTCCTTGCCATCGAGCGGGGCTTGCCCGTCTGTTACGCGCGCCGCCTGCCACAGTTCCCACAACACGCCGTTGAGCATCTTGATGAAGACCGCCGCCGCCTTCTCCTGCTCGGCCGCCGGGATCTTTTCCAGGAACTGGGCCACCGCGACGAAGCCGCCCGGCGTGCCGTCGCCGGCGAACATGCCCAGCGTGCGCTGCGCCGACTCGCGCAACTGGTCGGCGAACTGCGCCCCGCCCGGCTGGCCCTGCGCCATGGTGCGCGCGGCATAGCGGCGCGCCGCCTCGGCACGCAGCGCAGGGTCGGCCAGCGCCGCGCGCAGGCGCATCCATTCGCGCACGCTGTAGGCCTCGTCGGCGGGAATGCGCAGGAAGCGGAAGGATTCGGACGGACTGGCGCGCACGCCGGCCAGGTAGACCTGGCTGCCTTCGAGCGTCACCGGCTGCATGTAGTTCAGGAATTCGCGTGCCTGCCCGGTCTGGTCGCGCAATTTGTATTGCACGCTCGGGCCGACATTTTTGAGATCCTTGTTCTCGGCGTTCTTGCCGGCCGAGCCCGAGGCTTTACCCAGTGTCGCCGCGAATTGCTCGTTGAGCGATTGGCCCTTCGTCACCGCGCGCACGTCGGTACCGGCAATGTTCTCGACGTTGAACGGTCGGAAACCCGACCATTCGACCGAGTAGGTCGTACCCGCGGCCTTCAGTTCGGTGGCGCCATTGACTTCGCCGGCGATCGGGAAGGCACGCGCCTCGCCGCCCGCCATCGGGAAGCCGGTCAGTTTCAGGCGGCTGCCGCCATCCTCGAAGCTCGACTGGTAGACGGCCACGCCCTTGTAGATCAGCGGCTCGTTGACCTTGATCGTCGCCGGAAAGGTCTTGCCCAGTTCGCGGTCGTGCACGACGACGTCGCTGGCAAACAGCTTGGGCATCCCGGTCGAATAGAACTCGATGTGGAATTTCTTCAGCTCGAGGTCGAACGGCAGCTCTTGCAGCAATGTGCCGCTCGCTTGTGCGATGGAGGCGACGCGCCCGGTCTGCCCTTCCGCCAGCAGGATGTTGCCGCGGTAAGTCGGGTTCGATACGGAGAGGCGGTGCCGGGCCGGCACGTCGGCAATCAGGCCGCCACCTGCGTACGGGGTCTTGCCGAGGAACCACTGCTGCAAGCGGATCGGCAATTCGGAGTCGAGCATGCCGCCCAGCAGGATCACGATGATGGCCGTGTGCGCGAAGATATAGCCGAACTTGTTGCCGGCGCCCTTCTTTGCCGCCAGCAGCGTGCCGTGGTCCTTCTCGACGATTTTTACCTTGTAGCCGGCGTGGCCGAGGCGCAGCGCGCTCTGCCGGGCGAGTGCGCCAGCATCGAGCGCTGCCGTCCACTCGCTTTTATGGTGAAAATTGCGCAGGGAATCTTCGCGCACTGACTCGCGCCAGCTGCGCATGTCGCGCATCATTTTTGGCGCGTTGCGGATCAGGCACAGGCTGGTCGAGACGATCAGCACCAGCAGGATCAGGAGGAACCACCAGCTGGTGTAGACGGTATACAGGCCGAGCTTGCGGAACACTTCGTACCAGAACGGGCCGAACTGGTTCACATAGTTCGGCATGATGTCGTTCTGGCGCAGCACGGTGCCGATGATGGCCGCGATCGACAGGATCATCAGGAGGCTGATCGCAAAGCGCATCGACGACACGAGCTCGACGGTATCGGCCAGCGCGCGGCGCCGCGTGTTCAGTTCAATTCCGGTGGTGCTCATGGTTCTGCCAACTTCCTCGTGCGGTCAATGCGCCGCGAGCTTACAGCAAAAAGGGCGCCAGCTTGCGCTGCCGCCCTTTCAATACGTGGTCAATCGTCGCTTAACGTAGACCCGCGATGTAATCGGCCACCGCTTTCATTTCGGCGTCCGAGAGGCGCTGTGCCAGCGTCGTCATTTGCGGGCTGTTGCTGCGCGCGCCGGTGCGGAAAGCGACCAGCTGGGCCGTCGTGTAATCCTGATGCTGGCCGGCCAGGCGCGGATACTGGATCGGGATACCGCCGGCGGCGGCGCCATGGCAGCTGGCGCAGGCGGCGACGCCCTTCTCGGCGATGCCGCCACGGTAGATCTTGCGGCCCAGCTCGACCGTGTCCTTGCTTTTCGCTGCACCCTGCTTGGTTTTCTGGATGGCGAGGTAGGCGGCGACGTTGCGCTTTTCCTCGTCGGTGAGCATCTTGGCGTAGGTGGTCATGACCGGATTGACGCGTTGCGGCGTCGTGAAGTCGACCAGCTGCTTGTGGGTATAGGCTTCGATCTGGTTCGACAGCTTCGGATTGGCTGCCATGGTCGAATTGCCGTTCGCGCCGTGGCAGGACAGGCAGGCCGGCAACCCGCGCGCGGTATCGCCGCTGTCGTACAGGGTGGCGCCTTTGGCGGCGTCGGGTTTGACGGCGGGGCGCTGCGCTTCGGCTGCGCCGGCAACACTGCTGAGCGCCAGGCTTGCAACCAACAACGTTTTCACGAACACCGCATTAGCGGACGGTACAGACACACGATTCATTCGAGCACCCTGAAAAAGTCGACAACAGTTTGATATATAGCGGCCTACTAACGCCCTTGACAACCCCTTATTGTACAATAGCTTTGTTTCCCTATTGCTTCATTTCATTGCATTTTTCATCTCTCCCCCATGTCCAAACTCTGGCAAGCCCGCTTCTTCACGACCGTCAACCAACTGCGCGATCTCCCCAACACCGTGGTGCCCGAGATCGCCTTTGCCGGCCGTTCCAACGCGGGCAAGTCGACCGCGATCAATATCCTGACCAACCAGAAGGGCCTGGCGTTCGCGTCGAAGACCCCTGGCCGCACCCAGCACATCAATTATTTCTCGATCGGCGGCGCCCACGTCGCCCAGCACCGCAAGGACCCCACCATCGTCGAGGAAATCCGCTGCATGCTGGTCGACTTGCCCGGTTACGGCTATGCCGAAGTGTCGGGCACGGCCAAGCTGCATTGGCAAAAGCTGCTGGGCGACTACGTGCAGCGGCGCGAGCAGCTCGCCGCGCTGGTACTGATCATGGATTCGCGCCGCCCGTTCACCGACCTCGACACGCAGATGCTCGAATGGTTCGCCCCGACCGGCAAACCGATCCACTGCATCCTGACCAAGGCCGATAAACTCAACCGCAACGAGCAGGCCAACGTGCTGCGCGAGGCGAAGGGCGTGCTCGAGAGCTATGTCGACGAAGATGGCGAAGGCTTCCCGTTCACGGTCCAGCTGTTCTCGGCCCTGAAACGCATCGGCATCGAGGAGGCGGACGCCAAGATCCAGCAGCTGGTCGGCCTGGACATCGAACCCGAAGCAGCAGACGAAGAAGATGCCGGCGACGAAGGCACAGACGACGATAACAACGAAGGCACCGACGACAGCGCCAAGGCTCCCGACCAATCCTGAAGAAAGCGATCACGATGAGTTCCATCATTACCGGCCAGTACCCAGCCACGCGCATGCGCCGCATGCGCCGCGATCCGTTCTCGCGCGCCATGATGCGCGAAAACACCCTTACCGCGTCGGACCTGATCTATCCGGTCTTCATCCTCGACGGCGAGAACCAGCGCCAGCAGGTCATGTCGATGCCGGGTGTGGAACGGGTCTCGGTCGATATTTTGATGGGGGTGGCCGAGGAATGCGTGGCGCTCGGCATTCCGGTGCTGGCGCTGTTCCCGGTGATCGATGCATCGCTGAAAACCTATGATGGCGTGGAAGCGACCAATCCGGACGGCCTGGTGCCGCGCGCGGTGCGGGCGCTGAAAAAGAATTTCCCGCAACTGGGCATCCTGACCGACGTCGCACTCGACCCGTTCACGACCCACGGTCAGGATGGCTTGCCGGACGAAAACGGTTATATCGTCAACGAAAAGACGATCGACATGCTGGTGAAACAGGCGCTGGCCCAGGCCGAAGCCGGCGTCGACATCGTCGCGCCATCGGACATGATGGACGGGCGCATGGGCGCGATCCGCAACGCGCTCGAAGAACACGGCTTCATCCACACTCGCCTGATGGCCTATTCCGCCAAGTATGCGTCGGCCTTCTACGGGCCCTTCCGCGACGCGGTCGGTTCGGCCGCAAATCTCGGCAAGGCCGACAAGAACACCTACCAGATGGACCCGGCCAACAGCGACGAAGCCTTGCGCGAAGTGGCGCTCGACCTGGCTGAAGGCGCCGACATGGTGATGGTGAAACCAGGCATGCCCTACCTGGACGTGGTGCGCCGGGTAAAAGACGAGTTCAAGGTCCCGACCTTCGCTTACCAGGTCAGCGGCGAGTACGCGATGATCAAGGCGGCCGCGCAGAACGGCTGGCTCGATCACGACAAGGTCATGATGGAATCGATGATGGCCTTCAAACGCGCCGGCGCCGATGGCGTGCTGACCTATTTTGCGCTGGACGTGGCGAGAAAACTGAAGGCCGGTGGATAAGTTCTGCGGCGTCGAATGAAAAAACCGTGCCGAGGCACGGTTTTTTTACGCCCGAGCGGCCGGGTATGGCTCAATACACCTCGACGTCCACCCCCAGCAGTTCGACCGCGCCGGCGTCGCCCATGCCGTGGTGCCCCATCGCCGCATGCAGCGGCACCACACGTACCCGTAGCGTGCCGTCGCTGCTGGTTCGCTGGCTGGCGCCTGCCGCGCCCAGCTTCTCGCCCAGCGGCAGCGCGAACGTCAGGGCGCCGCTATGGCGATGCTTGCCGAACATCATGATAGTGCCGAGGTAGAAAGGGCTGTTCGCGTCGATCATGGCGATGTCGTCGGGGCCGTTGAGCACCACCACATAGGGATCGTGGGCCATGTTGTTGAAGTTCAGGGTAATGTTGGCGACCAGCGTGGTCCCGGAGGACACTGCGGCCTCGATCGTCGCAGCGGGCACCGCCACGGCGGCGCTGGCCGGCTTTTCACCAGTTACCCGACGGCTGAGGACCGTCCCCGGGAAGGAGCGCGGGCCCGCGGGCCGCGCGCGCGGCCGGGTATTCGTGCGCGGCACCGCCTCTTCGCCCGAACCGGGCTCGTAGTCGTAGCTGAAAGCCGCCATCGAGGCATACGCGCCGGCTGTAGTGGCCGTTACCGGCGCGCCCTGCTGGTCGACGAAGAACAGCAGCGGTTCGCGCGCCCAGCGGTAGTAGTCGGTCGCCTTCTCCGCCGCGGACTTGTGCTCGTCCGGCAGGTCGGTGCGCAGTTCCACACCGTCGGGCAGCGTCGGCAGCCCAAGGCGCTTCTGCTTGCGTTCCCACACATCCCAGAGGCGATCCATGTTGCCATGGTGGAGGAAGAAGATCGGGTCGACCGGAGAGAGCATGTCGGTCATGAAGCCCCGGGCCTCGACAAAGTTGCAGTCGCGCGAGCCGACGCAGCGGTGCACCGAATTGTGCGGCTTGGCCTCCAGGATGCCGAAGCCGGCCGCCGTGAAATGATTGGAACTTTTCGGGCTGCCGAAGGTCGCGTAGTCCGGCGCGGCGAGCGCGGCGAGGATCGTGGCCTTCGACACCGAATCGGTGGTGGCGGCATTGAACTCGGGGCGCTCGCGGCGCAGGCCGCGCGCGCCCGGCTGCTCGTAGAACATCCGTCCCGACGGGTCGGTCAGGATGTCGAACATCAGGTCCTGCTCGAAACGCATGCTGCGCGCGAGCAGCTGACCATACTGCGAATTGCGGTTGAAGACGCCGCCGGGCGAGGTCCAGTAGCCGGCATTGGCGATCGCCGCGCGCAGGCGGTTGTCGAAGTCGGAGGCGGTCGGGATATACGCCTCGTGGTTGGGGTCGAGCACGTCGTCGAACATACCGTCGGGCAGCTTCGGCTCCGCGGTCCAGTCCCAGTAAGGCAAGGCAAAATGCGGGTAGCCGCTCAGGTCGCGGCAGATCTGCTCGAACCAGCCAAGATAGGCGCGGTGCCAGGGCAGGAACCACCAGTTGCCGTGCGGGCAATCGAGGGTGTGGATGATGGCGTGGCGGTACCAGTTGCGTGGGTCCTCCGGCGGCAGCGCCAGCATCGCGCGCACGGCCTTCGCGTAGAACTTGAGCATCCGCTTGCCTGCAGGACTCGATGCGTTGGGGCGGCGATAGGTACGTGAATGGGGGCCGGGAGTGAATGACGGTGCCGCCGCCAACCCGAGCGGCATCAAGCCCCCGAGGAGGGCAGCGCCAGTTTTCTTCAGGGTATCGCGGCGTGACGGATTAAAGGCGGGCGGCTTTTTGTTCATGGCATGCTCCGACGAGTCGCCCGCCTGCACCCGGAATAGGCACGAACCGGCTGGGCATGGTGCCAGCCTAACTCGTCCGTAAATCTTGTCGATGGTGCACCGCAAAGGTGCATGCCGCATGTCAGCGCGCCGGCGGCCTCTGTTCCGGGAACATTTCCTTCATCAGGAAGGCGTGCAATTCCGCCGTATCCTTCTGCCGCGCGCTCATCGTGATCACTTTCCCGAGACGATGCGAATCCCATTCGAAGTCGCCCGTCTTTTCGCGCCGGATCAGTTCGATCATCTTCTTGACCACGGCGGTCTCGACATCCGGCTCGCTGCCCTGCTCCACCGTGACCGAGGTCAGCCAGCGGCGTTTGAAGTTCGGGTTCCAGCCGCGGAATTTCAAATCCATGCTGTGGAAGGTCTTGTTCGAGATCGAGAAGACGCCCCCGCTTTCATTCGCGTCGTCGGTGCCGCGCTTGTTGACCGCGGCGATGTTGGCCAGCGCATTGCGGGTGCCGCGCGCGGCTTCGCTTTCTTCGGTCGAAGTGCTTGGATCGGTGGCGCCTCTGGCCTGGCGGCGCTTGGCGATGTATTCCGCCATGTCCATCTCGGGCGGAATTTCCTCGCGCTTCGCCTCAGGCACCGGTTCCTTCTTGGCGACCTCGACCGGTTTTTCGTCGGGAATGGTAATCGTGTCGGGCAAGCGTTCGACACGCGGTGTCGTTGGACGCGGGCGCGGGGTATTCGTCGGTTTGGTGGGCGTGCGCACCGCCGATTTTTGCGGCGGCGGCGGTTTCGAAGGCGTCGACAGGGGCGCTACGTAGACGACCTCGCCGCCATCGGGCGGCCGGGCTTTTTTCTCGGTCTTTTCCGGCTGATAGAAATACAGCGCGACCAGCAGCAAGTGCAGCAGGACCGTGACGACGAGACCGGTGCGGTTCGTACGCCGATCGCCATACTGCGGCACGACACGGTCAGGCAGGGGCTGCCCGCAATGCTGGCACACATCGCCGTGGTCTACGCAGGAATGGGAATGGTCACGCAAAATCGATAGCACTTTCCGGAAAGCCGAGTCAGCGAAATGCGGCGAATGCGAAGTCTACCCGGTTTGGGTCTTCCTCGCACGGCCGCCTTTTGCCTGAGCTTACAGGTGCATCAGCCTGATGGTTGTTACAGGATGTTTCAGCCTGCCCGCGCCGGATGGTGTTTCACCGGCTCGTGAAGCTGCGGTTCGTGCTGCTGGACGTGGCCGGCTTCCGCCGCGGCCACGTCGTCGTCGGTCATCGGGCCGGTGCCGCTGTACTTGTCGAGGTACAGGTAGATGACCGGCGTGATGTAGAGCGTGATCACCTGCGAGAAGATCAGGCCGCCCACCACGGCGAGACCGAGCGGCTGGCGCAGCTCGGCGCCGGCGCCGATGCCCAGCGCGATCGGCAGCGCGCCCATCATCGCCGCCAGCGTCGTCATCAGGATCGGACGGAAGCGCAAGATACACGCTTCGCGGATCGCCTCTTCCGGCGTCATGCCGGCATTCCTCTGGGCGTCCAGCGCGAAGTCGATCATCATGATCGCGTTCTTCTTCACAATACCGATCAGCATCAGGATGCCGATCATCGCAATCAAGGTCAGGTCCATGTCGAAAATCCACAACGTGAGCAGCGCGCCCACCGCCGCCGACGGCAGGCCGGCAAGAATCGTCAACGGGTGGATATAGCTTTCGTACAGCACGCCGAGCAGCACGTAGATCACGCCGATGGCGGTGATGATCAGGATCAGCTGGCTCGACTGGGTGTCCTGGAACACGGCCGCGTCGCCACCGTACTGGGTGATGACGGAAGCGGGCAGCTTCATCTCGCGGCCCATCTCGGTGATCGCTTCGGTGGCGTCGCCCAGCGGCACGTCCGGCGCCAGGTTAAACGACAGCGTGATTGCCTGCAATTGTCCCTGGTGGTTGATCGCGATCGGGCCGACCGTGCGGCGCACGCTGGCAAAGCTCGACAGTTTCACGAGCTGGCCCGAGTTCGAACGGACCGAGACCTTGCCCAGCGCATCGTCGTAATAGCGGTCGGCTTCGGCCGCTTCGAGGATCACGTAATAGCTGGCCGCGCTCGAATAGATGGTCGAGACCTGGCGCTCGCCGAAAGCGGCGTACAGCACCGTGCGCACGTCGGCCATCTCGACGCCGAGCAGTGCCGCCTTGTCGCGGTCGATGTCCAATGTCGCTTGCAGGCCGCGGTTCTGCGAATCGCTGGTGACGTCGCGGAATTTCGGATTGGCACGCATGCGCTCGAGGAACTGGTCTGCCCAGCCGCCGATTTCGCCGCCCGATACGCTTTGCAGCGTGTACTGGTAGCGGCTCTTGCTCTGGCGCCCGCCCAGCTGCAGGTTCTGCACCGGCGACATGTAGACCTGCACGCCGGCAATGTTGCGCGTTGCCTTGCGCAATTCGTCAAGCACCACTGGCATTGCCGGACGTTCACTCCTCGGCACCAGCACCAGGAACATGCGGCCGGTATTGCCGCCGCCGGTGAACGAGGTGACGTCCTGCACCGCCTTGTTGGCGCGCATCGCATCGACGACCTGGCCTTGTAATTCCATCAGCTTGGCCGACGAGGTGTCTTCCGCCGCTTCGACCGTGATCCGCAATTGGCCCAGGTCTTCCTCGGGGAAGAAGCCTTTCGGCATCGTCGAGTACAGGATGCCGGTCAGCACCAGCGTACCGAAGGCCAGCATCAGCACCAGGAAGCGAAAGCGCAGCGCATGCTCCAGGCTGCGCGCGTAACCGTTGCGCACACGCAGGAACCCGGCTTCGAAACGGCGCCCGATCCACGACATCTCGTGCGGCTCGACATGGCCGCCGCCCTTGAGCAGGCGCGAGCACAGCATCGGCACCAGGGTCAGCGACACGACCGCCGATACCAGCACGGCAAGGCCGACGACGACGGCAAATTCGCGGAACAGTAAACCAATCACGCCCGGCATGAAGAAGATCGGGATGAACACGGCCACCAGCGAGATCGAGATCGAGATGATGGTAAAGCCCATTTCGCGCGAGCCGACCAACGCTGCGTGGAAGGGTTTCTTGCCCAGCTCCATGTGGCGCACGATATTTTCCAGCACCACGATCGCATCGTCGACCACCAGGCCGACGGCCAGCGTAATACCGAGCAAACTGATGTTATCCAAACTGTAGCCGAACGCGTACAGCAGCGAGAGCGCACCGAGCAGCGAAATCGGCACCGTCACTGCCGGAATCAGGGTCGCTGTCAGGCGGTGCAGGAACAGGAAGATCACCAGGATGACCAGCACGATGGTGCCGGCCAGGGTCAGGTTGACGTCGTGGATCGCTTCGCGAATCGAGATCGAGCGGTCGTTCACCAGGTGGATCTTGATCGAGGCCGGCAATTGCTGCTCGAATTTCGGCATCAGCGCGCGCACCGAATCGACCACCTGCACGGTATTCGCGTTCGGCTGGCGCTGCACCATCAGCACGATCGAGCGTTCGCCGTTCAGGCTGCCGGCCGCTTTCACGGACTGGTAGCTGTCTTCGACATGGGCCACGTCCTGCAGGCGCACCGGCAAGCCGTCGCGCGTGGCGACGATCAGTTTGGCGAAATCGGCCGCTTTCATGAGCTGGGCGCCACCCTGGATCGTCAGGGTCTGGGCCGGGCCGTCGAGCACGCCCAGCGGTGCATTCGAGTTGGCGGCGCGCAGCGCGGTCGCCAGTTCATCCATCGAGATATTGCGCGCGTTCATCAGGTCGGAACGGGCACGCACGCGCACCGCGAAACGCTTCTGGCCGTTGACCGTGACCTGGGCGATGCCCGGCAAGGTCGAGATGGCCGGCGAGACCATGTTTTCGGCGTAATCGTTCAGCTCGGCCAAGCCCATCGAAGGCGAGGTCATGTGCATGAACAGGATCGGCGAGTCGGCCGGATTGACTTTGCGGTAGGACGGCAAGTCGGTCATTTCCAGCGGCAACTGGCGCTGGGCGGCCAGCAGCGCCGCCTGGACATCCACCGCCGCCTTGTCGACGTCGATCGAGGTGTCGAATTCGAGCGTCAGATTGGTGTTGCCCTGGGTACTGGTCGAGGTGATGAGCTTGATACCGGCGATGGTCGAGAACTGCTTTTCCAGCGGCAAGGCGACCGACGAGGCCATCGTCTCGGGGCTGGCGCCCGGCAGGTTGGCACCGACGTTGATGACCGGAGTGTTATAGCTGGGGAGCGCGGCCACCGGGATGTGCATGTAGGCCAGAATGCCGACCAGCACCAGGCTGATCGACAGCAGCACGGCCATCACGGGACGGCGGATACACAGTTCGGACAAGTTCATGCGGCTTTATCCTTTCCGCCTGCAGGCGCAGCTGGCGTGCCTTGCGGCTTGGCGCCCGCGAGGCGCACTTTGCCGCCCGGACGCAGGTTCTGCTTGCCTTCGGTAATCACCTGCTCGTTGCCCGCCAGACCGGTGACGGCCGCATTCAGGCCGAATCCATGCTGGCGTGCAATTGGCACCTGGCGTGCGGTGCCATCCTTTTCGACCACGTAGACGAAAGTGCCCTGGGCGTTGATGATAATCGCATTTTGCGGAATCACCACCGCGTCCTTGATCGTGCGCACGGTAATGCGCGTATTCACGTATTGGCCAGGCCACAGCAGGCCGTCGCTGTTGCCGAACTGCGCTTTCACGCGGATCGTGCCGCTGGTCGCATCGACCGTATTGTCGACAAAGCTGAGCTCGCCGGTGACCGGTTTCGCTTCAACGCCAGTGGTCGCTTCGACCGCGACCTTGCCCTGCCTCTGGGCGGCCAGGACCGAACCGAGGCTGGACTCCGGCAGGGTGAAGGAGACGTCGATCGGGTCGAGCTGGGTGACGGTGGTGAGCGAAGTCGCCGGCTGCACCAGGCTGCCCGGATAGACGTTGATCGCGCCCACGCGCCCCGCCATCGGTGCGCGGATCGACGTATAGCTGGCGCTCACCTGGCTGGCGCGCGCGGCGGCGCTGTTGGCGGCCAGCGAAGCGCGCGCCGCATCGACCTGGCTGCGCAGGGTATCGACGGCGCTCTGGGCGAGGAATTTTTGGGCAACCAGTTCCTGGCTGCGCTTGTACTGGCGCTCGAGGTCGGCCAGGGTGGCGCGACCACGCTGGACCTCGGCCTGGGCCTGCGCCACGCTGGCCTGGTCGCTGCGGTCGTCCAGCGAGAACATCAACTGGCCGGATTTCACGAACTGGCCCTCCTTGATGTGAACGGTGCGGATGGTGCTGGTGGTCTGCGGGCGCAGGTCGACGGTGCGCTGGGGCGTGACGGTGCCGTTCGCGGCGACGTCGACGCCGACATCCTGGCGTGTCGGGGCGACCACGTTGACGGTGGTGGGCGGCTGGGCGCCACCCTTGCCGCCCTGCGCGTCTTGCGCTTCGGCGCCGCGGTTCAGGTACCAGGCCCCGGCGACGGCTGCGGCCACGACGATGGCGATGGTGACGAGCGTATTTTTTTTCATTCGTGTCCCTGGCCGCGTACCGGCGGCTGTATCAGTCAATAATAAATTAAGTGGCAAGTATGGCAGCTGCGTGTGACAGCGTCATTTCCCGGGATAGTACGCCGGCAGCATCAGCGTGACTTCCAGGCCGCCGTCAAGGTGGTTCGCCAGCGCGATGCTGCCGCCGTGCTGTTCAGCGATGTTGCGGGCAATCGTCAGGCCGAGGCCCGTGCCGCCGGATTCGCGCGAACGCGAGGTCTCGACGCGGTAAAACGGATCGAACACGCGGGTTTGCTCCGACTGTGGAATGCCAGGGCCGCTGTCGCGCACGCGGATGCGCGCCGCGCCATTCACCCGGTCGGCCGCCACTTGTGCCTGGTGACCGTATTTCACCGCATTGTCGATCAGGTTACCGAGGCAGCGCTGCAAATCGAGCGGACGGCCCAGCAGCGCCATGCCCGAACGGCCGTTGAGCGTGACCGGCTGGTTGGCGTCGGCGGCATCGTCGCAGACCGCGTCGAGCAGCGAATCGAGGTCGAGCAATTGCATGCTTTCGGTGGCGTCCATGCTGCGCGCCAGGTCGAGTCCTTCACGCACCATCGCCTGCATTGCCGACAGGTCGCCGATGAGGCGCTCCTGGAGCTCGTGATCGGAGACTTTTTCCAGGCGCAGGCGCATGCGCGTGAGCGGCGTTTGCAGGTCGTGGGTGATCGCGGCCAGCATCTGGGTGCGCTGGAAAATGTACTGGCGGATGCGCGCCTGCATGGCGTTGAAGGCGGCGCTGGCCTGGCGGATTTCGCTCGCGCCCGTCAGGTCAAGCGGCGCGCGGTTGATGTCGTTGCCCAGGTCTTGCGCGGCCTGGGCCAGCTGCTTGAGTGGACGCGTCGTCATGCGTGCAACCAGGTAGGCCAGCACGGCGATGCTCAGGAAAAACAGCGCGAGGACGGCGCGGTAATCGGTCCCGGCCGCCACCAGCGTACGCGGCGGCAAGACGGACAGGTGCAATTGTTCGCCGTCGCGCAGGCGCACGTTCAGGTTTTCGCAGGCGCCGCGCCATTCGGCGCTGAGCAGGCCGTACAGCAGCGGCATGCGCGGCGGATTGGCACAGGCGGCCGGCCCCTCGGCAGCGGAAGAAATCTGGTATTGCTTGCCGAGCCGGTCGGACAAGGTCCTGGTGAAGCTGGTCGTCTGCGCTGCGACGGTATGCAGCGGACCGGCTTCAAGCTGCAGGCCGGGCCGGTTGGCCACGCCCAGGTAGGCACGCCGCGCCGATGCCGGAACAATCTCGGTTGCCATGATGAGTTGCTCGGCGCGTTCGATCAGGGTCTGGTCGCGCTGCCGCTCGAACACGCGCTGGCGTTCGACGTCGGCCAGCCACTGGGTCAGCGCCGCCGAAATCAATATACCGAGGAGCAGGGTCGCAAAGACACGGCCCGTCATCGAGCCGAGGAAGGCTTTCACGCTGCGGGCTCCACGGTGACCTGGCCGGCCAGCACATAGCCGCCGTTGCGCACGGTTTTGATGATTTGCGGCATCCGCGCGTCTTCGCCCAGCTTCTGGCGCAGGCGGCTGATCTGGATGTCGATCGAGCGGTCGAACGGATCGGCGTCGCGCCCTTGCGTCAGGTTCAGCAGCTGGTCGCGGTTCAGCACGCGGTTCGGGTGCTCGAGGAACACGCGCAGCAAGCGGAATTCCGCCCCCGAGAGCATGATCACCATGCCGTCGGGATTGAGCAGGTGGCGCGCGGTGAGGTCGAGCGTCCAGCCGGAAAAGCGCATTTGCTGCACGTTTTCGGCCGGCGCGTTGGACGGCATCGCATGCGAGCGGCGCAGCACGCTGCGGATGCGCGCCAGCAGTTCGCGCGGTTCGAACGGTTTCGGCAGGTAGTCGTCGGCGCCCATCTCCAGGCCCAGGATGCGGTCGAGCGGCTCGTTTCTCGCCGTGAGCATGATCACCGGCAAGCTGGAACTGGCGCGCAACTTGCGGCACAGCGTCAGGCCGTCGTCGCCCGGCAGGTTCAGGTCGAGCACGATCAGGTCGGGGCGCGACTCGTCGAGGATTTTCCACATGGCGACGCCGTCGGCGGCAGCGAGCGCACGGTAGCCGTTCGCCTCGAGGTAATCGGCCAGCAACTGGCGGATGTCGCGGTCGTCGTCAACGATGAGAATAGTAGATGGATTGTCCATGGCGCCGATTATCCTTGCTTACAAAGGGCGTGAACAGCGCATTTGTATCTGTATGTATATGGAATAAGGAAGGAAACAAACTGATACAAAGATCGTGGCAGGGGACACGCTACGCTTACACTTTTCCGCCATGATGAGTCCTGTGCAGCGAGCAGTGGATGCACGCGCAACCGGCACACACCCGACTGACTCACACACTTAAGGACATCACATGCACACCCTTCACAAGAAGCTCTTCATCGCCCTGACCGCGCTTGGCATCGCCGGCACGGCCGTCGCCCAGACCGCTGCGGTGCAGGCCTCCGAAGGCCGCCATGGCCAGGCGGTCAGCCTTGAACAGCGTGCCGCCCACAAGGCCGAGCGCCACGCCAAGCGTGCCGAACGCCAGGCAAAGCATGCGGCGAAACTGCGTGCGGAACTCAAGCTGACGGCGCAACAGGAACCGGCCTTCGCCGCCTTCATGGCTGCCGGCAAGCCGGCCGGGCGCCAGGATGCACGGATGGGTGGCGAGCGCGCCAGTCTGGCCGCCCTGCCCGCGCCACAGCGCATGCAGCAGCGCATCGAGCGCCAGAAGCAGCGTACCGCGCGCATGGAAGCGCGCCTGACAGCCCTGACCAACCTGTACGCCGTGCTGACGCCGGAGCAGAAGCAGGTGCTTGACAGCAAAGCGATGCGCCTGGGCGGCAAGCACCGTGGCCAGCGCGGCGACCACGGCGGCCATCGTGGCGAGCGCGGTGCCGCGCTGCAAAGCTAAATCGTTTAGGTAGTAAAACGACAAGGGATGCCGCGGCATCCCTTTTTGTATTCGCGGAGGCGCGGCGTTGCTACTCCAGCTTCTGCAACGCGCCCAGGAACTTGGCGGCGTTCTGGTAGCCGATCACGCGGCTGTCGGGAATCTCGGCGCCCTTGCGGTCAAAAAAGATGATGCCCGGCGGTCCGAACAGGCCGAAGCGCTTGAGCATGGCCTTGTCGTGGACGTCGTTGGCGGTGACGTCGACCTGCAGCAGCACGGTGTTGGCCAGCTTCGCCTGCACGGCCGGATCGGTGAAGGTCAGCTTTTCCATTTCCTTGCACGAGACGCACCAGTCGGCATAAAAGTCGAGCATGGCCGTCTTGCCGGCGTTGGCGGCGAGCGCCGCGTCGAGGTCGGCCACCGTTTTCACGCGCGTGAAGGTCAGGCCATGCTGGGGCGTGCCGGTGAGGTGCGCCAGCGGCGCCAGTGGATCGCGCCCGCCCGTGGCTGCACCAACGAGCTGCAGCGCGCCGAGAATGCCGAATGCGGCGCCGAACGCAATGGCCGCCCAATGCCCGCGCCGGCTCAGCAAGTACGCGCCATAGCCCAGCAGCAGGGCGGCCCACAAGAGCATCTGCACGAGTGGCGGCAACACCGGCGACACCAGCCACAGGGCCATGGCCAGCATCAGCACGCCGAAGAAGCGTTTCACGGCGTCCATCCAGGCACCCGCGCGCGGCAGCAGCGAGCCGGCCGAGACGCCGACCAGCAGCAGCGGAATGCTCATCCCGACCGCCATCGAGAACAGCGCCGCCCCGCCGACGAGCACATCGCGCGTCTGGCTGATGTAGACCAGGGCGCCGGCCAGCGGCGCGGCCACGCACGGCCCGACGATCAGGGCCGAGATCGCGCCCATGGCGAACACGCCTGCCAGCTTGCCCGAAGCCTGGCGGCTGGAGGCGCCGGCCAGTTTCGTCTGCAGCGAGGCCGGCACTTGCAGCGCATAGAAGCCGAACATCGACATCGACATCGCCACGATCAGCACGGCAAACGCACCCAGCACCCATGGGTTCTGCAAGGCCGCGGCGAGCCCTTCTCCGATCAGGCCGGCGGCGACGCCCAGGGCCGTGTAGACGATCGCCATCCCGAGCGAATACGTTACCGACAGCACCAGGCCGCGCGAGCGTTTCGTTTTGCCGCCCTCGCCGACGATGATCGACGACAGGATAGGCACCATTGGCAGCACGCATGGGGTGAAAGCCAGGCCCAGGCCGAGCAGCGCGAAAGCGGGAACGATGGCGAGCAGGCGGCCGCCTTGCAGGATGGCGTCGATGCCGGCCAGTTCGGAGGGCGCGCTTCCGCCGTTCGCGGCGGCCGCAGCCGAAGGCGCGTTGGGGGACGTGCCGTTCTGGCCGGAGCGCGCGACGCTCACCGCGCCTTCGCTCTGCGGCGTCGACGACAGTACGATCGAGGACGCCCCCTGTGCGTTCGCGCCGAGCGGCAGGCTTGGCTCCGACCTTGCGCCGCCAGCCGTCAGGCGCGCGCTGTGTTCCTGTGGTGGATAGCACAGGCCGGCGTCCGCGCAGCCCTGGCTGGTCGCGTTCAGGGTGAAGACGGTCCCGCTTTCGACAGGAATGCGGATCGTTACAACGCCCTTGTAGGTCTCGACATCCTTCTCGAAGGTCTGGTCGTACTTCACCTTCCCTGGCGGGATCTGCGGCTCGCCCAGCTTCGCACCGGTTGCCGTAAATTTAAAACGTTCGCGGTACATGTAGTACTTGTCGGCGATCGTGTAGGTGACCACTGCCGTGCGCTCGCCCTCCATGCGCGCCGCGAATGTGAAGGCGACCGCCGGGTCGAGGAATTCCTCGGCGGCCCGGCCGGGCGCGGCCAGCAGCATGGTGGCAATAAACAGCAGTGTCAGCGCGGCCAGCAGGCGCGTGGACATTTCGCGAAAACGAGTGATGAACATGACTTCCTTTGATGGATACTGCGCAGCCGAATGGTACACCGGCTGTGCGCCGCTAGGCTATGTCCGGCGCATCCCCGGGCCGCTGCTTTTCTCCGGGCGAAAAAAAACCAGGCACGCGGCCTGGTTTTTTCATTCTCACGAAGCGATTACTCAGCCGTTGGAGCGTCGTCAGCCGAGGTGACTTCCGGACGGTCCAGCAGTTCGACATACGCCATTGGCGCGTTGTCGCCCACGCGGAAACCCATTTTCAGGATGCGCAGGTAGCCGCCGTTACGGTTGGCGTAACGTGGGCCGAGTTCAGCGAACAGCTTCAGCACCATTTCGCGGTCGCGCAGGCGGGCAAATGCCAGGCGCTTGTTGGCCAGCGTGTCGGTCTTGCCCAGGGTCAGGATCGGCTCGATGACGCGACGCAGTTCCTTGGCCTTTGGCACGGTGGTCTTGATGGCTTCATGACGCAGCAGGGAAACGGTCATGTTGCGCAGCATGGCGAGACGGTGGGACGAAGTACGGTTCAGCTTGCGAAGGCCGTGACGGTGACGCATGGTAATTCCTTTCGAGTGTATAAAATCCAGTTCTTCGATCGTTCACGCAATGACGCATGACCGCGGACCGGTTGATAAGGGTTTTAAAGCCGCCCGGGCAACATTGTCCGGGCAGGTACAACAATTACTTTTCCAGGCCGGCAGGCGGCCAGTTTTCCAGTTTCATACCCAGGGTCAGGCCACGCGAAGCAAGGACTTCCTTGATTTCGTTGAGCGACTTGCGGCCCAGGTTCGGCGTCTTGAGCAGTTCGTTTTCCGAACGCTGGATCAGGTCGCCGATGTAGTAGATGTTCTCTGCCTTCAGGCAGTTTGCCGAACGGACCGTGAGTTCCAGGTCGTCGACCGGACGCAGCAGGATCGGATCGACCAACGGAGCACGCGATGGCGCTTCAGCGGCGGCTTCCGTGCCTTCCAGGGCAGCGAACACGTTCAACTGGTCAACCAGCACGCGTGCCGACTGGCGAATCGCCTCTTCCGGGGTGATGACGCCGTTGGTTTCGATGTTGATGATCAGCTTGTCCAGGTCGGTACGCTGCTCGACGCGTGCCGATTCGACCGCGTACGACACGCGGCGCACTGGCGAGAACGAAGCGTCCAGGATAATCCGGCCAATCGTCTTGTTCGTGTCTTCCGACAGGCGACGGACGTTACCAGGCACATAGCCACGGCCTTTTTCGACCTTGATCTGCATGTCCAACTTGCCACCGGCAGTCAGGTGAGCGATCACGTGATCCGGGTTGATCAGTTCCACGTCATGCGGCAGATCGATGTCCGATGCCAGGACGGCGCCTTCGCCTTCCTTCTTCAGGGTCAACGTCACGGAGTCACGATTATGCACCTTGAACACGACGCCCTTCAGGTTCAGCAGCAGGTCGACGACGTCTTCCTGCACGCCATCGAGCGACGAGTACTCGTGCACGACGCCGGCGATGGTGACTTCGGTCGGCGCGTAGCCGATCATCGACGACAGCAGGACGCGGCGCAGTGCGTTGCCCAGCGTGTGGCCATAGCCACGCTCGAACGGCTCCATCACGACTTTGGCGTGGCCGGCGCCGAGTGCTTCGACATCGATGATACGTGGCTTCAACAAACTATTTTGCATGAAATGTCCTTTTCAATACCCTCGGCTCGTTACACCGATAAGGCTGATGGCATGGTGTTAAATTCTTGGGAAGTGCAAACGCCCGCTCGGTGAGGAGCGGGCGTGATTACCGACTAACGATTAACGCGAGTACAGTTCGACGATCAGTGCTTCGTTGACGTCGGCGGCGATCTCGTTACGCTCTGGGAACGAACGGAAGGTGCCTTCCATCTTCTTGGCGTCAACCGACACCCAGCTCGGCATGCCGATCTGTTCTGCCAGCGACAGCGCTTCGACGATACGCACTTGCTTCTTCGCCTTTTCGCGAACGGCGATGACGTCGCCGGTCTTGACAGCGTACGAAGCGATGTTCACGACGTTACCGTTCACGGTGAACGCTTTGTGGCTTACCAGCTGACGCGCTTCAGCGCGGGTCGAGCCGAAGCCCATGCGGTAGGTGACGTTGTCCAGGCGCGATTCCAGCAGCTTCAGCAGGGTTTCGCCAGTGTTGCCCTTGCGGCGCGACGCTTCTGCGAAATAGCGGCGGAACTGGCGCTCGAGGATGCCGTACATGCGCTTGACCTTCTGCTTTTCACGCAGCTGGTTGCCGTAGTCCGAGGTGCGAGCACCCGACTTGACGCCGTGCTGGCCTGGCTTGACGTCGAGTTTGCACTTCGAGTCGAGTGAGCGGCGTGCGCTCTTGAGGAACAGGTCAGTGCCTTCACGGCGCGACAGTTTTGCTTTTGGTCCGATATAACGTGCCACGTTGAATCCTTTGATGTATTAATCACGCCCCAGAGGCATCATTGAAGATGCGGCAGGCGCTAGTCCGACCCATTGTTGAGCGGACGTGGCTAAAAAAAATGACGCCGCGAGGAGCGTCTAACAAAGCCCTCAGGGCAAGGCGCATCGTCGAAGACAGTACGCCAGTACGGCGAGACGAATGCAATGCCGCCATGAGGGTTTTGTTAGGCGCTCCAGGCCGAGGCGACAACAGCCGGGCAGTATACCCGAATTCGGGTAACGGCACCGGCATTTACTTCTACGACGGCATATCCGTACAACAGGGCGGCAAACGCCGCCCGGCTGCATTAGATACGACGACGCTTTGGAGGACGGCAGCCGTTGTGCGGCACTGGCGTCACGTCCTGGATCTCGGTGATCTTGATACCCAGGTTGTTCAGTGCGCGGACAGCCGATTCACGGCCTGGGCCTGGGCCCTTGATGCGCACTTCCAGGTTCTTCACGCCGCTCTCTTGGGCGACCTTGCCGGCTGCTTCAGCAGCGACCTGAGCTGCGAAAGGAGTCGATTTACGCGAGCCTTTGAAACCTGCGCCACCCGACGTCGCCCACGACAGGGCATTGCCCTGGCGATCGGTGATCGTGATGATGGTGTTGTTGAACGAAGCGTGGACGTGGGCGATGCCCTCAGCCACGTTCTTCTTGACTTTCTTACGGACGCGCGCTGCTGCTGCGCTGCTTTGTTGCTTGGCCATGGTCGGTTCCTAGATTATTTCTTCAACGATTGAGCGGCCTTGCGTGGACCTTTGCGGGTCCGTGCATTGGTGCGGGTACGCTGACCGCGCACTGGCAGACCCTTACGGTGACGCATGCCGCGGTAGCAGCCCAGATCCATCAGACGCTTGATGTTCATGGACAGTTCGCGGCGCAGGTCGCCTTCCACGACAAACTTCGCGACTTCGTCACGCAGCTTCTCGAGTTCGTTATCGTCGAGGTCCTTGACCTTCTTGTTGGTCGCGATTCCAGTCGCATCGCAAATCTTCTGCGAGCGTGGGCGGCCAACACCGTAAATCGCCGTGAGGCCGATAACAGTGTGCTGATGATTTGGGATGTTAACCCCTGCAATACGTGCCATTCGTTATTCCTCTTAACCTTGACGCTGCTTGTGACGCGGCTCGACGCAGATCACGCGGACCACGCCCTTGCGCTTGATGATCTTGCAGTTGCGGCAGATCCGCTTGACTGAAGCATTAACTTTCATTTTGCACTCTCTTCCTGGTGAGTTTACTTAGATTTTTTACTTGGTGCGGAATACGATGCGCGCCCGGGACAAGTCGTACGGTGTCAATTCAACCGTTACCTTGTCGCCCGGGAGGATGCGGATATAGTTCATCCGCATTTTACCCGAGATATGCCCCAGGACCACATGCCCGTTTTCCAGCTTTACACGAAATGTCGCATTTGGGAGATTCTCGAGAATCTCACCCTGCATTTGGATGACGTCGTCTTTTGCCATTTTCGGTTTCTGCACCTTCCGCTTATCGCGTCGGAATTCCGCCCTTGAAATTCGCCTTGCGCAGCAGTGATTCGTATTGCTGCGACATGACGTAGTTCTGCACTTGTGCCATGAAGTCCATCGTAACTACCACGATGATCAGGAGGGACGTACCGCCGAAGTAGAAAGGAACTTTCCACACCGACTGCAGGAACTCCGGCACCAGGCACACGAGGGTGATGTACACCGCACCCGCGAGGGTCAGGCGCATCAGGATCTTGTCGATATAGCGTGCGGTCTGATCACCTGGACGGATGCCCGGGACAAACGCGCCGCTCTTCTTCAAGTTGTCCGCTGTTTCCTTGCTGTTGAACACCAGCGCGGTATAGAAGAAGCAGAAGAAAATGATCGCCACCGCATACAGCAACGCGTGGATCGGCTCACCGGTCGTCAGCGAGGCAGCCAGGTCCTTCAGGAACCCGATGAACGGGCCGCTGGAGTCCTTGCCCCGCGTGTACCAGTCGACGATCGTCGCCGGGAACAGGATGATCGAGGACGCGAAGATCGGTGGAATCACGCCGGCCATGTTCAGCTTCAACGGCAGGTGGCTGGTTTGGCCACCGTACACTTTGTTGCCGACTTGACGCTTGGCGTAGTTCACCAGGATCTTGCGCTGTCCACGCTCCACGAACACGACGATGTACGTAACCAGAGCCACCAGGATGACGATGAAGATCGCGGCAAAGCTAGGGATCGAACCGTTCGAGACCAGAGTGAACAAGCCACCCAGTGCCGACGGCAGACCGGCTGCGATACCGGCAAAAATGATGATCGAGATACCGTTGCCGAGGCCACGTTCAGTGATCTGCTCGCCCAGCCACATAAGGAACATGGTGCCGGTCAAGAGGGTCACGACCGTGACGAAACGGAAGGCCATGCCAGGATCGAGCACGAGACCCGGCTGGGCTTCGAGCGCGACGGCAATGCCGAACGCCTGGAACAGCGCCAGTGCCACCGTGAAATAACGGGTGTACTGGGTGATCTTGCGACGCCCTGCTTCGCCTTCCTTCTTCAGCGCTTCCAGCTGCGGCGAGACGATCGACCCCAGCTGCATGATGATCGAAGCCGAAATATAGGGCATGATCCCGAGTGCGAACACGGTAAAGCGGGACAACGCGCCACCCGAGAACATGTTGAACATGCCCAGGATGCCGCCTTCGTTCTGCTTGAACAGTGCCGCTAACGCGACCGGGTCAATCCCGGGAACCGGGATGTGAGCACCGATGCGGTACACGACCAACGCGCCAAGCAAAAACCACAACCGACCCCAGGGGAAGCCGGCAGCGGCGCTTTTACCAAGTTGTGAATTAGTCGCCAATTTTTGCTCCGATCAGGCAGCGATCGCTTTAAGCGACCGAACCGCCAGCTGCTTCGATGGCCGCTTTCGCGCCCGCGCTCGCCTTCAGGCCCTTGAGGTTCACCGCTTTGGTGATCTCGCCCGACAGGATGACACGCACGTCGCGCGCCAGCACCGGCAGGATGCCTGCTTGCTTGAGCACCAGGATGTCGACATCGCCGACGGCCAGGTTGTTCAGGTCCGACAGGCGAATCTCAGCCTTGAACGTAGCGTTCAGCGACTTGAAGCCACGCTTTGGCAGACGACGCTGCAGAGGCATCTGACCGCCTTCGAAGCCGACTTTGTGGAAACCGCCCGAACGCGACTTCTGACCCTTGTGACCGCGACCGGCAGTCTTGCCGATGCCTGAGCCGATGCCCCGGCCGACGCGACGCTTGTAATGCTTGGCGCCGTCAGCTGGTTGAATGGTATTCAATTCCATTGTTTTCTCCGTTACGTAAGCCCGAAGGCTTACGCGACTACTTTAACGAGGTACGAGACTTTGTTGATCATGCCACGCACCGACGGGGTGTCCTGCAACTCGGAAACCGAGTTGACGCGGCGCAGACCCAGACCACGCACAGTTGCGCGGTGATCTTGACGGGTGCCGATCAGGCCCTTGACCAGTTGTACTTTGATGGTGTTTGCCATTGTATTCACCTTAGCCCATGATCTCTTCGACCGACTTGCCGCGCTTGGCGGCGATGTCGGACGCGGTGCTCATCTTCGACAGACCGTCGAGGGTAGCGCGCACCAGGTTGTACGGGTTCGACGAACCGGTCGATTTAGCGACCACGTCAGTCACGCCCATCACTTCGAAGATAGCGCGCATTGCGCCACCAGCGATGACGCCGGTACCAGGCTTGGCTGGCGACATCATGACTTTCGAGGCGCCGTGACGACCGGTAACCGTGTGGTGCAGGGTACCGTTCTTGAGGGGCACCTTGATCAGGTTGCGGCGGGCTTCTTCCATCGCTTTTTGCACGCCGACTGGAACTTCCTTCGACTTGCCTTTACCCATGCCGATGCGGCCATCGCCGTCACCGACAACGGTCAGCGCTGCAAAACCCATGATACGACCACCCTTGACCACTTTGGTCACGCGGTTGATCGCGATCATTTTTTCGCGCATGCCATCATCCGGCTTGTCGCTTGCCATTTTCGCTTGCATTTTTGCCATGACGATTCTTCCTTAGAACTTCAGACCGGCTTCACGCGCGGCTTCCGCCAGCGCCTTCACACGGCCGTGGTAACGGAAACCGGAGCGATCGAACGCTACTTCGGTGATCCCTGCTTGCAGTGCTTTCTCTGCGACGCGCTTGCCAACCAGGGCAGCGGCAGCAGCGTTGCCGCCTTTGCCAGTCTGACCCGCCAGTTCAGCACGCACGTCTGCTTCCAGCGTCGATGCCGAAACCAGGACCTTCGCATCCGGGCTGATCAGGTTCGCATAGATGTGCAGGTTGGTGCGGTGAACCGACAAACGGTTCACGCCCAGCTGCGCGATCTTGATGCGGGTTTGGCGTCCGCGGCGTAGACGCGATTCTTTCTTGTCCATCGTCAGCTCCGATTATTTCTTCTTGGTTTCTTTAAGCTTCACCACTTCGTCCGAATAACGGACACCCTTGCCTTTGTAAGGCTCAGGGGAGCGGTAAGCGCGCACTTCTGCAGCAACCTGACCAACCTTTTGACGATCGATACCCTTGATCAGGATCTCGGTCGGGGTCGGGGTCACTGCAGTGATACCTTCAGGCATCGCGTGCAGTACCGGGTGTGAGAAGCCCAGGGACAGGTTCAGGGCGTTGCCCTGCACTGCTGCCTTGTAGCCCACGCCGACCAGGTTCAGCTTCTTTTCGAAGCCCTTGGTCACGCCGGTCACCATGTTGTTGACCAGAGCACGCAGGGTACCCGACATGGCGTTCGATTCACGGGAATCGTCCGCCACGACGAAGGTCAGCGTGCCGTCGTTGTTTTCTACTTTGACCTGGCCGGTCAACGGCTGGATCAAGGTGCCCAATGGGCCTTTTACCGTGATCGCTGCTGCAGTGATCGCCACTTCGGCGCCAGCTGGTACAGCGATTGGCATCTTAGCTACTCGAGACATCGTCTACTCCTTAAGCTACGTAGCAGATAACTTCGCCGCCGACGCCAGTGGCGCGGGCTTTGCGGTCAGTCATCACGCCTTGCGGGGTCGAGACAATCGCCACGCCCAGGCCGTTCATCACGGTTGGGATCTCGTCTTTGCCTTTGTAAACACGCAGGCCAGGACGGGACACGCGCTCGATGCGCTCGATAACCGGACGGCCGGTGTAATACTTCAAACCGATTTTCAGTTCCGACTTGCCACCTTCGGTGGACACGGCGAAATCTTCAATGTAACCCTCGTCCTTGAGGACGTTGGCAATGGCAACCTTGACTTTCGACGACGGCATTGCGACCGTGGTCTTCTGAACAGTTTGTGCGTTGCGAATGCGGGTCAGCATATCGGCGATAGGATCGCTCATACTCATTGCATATTCTCCTATTACCAGCTGGCTTTGGTCATACCCGGAATTTCGCCCTTCATGGCGAATTCACGGAGTTTGGTACGGGCGAGGCCGAATTTACGGAACGTGCCACGTGGACGGCCGGTGATCGCGCAGCGGTTACGCTGGCGGGTCGGCGCCGAGTTACGTGGCAGTGCCTGCAGTGCAAGGCGCGCCGTGTAACGTTCTTCGTCGGTCTTCGACTGGTCGTCGATCGTCGCTTTCAGAGCTGCACGCTTTGCGGCGAATTTCTCCACCAGGTCTGCACGCTTCTGTTCGCGGTTAATCAGTGCAAGTTTTGCCATTTGCTCTTAGTTCCTGAACGGGAATTTGAAGGCGGCGAGCAGCGCTTTGGCTTCATCGTCGGTCTTAGCAGTCGTGGTGATCGAGATGTTCATGCCACGCAGCGCGTCGATCTTGTCGTAATCGATTTCAGGGAAGATGATCTGTTCCTTGACACCGATGTTGTAGTTGCCACGACCATCGAACGAGCGGCCATTCACGCCACGGAAGTCACGCACGCGCGGCAGAGCCACGGTGATGAAACGGTCCAGGAACTCGTACATACGGTTGCCACGCAGAGTGACCATCGTACCGATCGGGTAGCCTTCACGAATCTTGAAACCTGCGATTGCCTTGCGCGACTTGGTGGTCACTGGCTTCTGGCCGGCGATCTTGGTCAGGTCGCTGACAGCGTGCTCGAGCACTTTCTTGTCCGCGATCGCCTCACCAACACCCATGTTCAGGGTGATCTTGGTCAGACGCGGCACTTCCATCACCGACTTGTAGCCGAATTTCTCGGTCAGGTTGGCGACGACGGTATCTTTGTAAAACTGTTGTAGACGGGCCATGATCTTAAACCTTCACTTCTTCGCCGGAAGACTTGTAGACGCGGACTTTCTTGCCGTCCTGGTCTTTGAAGCCTACGCGGTCAGCCTTGCCGGTCGCGGCGTTGAACAACGCGACGTTGGAGACGTGAATCGGCATCGTCTTATCGACGATACCACCTTGAACGCCAGTCATCGGGTTAGGCTTGACAGCCTTCTTAGCCACGTTCACGCCATCAACGATGACGTGCTCGGCGTCGACGCGACGCGAAACCACGCCACGCTTGCCCTTGTCTTTACCGGCCAAGACGATGACTTCGTCGTTTTTACGAATCTTATCCATTGCGACTCCTTACAGTACTTCAGGTGCCAGGGACACGATCTTCATGAACTTTTCAGTGCGCAGTTCGCGGGTCACTGGTCCGAAGATACGGGTGCCGATCGGTTCCAGCTTGGCGTTGAGCAGAACTGCGGCATTGCCGTCGAACTTCACCAGGGAGCCGTCTTGGCGGCGCACACCTTTAGCGGTACGCACAACCACAGCGTTATAAATTTCACCTTTTTTGACACGGCCACGTGGCGCAGCAACCTTGATGGTTACTTTGATGATGTCGCCAATGCTCGCATAACGGCGCTTGGAACCGCCCAACACCTTGATGCACAAAACTTCTTTTGCACCAGTGTTGTCGGCCACTTCGAGCCGGCTTTCAGTTTGAATCATAGTATTTTCTTTCCCAACTTAAGCCGAAGAAATCCCACGGTGAACCGTAGGCCTGCGGTCAGTCTTGGTCCCGCCAGACACTTCATGCAGAAGCACCTGATTGGGTGATTGGACTTTCCAATTGCTTCGTACAGGCCGCAGTTACCGAGGAACACAAACTGCGGCAACACATGAACGAAGCCCGCTAGTATCTCAGATACAAGCGGGCCACGCAAGACAAATTTTTAGTGCTTACAGTACCTGTGCAACCGTTACAACGCGCGTCACAGTCCAAGCTTTCGTCTTCGAAATCGGGCGACCTTCCGCGATCTCGACCGTGTCACCGGTCTTGGCCTGGTTGGTCTCATCATGCGCGTGATACTTGTTCGAACGCACGATGATTTTGCCGTACAGCGGGTGCTTCACGTGACGTTCAATCAGTACGGTTACCGTCTTGTCCATTTTGTCGGACACGACTTTGCCGACCAGCGTACGCTTCAGCGCCGTTTTAGTGGTGTCGTTCATTTGGCTTCCTTCTGGTTCATCACAGTCTTCACACGCGCGATGTCGCGACGTACTTTCTTGAGCTGCGCGGTGTTGCCCAGCTGCTGGGTAGCGATTTGCATGCGCAGGCCAAACTGGGCCTTCAGCAGCTCACTCAGCTCCTTTTGCAGCGCTTCCTGGTCCTTGCCGCGGAGTTCCGTTGCTTTCATATTCAACTCCTGTTATTGGCCGACCTGGCGCACGACGAACGTGGTAGCCAGTGGCAGTTTGGAAGCGGCCAGGCGGAATGCTTCGCGCGCCAGTGCTTCGTCGACGCCGTCCATCTCATACAGGACTTTGCCTGGCTGGATTTCAGCGACGTAGTATTCCGGATTACCTTTACCGTTACCCATACGAACTTCGGCCGGCTTGTTCGAAATCGGCTTGTCCGGGAAGATACGGATCCAGATACGACCGCCACGCTTGATGTGGCGGGTCATGGCGCGACGTGCCGCTTCGATCTGGCGCGCGGTGATACGGCCGCGGGCGACTGCCTTCAGACCGAATTCACCGAACGAGACCGCGGTGCCGCGGGCGTGCGAAATGCCGGTGTTACGGCCTTTCTGCTCTTTACGATACTTCCTGCGTGCTGGTTGCAGCATGGTTATTCTCCTGCTTTCTCAGCTGGCGCAGCAGCAGCCGGGGTCGCCAGCTTGACAGCCGGACGCGCACGGACGGTTGGCGCAGCAGTGGTTGGACGGGCGCCGCCAGCTGGACGTGGGCCGCGCGACGGCTTGCCGTCGTCGCGACGTGGGCCGCGTGGCTTCTTCTCATCCGGCGGGGTGTCGATGACCGGTGCTTCGCCGGTGACCGAACGGTCGCCCTTGTAGACCCAGACCTTGACGCCGATGATGCCGTACGTGGTCGATGCTTCGCTGGTGCCGTAGTCGATATCGGCGCGCAGGGTGTGCAGAGGCACACGGCCTTCGCGGTACCATTCGGTACGTGCGATTTCGATGCCGTTCAGGCGGCCCGACGACATGATCTTGATGCCGACGGCACCCAGACGCATGGCGTTTTGCATGGCACGCTTCATCGCGCGGCGGAACATGATGCGCTTTTCGAGCTGTTGCGAGATCGAATCGGCGATCAGCTGCGAGTCGATTTCCGGCTTGCGGATCTCTTCGATATTGACGTGCACAGGCACGCCCATGATCTTCGTCAGCGCCGTCTTCAGCACTTCGATGTCTTCGCCTTTTTTACCGATCACGACACCAGGACGCGACGAGTAGATGGTGAAGCGCGCGTTCTTGGCTGGACGCTCGATGACGATGCGGCCGACCGAAGCGTTCTTCAGCTTCTTCTTCAGGTAAGCGCGTGCCTTCAAGTCTTCGTTGAGCATTTCAGCGAAGTTACCGTTGCCGGCGTACCAGCGCGACGCCCAGTTACGGGTGACGGACAGGCGGAAGCCTGTTGGGTGAATCTTCTGTCCCATCGTGTGACTCCTTAGTTACCGACAGTCACGTAGATGTGACAGGATTGTTTAGAAATGCGATCGCCGCGGCCTTTGGCACGTGCCGTAAAGCGCTTCAGGATCGGACCTTTTTCAACGTAGATCTGAACGATCTTCAGCTCGTCGATATCAGCGCCGTCATTGTGTTCCGCGTTGGCAATGGCCGACTCGAGAACCTTCTTGATGATGGTGGCGCCCTTCTTCGGGCTGAACTGCAGAATGTTGAGTGCTGCATCAACTTTCTTGCCGCGGATCAGGTCCGCAACGAGGCGGCCCTTTTGTTCCGACAGGCGTACGCCTTTGAGGATAGCTTTAGTTTCCATTATTTTTTCGCCTTCTTGTCAGCGGCGTGGCCCTTGAACGTACGGGTCAGCGCGAATTCGCCGAGCTTGTGGCCGACCATATTCTCGGAGACGTACACTGGCACGTGCAGCTTGCCGTTGTGCACAGCGATCGTCAGACCGATGAAGTCAGGCGTGATCGTCGAGCGGCGCGACCAGGTTTTTACTGGCTTTTTGTCTTTGTTCGCTTGCGCGGCTTCGACTTTTTTCACCAGGTGGGCGTCAACGAACGGCCCTTTTTTCAATGAACGAGTCATGTGTTATCCCTTATTTCTTGCCGCGGCGCGAAACGATCATCGAAGAAGTGCGCTTGTTCGAACGCGTCTTCTTACCCTTCGTCTGTTGGCCCCAAGGCGACACTGGATGGCGACCAGCTGCGGTTTTACCTTCACCACCACCGTGCGGGTGATCGACCGGGTTCATGACCACACCGCGAACGGTAGGACGAACACCGCGCCAGCGCATCGCGCCGGCTTTACCGATCTTGCGCAGGCTGTGTTCGGCATTGCCGACTTCGCCAACGGTAGCGCGGCACTCGATGTGCACGCGACGGACTTCACCCGAGCGCAGGCGAACCTGGGCGTAGGTGCCCTCGCGGGCCATCAGCACGACGCCGGCGCCGGCGGTACGGGCCATCTGGGCACCCTTACCTGGCAGCATTTCGACGCAGTTCATGATGGTACCGACCGGGATGTTGCGGATCGGCAGGCAGTTACCCGACTTGATCGGCGCTTCCGAGCCATTCATGATGCTGTCGCCGACAGCCATGCCTTTGGTGGCGATGACATACTGACGCTCGCCGTCCGCGTAGCACAGCAGTGCAATGTGCGCGGTACGGTTCGGGTCGTATTCGATACGCTCGACCTTGGCAGGAATGCCGTCCTTCTGGCGCTTGAAGTCGACCAGACGGTAGTGTTGCTTGTGACCGCCGCCCATGTGGCGGGTGGTGATGTGGCCGTTGTTGTTACGACCAGCAGTCTTCGATTTCTTCTCAACCAGTGCTGCGAGCGGACGACCTTTGTACAGGCCTTCGGTCACAACTTTCACCATGCCACGGCGGCCTGGGGAGGTTGGCTTCATCTTAACGAGTGCCATTATTTAGCCTCCTCGACAAAATTGATTTCCTGGCCTGGCTTCAGGCACACGAAAGCACGCTTGGTGTGGTTGCGACGACCGTTGAAACGGCCCGAACGCTTTTGTTTGCCTTCGCGGTTCACGGTTTGCACCGATTCCACTTCGACCTTGAACAGCAGTTCGACGGCAGCCTTGATTTCCGGCTTGGTCGCGTCTGGCAAGACCTTGAAGACGATCTGCTCGTTCTTTTCCGCGACGAAGGTAGCTTTCTCGGAAATGACCGGAGCCATCAGCACCTTCATCAGGCGCTCTTCGCTAAATTTGATTGCGGTGCTCATGCGTACATCTCCTCGATCTTGGCCAGTGCAGCTTTGGTGACCAGGACTTTCTTGTAGAACACCAGCGACATCGGGTCAGCTGCTTTCGGCTCGACAACCAGCACGTTCGGCAGGTTACGCGATGCCAGCAACAGGTTTTCTTCGATGGTGTCGGTGATCACCAGGACCGATTCCAGACCCATGCCCTGCAGCTTTTGCGACAGCAGCTTGGTCTTCGGTGCGTCGATCGACAGGTTCTCGATCACGACCAGACGGCCTTCACGTGCCAGTTGCGAGAAGATCGAGCAGATACCTGCACGGAACATCTTCTTGTTGACTTTGTGGGTGAAGTTCTCGTCAGGCGAGTTCGGGAAGATACGACCACCGCCGCGCCACAGTGGCGACGACGACATACCAGCACGAGCGCGGCCGGTACCTTTTTGGCGCCATGGCTTCTTCGTGGTGTGGCTGACTTCTTCACGGTCTTTTTGCTTGCGATTGCCGCTACGTGCGTTAGCAGCGTAGGCAACCACGACCTGGTGAATCAGGGCTTCGTTGTACTCGCGGCCGAACACTTCGTCGGTAGCTGCAACGTTGGCGCCGGCTTGACCTTGCTCATTCAGGAGCTGAAGTTCCATAATTAAGCTCCTTTCTGTGCTTTGGTTTTGACGGCTGGCTTGACGATCACTTGACCGTTTTTCGCGCCAGGAACTGCACCCTTGACGAGCAGCAGTTGACGCTCAGCGTCGATGCGGGCGATTTCCAGGTTCTGGGTGGTGACGGTGACGTCGCCCATGTGACCGGTCATGCGCTTGCCTGGGAACACGCGGCCTGGATCCTGCGCCATACCGATGGAGCCTGGAACGTTGTGCGAACGCGAGTTACCGTGGGTTGCACGGCCCGATGCGAAGTTGTGACGCTTGATGGTACCGGCGTAGCCTTTACCGATCGAGGTGCCTTGCACGTCGATTTTCTGACCCACTTCGAACAGCGACACGTTGACGGCGTCGCCGGCTTTCATTTCGGCTGCCTGAGCAGCTTCGACGCGGAATTCGCGCAGCATGGTGCCAGCTTCGACGCCTGCTTTAGCGTGGTGACCCGCAACTGCCATAGTCACGCGGGAAGCGCGACGTTGACCGAATGCGACCTGGACTGCGGCGTAGCCGTCAGTTTCAGGAGTTTTGATTTGTGCGACACGGTTGTTCGACACGTCGAGCACGGTAACTGGGATCGAGTCCCCGTCATCCGTGAAGATGCGCATCATGCCAACCTTGCGACCGAGAAGGCCCAAGCTCATTTTTTCTCCATTCCCACCTACGATTGGGCGGGGGTAGTTGAACTACTAAAACGTATGGACTATGAAACGACGAGTCCATACCGAAGCCGGCTAGTATAGCGCGCAAAAGGGCTTGACGCAACAAGTTAATCGGGGGTATGTCGAACCCTGTTGCGCGTTGATCGCAGTGTCGTGGAGAGGTAGGAATCTGACCTGGCTGGCCAGCACAGAAAAGGCACTGTTGCGCCTTTTCTCTACGCAATCCTTGAGGACTGCGCGAATGTTTGAAGTGTGTCTTTGGTGGGCGGTGCAGGATTCGAACCTGCGACCCCTTGGATGTCGACCAAGTATTCTAACCAACTGAACTAACCGCCCGGGGAGCCGCATTATGCCAAGGGTTTGCGCGGTTTGCAATAGCTGAGTTGGATCGCCCCTTCTAAGTCTTGCATAAGCCCCCCTGTGTAAAATTCGTCAATTAGCGCTATATTCGCTGCAGTGCATCCGCCGCGGCAACCAGCCGCGCCACAACGACCCGTTTCTTTCACGAGAGGAGCTGTAATGGCAATCAGTCTGCAAAAAGGTGGCAACGTCAATCTGAGCAAGGAAGCACCGAATCTCACCAAGGTCATCATCGGCCTGGGCTGGGACCCGCGTTCGACCGACGGTGCCGCCTTCGACCTCGACGGCTCCGCCTTCATGCTCAAGTCCGATGCCAAGGTACGCGCCGACAATGACTTCATCTTCTATAACAACCTGAAATCGTCCGACGGTTCGGTCGTCCACAATGGCGACAACACCACCGGCCAGGGCGAAGGCGACGACGAAACGGTCACGGTCGACCTCGCTCGCGTCCCGGACAACATCGACAAGATCTCGTTTTGCGTCACCATCCACGAAGCGGACAGCCGGCGCCAGAGCTTCGGCATGGTCGGCAAGGCCTTCATTCGCTGCCTGAACGCCAATGGCAACACCGAGCTCGCGCGTTACGACCTGTCCGAAGACAGCTCGACCGAGACGGCCATGATCTTCGGCGAACTGTATCGGGCCGGCACCGACTGGAAGTTCCGCGCCGTCGGCCAGGGCTATAACGGCGGCCTCGGCCCCCTCGCTCGCTCCTTCGGCGTCAACGTCTGACCCGCTGTACGCCAGACCCCGGTCCCGCCGCACCGTCGGCGGGACTGCCCCCTACCCTGCAACAGAAGAATTTTCATGCGCGTCTGGTTCAACCGTAGCTTTTCCTCCGTCCATACCGCGATCGACCTGATCCGCCAGGCCGACCGCGATGGGCGTTTCACCATCCTCCACACCAATCCGAATCCGAAGTCGCCCGTCGCCCGGCTGGCCCACGAATTCCACCTTGAGCCGACCGGCCTGGCATCAAGCGACTACATCGACTGGTGCGTGGACTTCTGCCTCGAGCACAAGGTCGACATCTTCGTGCCCGGCCGCGAAGCGACCGCCATCGCCGGTGCGCACGCGCGCTTCGAGGCGATCGGCACGCGGGTCCAGAGCGCCGGCTCCGAGGCCGCCCTGCTGCTCATCCACGACAAGGCCCGCTTTTATGCGGAAACCGATTTGCCCGGCGCGCCGGTGGCCGAGTTTCGCCAGTTCGAGGACGCGGCCGGTTTCGAAGCGGCCTACGATGCGCTGCGCCGGCGCCACCGGACACTGTGCGTGAAACCTGCGCATTCGATCTACGGCCTCGGTTTCGCCGTACTCGACGAGAAACGCAACAGCGCCGAACTCCTGATGGCCGGGGCCGAATACTACGTCTCCCTTGACGACTTCCGCGCGGGGCTGGAAAAACTCGGCAGCTTCCGCAGCATGCTGCTGATGGAATACCTGGAAGGACGCGAATACAGCGTCGACTGCGTGGGAGACTCCGGTCGCCTGGTCACGGCCGTGGTGCGCCGCAAATCGAGCCAGGCCGGTGCCGGCCAGCGCATCGACCAGCGCGCCGATATCCTGGAAGCGACCGCGCAGCTGTGCCGCACGCATGGCCTGAACGGCATCTTCAATGTCCAGTTCCGCGAAGCGGGCGGCCAGCCGCGCATCCTCGAAATCAACCCGCGCATGTCGGGCGGGATCGGCATGGCCTGCGTGGCCGGCCCGAACCTGCCGTATATCGCCCTGTGCGGCTTTGCCGACGGCTTCGATCACGTGGACATCCCCCCGGTCCGCAACGGCATCCGTGTCGCCGAACTGGCCCGCGCCGTGGAGCTGGCATGAACGCGCGCGGCGACAGCCTGCCGCTGTGCTTGAACCAGCAGCTGCCGACCGGCCTGCTGGAAGTCGAGCTGCATGAAGGCGCCGCCGAGCTCGACGCGCTGCTCGGCTTTGCCGCGCGTGCCAACGCCAAGCGCGGCTTCCTGTTCGTCAGCAAGGTGCTCGGCAAGCACTGGCCGGTGCGCCCCCAGCGCATGCTGGCGATCCACGAGCGCCTGGCGGCAGGTGTCCCCGCAGCACCGGGTCCGGTGCTCTTCATTGCCATGGCGGAAACAGCCGTCGGTCTCGGCCAGGGCGTGTTCGAAGCCTGGCTGCGCGCGCATCCGGGCCAGCAAGCGCTGTTCTTGCAGACGACGCGCTACCGCGTCGGCACAGGGCCCATCATCGAGTTCGAGGAAGCGCACAGCCACGCGCCGCGCCAGTTCCTGCACATGCCCGGGACGGCGCACGAACAGGCGCTCCTGCGCAGCGCACGCACCATCGTGCTGGTCGACGACGAAGCCAGTACCGGCAACACCTTCCTCAACCTGACGCAGGCCTGCCGGCGCCTCAATCCCCTGCTGGAACGCGTGCACCTGGCGGTGCTTGCCAACTTCATGGGCGCGGCCGCGACGAACGCCTTGACGGCGCGCTTTGGCCTGCCTGCGACCATGGGCGCGCTGCTGGCCGGCGAATACCGTTTTACTCCCGCCGATTGCCCGGTCGATGCGGCGCCGGCCCAACGCTACGATGAAGGGGCCGAGCGCGGCGCCGGCACGGCCTTCGGGCGCCTCGGCCTGGCGCGCGCGCTGCGTACGCCCGACGCCCTGGCGGACCGGCTGGCGGCCACCATCGCGCCGCAGGACAAGGTGCTGGTGCTCGGTACCGGCGAATTCATGCACGTATCGACGCTGCTGGGCGCGGCACTCGAACGGCGTGGCCTGGATGTCGTCGTGCAATCGACCACGCGCTCGCCCATCCTCACCTGGGGCGCGGTGCGGCACGCCCTCACCTTCCCGGATAACTACGGCGAAGGCATCCCGAATTTTATCTACAATGTGGCGCCCGGCCAGTACCAGCACGTGCTGGTCTGCCACGAGACCCCTGCGGGCGACGCCCTGCACGGCCTTGCCCGTACGCTGGGTGCACGCCTGTTCCACTACCATACCGAGGACGATGTTGAAGAAGTTCCTGTTCGCTGACCTGGACGACACGCTGTTCCAGACGCTTGAAAAATGCGCCGTGCGCGACGCCCTTGAGCCGGCCGCCTATTACAGCGACGGCAGCATCTGTTCGTTCACCACACCCGCCCAGCGCGCCTTTTTCACGTTCGCCAGCGAGGGCATGACCGTGATCCCGACGACGGCGCGCAGCCTGGACGCGTTCTCGCGCGTCAATCTCGGTTTTACCAGCTACGTGGTGCTCAATTTCGGCGGCATCATCCTGCAGCCCGACGGCAGCATCGAGCGCGACTGGCAGGGCCGCATGCATGGCCTGATGACGGCGGCCTTGCCCGGCCTGCAGGCTCTGGCCGCACGCATCGACGCCTGGAGCGCGCAGACGGGCTACGCCGGCCGCACGCGCCTGGTGGAAGACGCCGGCACGCCCTTCTTCATCGTGGTGAAGGACCCGGGCAAGATCGCGGCCAATCTCGTGACGATCGAACGCGAGGTGGTGCTGCCCTGGATCGCCGATGGCAATGAAGGCTATTGCGTGCACCGCAACGGCAACAATCTCGCAATCCTGCCCACCAGCCTGGACAAGGCGAATGCCGTGGCCTGGGTCAGCGAACGCCTGCGCCGCGAACACGGCGAGATCGTCACCTTCGGTATGGGTGACAGCCGCTCGGACGCGCGCTTCATGGCCGACTGCGACTACGCGATCATCCCGCGCCGCACCCAGCTTTCAAGCCTCACCGTGGAGACGCTGTGAGCTTCGCCGGCAGCTATCTGGACAGCGATGTCCGGTTCCTGCTCAAGCGCCTGCCCCTGGCCGATTTCGTCGAGGTGCTCGACAAGGAGGCGCTGATCCAGTCGGGCCGGCGCCACTACAGCGAGATGCTCTCGCCCGAGCGCGCGCCATCGACGCGCTACCTGGCGCTGTTCGACGAAGCCTGCCGCGTCAATGGCGAGCGCATGGCGCGCGACTGCCTGCGCCTGGCGAGCCTGATCGTGGGGCGTCGTAGCGGACCCGTGACGATCGTGTCGCTGGCGCGCGGCGGCACGCCGGTCGGGGTCGTCCTGAAACGCCTGATCGAAGGCAGATATATGCGCGCGGTGACGCATTATTCGGTCTCGATCGTGCGTGACCGCGGCATCGACGCGAATGCCCTGCGCCATATCCTGACGCAGGGGCACGCACCGGAGTCGATCTGTTTTGTCGACGGCTGGACCGGCAAGGGTGTGATCGCACGCGAGCTGGCCAGCTCGATCGCCAGCTTCAATGCGGACAATGGCGTCGCGCTTGATGCCGGCCTGTACGTGCTGTCGGACCTGGCCGGTGCCGCCGCTTGCGCGGCCTCCTGCGAGGATTACCTGATCCCGTCAAGCATCCTGAATGCGACGGTGTCGGGCCTGATCAGCCGCTCGGTGCTGAACGAGCAGATCGGCCCGGAGGACTTCCACGGCTGCGTGCTGTATGACGAATTCGCACGCGAAGACCGCTCACGCGCCTTTGTCGACACGCTCGAACGCCTGGCGCTGGCACAGGTCGACGATGGCCAGCCAGTCGACGCCGCGGACACGCTCGCCGCTGCAGAGCGCTCGCGCGCGTATATCGACGCGGCCAGGAAGCGCTATGACATCGCGGACGTCAACCTGGTAAAACCCGGCATCGGCGAAGCCACGCGCGTGCTGCTGCGGCGCGTGCCGCGCATGCTGCTGCTGCGCGACCCACACAATCCGGCCGTGGCGCACCTGCGCCTGCTGGCCGACGAAAAAGAAGTGCCGGTCGAGATCGACCCGGCGCTACCCTACCAAGCTGTATCGCTGATCAGGAGTGCATCGGATGCATAAATCGATGGGCGCGTCTCTGTACGTGCCGGCCAACCATAAAGACCTGCTGGAAGTGGCAAATGGCGAGAAACTGCCGCAGGCACGCTCGCTGATCTTGTGTACCGAAGATTCGGTCGCCGACCGCGACCTCGGATGGGCGCTGTTCAACCTGTCGGTGGTGCTGGAGAACATGCTGCCGGAGGTGGCAGCGGAGCGTTTTGTGCGCGTGCGCAGCCCCGAAGTGCTGGCGCGCGTGTTGGCCATGCCGGGCGCGCACAAGCTGACCGGCTTCGTGATCCCGAAGGCGACCCGCCATAATTTCGAGACTTACTATCGGCTGGTGCGCGACACCGATCATGTCCTGATGCCGACCCTGGAGACAGCCGACGTGTTCAGCGAGCGCGAGATGGAAGCCTTTCGCGACCTGCTGCAGTCGCCAGGCGTGCGCAGCCGCATCCTGGCGCTGCGCATCGGCGGCAACGATTTACTCGCCCTGCTCGGCCTGCGCCGCCCGCGCGGCATGACCATCTACCGCACCCCGCTCGGGCCCGTGATCGCACGTTTGGTGACGATCTTCCGCCCGCACGGGTTCATGCTCACCGCCCCGGTCTTCGAACACCTCGACCTGCCCGAACTGCTGGACCAGGAGGTGCTGGAGGATATCGCCTACGGCATGGTCGGCAAGACGGCAATCCACCCGAGCCAGATCGTGGCGATCGAAGAGCACTACAAAGTGAAGCCGCAGGACCTGGCGGTGGCGCGTGCGATTCTGGACGCGAACAGCCCCGCGGTCTTCAAGATGCACGAGTCGATGTGTGAAGTTGCCACGCACCGCGCCTGGGCCGAACGCCTGGTCGCACAGTCGCATATCTTCGGCGCGCACGGCGCCGCTCTGTTAAACGTTGAAAGGGAAAATACATGAACAATTTCGCACGCGGACAGAAGGGCAAATTGTCAGACCTTGGCGTCGGCACCAGTTTCGCGGTCGACCTCGACGTCCAGGCCCCGGGCATGTCGCTCGACGTCTCCTGCTTTGGCCTCGACAGCGCTGACAAGCTTTCCGATGACCGCTACATGGTCTTCTACAACCAGCTGGCCAGCCCCGGCGACGCCGTGCGCCTCGAACTGCGCTCAAGCGGCGCGCGCTTCAACGTCAACCTCGATGCGCTGCCGGCCTCGATCGCGAAACTCGTGTTCGTGGCCGCCATCGACGGCGCCCAGACCATGCGCGCGCTCGGCGCTTCCAGCTTGAGCCTGGGCAGCGCCCTGCGCTTTTCCTGGTCGGGCGCCGACTTCGGCGACGAGAAGGCGGTGATCGTCGCCGAGATCTACCGGAAAGACGGCCAGTGGCGCTTCGGCGCCGTCGGCCAGGGTTTCAATGGCGGCCTGGCCAAACTGCTGGAACACTTCGGCGGCTCCCAGGCCGCGCCGGCGTCGTCCAACGCGCCGGCGCCGGCCCAGGCTGCGCCCGCGCCAAGCGCGTCGAGCGCGCCCAAGATCTCGCTCTCCAAAGTCACACTCGAAAAGCGCGGCGACAAGGTCTCGCTCGACAAGCGCGGCAGCGCAGGCTTCGGGCGTATCCACGTCAACCTGAACTGGAACCGGTCGAGCGTGGCGCCGGCACCGGCGCCGGCGCCGGTGCCCGAAAAGACGGGCCTCCTCGGGCGCCTGAGTGGCGTGGTGAGCGGGGCCATGGGCGGCGCGATGGGCGGGCGGCGTCGCTCGGGCGGCATCGACCTCGATCTCGGCTGCATGTTCGAGCTGAGCGATGGCCGCAAGGGCCTGGTGCAGGCGCTGGGCAATTCCTGGGGCGAATACGAAGGCGCGCCCTACATGAAGCTCGATGCGGACGATCGCACCGGCGCCTCGAACAACGGCGAGAACCTGTACATCAACGGCGACCAGTTCGCGCAGATCCGGCGCGCGATCATTTTTACCTTCATCTACGAAGGCGTGCCGAACTGGTCGGCGACCGACGGCGTGGTCACGATCGCGGTGCCGAACCAGGCGCCGATCGAGGTGCGCCTCGATGGCGGCGGCAGCCAGATGATGTGCGCGATCGCCATGATCGAGAACCAGGGCGGCCAGCTGCAGGTGACGAAAATGGCCGAGTATTTCGAGCAGCAAGGCCGCACCAGCGCGCACGAGATGATGGACCGGCGCTTTAACTTTGGTTTGCGCTGGAAGACGGGCTCGAAGGATTGATGGTTCGCGACCGACCGGACGCCCCTCCGGTCAGGTCATGGAAACGGTATTGAAATAGTGTTGCAACACCATGATCATCGCTGCGAAAAACGAGCCAGCGGCACAGAAATTCAAGACCTTCACGAGTTTGTTGGCGATCCGCCGGTCTGGCCAAGTGGCACTGATGAACGTGACCAGGAAACATAGCCCCATTGCAACTGAGCCAAGTTTCATCGGCAAGGGTTTGGTGGTGACAAACGCGAATCCGAAGATCATCAGCACCAGCAGAAGCAACAGGAACGAAACAAAAGTCGACCAGATCGTTTTCATATACACCTTCGTCGTTCAGGCTGCCAGGGCCCGCAGCAACTGCTGCGGGCAGTCGAGGTACAGGAACACGTAACGCACGCCGCTGCGCTCGACCCCGTGATGTGTCATCGTGCAAAGCGCACCGGCGCGCAGGCGCAGGACCAGGTTCGGCTTGTCGAAGGGCGTGATGTTGACCGCTTCCCGGTCTCGGTATGGATGCGCGCGGCGCCATTCCAGGACCGGCTGGCGCAGGGGCTGCGCCTCCTCGATCGCATCGCGTGGAATGCAGGCGCTGGCGCGTGCGCCGACCTGCAGGTCGAGATGGGTGCTGGTGAGCACGTGGTGCCCGCCGCGCAAGAGCCAGCGGTCGCCGAGCAGCCACACAAGGGTATAGACGCTGCCTGCGGCAAACACGACGTGAAGCTTGCGGACGGTGGCTGCATCGTCGACCAGCAGCGGCAGGATCGCGGCGTTGATTGGCAGTTCGACGATGATGGAAAACAGGCCGAAAGCGATGGCCGCAGAATAGGCGCCCTGCTTGTGGAAGGTAAGGGGCAGGCCCGCCGGGCGCGCCGCTTGCGGCTGCCGGCACAGTTAGCAAAAGAAGCCGCGCCAGATGGCCCGATCCAGGCGCATCAGGCCGATCAATCCGGGAGGCAGGCAGGCCGCCAGCCAATGCCCCCAGCCGGCGCCTTGCCGGCGCAGCGTGCGCAGGCGCGCCACGACATCGGGAAGTGAAGCCAGGTCCTTGGCGGCCAGCAGCATCAGCGGCAGCGCGAGCGCCTTGACCGATGCGCGCCACGCTTCGGGTGTGACTGTCGGCAGCAGCGCCAGGGTCATGAAGAGCACCCAGGCGTATCCCAGCACCGTCAGCCAGTTAGTCTCGTTCAGTTGCCTTGCGTATCCCATTACTGCGCACCGTGCCGCTCTCATGCCGCCCTCGCCTGTCGCGTTAACAAAAAAACCACGACACCAATCATAGCATGGTTGACATCAGGCAACGAGATGACCCATGCCCTGACTGACCGATAAACTCCCTCGGCGAATCGCCCGGCAGGCAGCTCGATCGCCTCACGCATTCATCGAGCGACCAAAAGCATCAGGGCCGGGAAAGGTTCGCCAGATGGCGGCCCTTCCCGGCCCTGATTGTATTTCGGCGCGCGGATGACTCCGCGTCAGCCCGAAAAAATTACTGCAGCTTGATTTCGACGTCGACGCCAGCTGGCAAGTCCAGCTTCATCAGTGCGTCGACGGTCTTGTCGGTTGGGTCCACGATGTCCATCAGACGCTGGTGCGTACGGATCTCGAACTGGTCGCGCGAGGTCTTGTTAACGTGCGGCGAACGCAGGATGTCGAAACGCTGGATGCGGGTCGGCAGTGGGACTGGGCCCTTGACGACGGCGCCGGTGCGCTTGGCGGTCTCGACGATTTCCAGTGCGGACTGGTCGATCAGCTTGTAGTCGAACGCTTTCAGGCGGATACGGATTTTTTGATTTGCGGACATGCGATTTCCTTGGAAAAGAGCGAACCGGTTTTAGGCCGGCAATGATTTGTCAGGTACTACGTGCTGCAAAGGAGCGGAAGTATATCACCGTTTCCTCGTTAAACAGAGGGGCAGAACGGAAGTTCTGCCCCTCTTGTTGTGCCGGCGGGACGCTGCCCGCCGGCGACCGATGCTTAATTAA